>NZ_SJPT01000003.1:145763-496226 GCF_007860095.1 Novipirellula galeiformis | reverse complement strand
GACAGTGGTTCCCGCACCGTCGGTGACTTCCACCACAATGTCGTGCGACGTGTCGCTCTCATAATTCAGTTGGCTCGAATCCAAGACCCGAAGGTTACCCAAATTATCGATCGTGAACCGCCCGCCCGCATCATCGCTCAGCTGATACGTGGCGGTGTCGTCCGTATCGACGTCTTCCGTTGCGATTGTGCCGACAAGCTGGCCATTGGCCGAGTTCTCGTCAATGTTCATGCCGGTGGCGGTCAAGTCGCGAGGTGCGTCGTTGGCACCTTGGATGGTAACCGTGATCTGCGCTGTTGACTCGGCTCCTTCAGCGTCCACCATCGTATAAGTGAACACATCGTCGAGCGTATCCGCCGCGGTACGCAGTGCTTCGACCGCCGCGTTGTCGTTGTCGACGTTGTAGACATAACTTCCGTCAGCCTGAATCGTCACACGCCCGTATTGGCCGTCAACAGTAACGCCGACGGAACCTGCCGCACTGCCAGCCATCCCTGCGACGACTCCAGTGACAACCTTGCTGTCTCCATCATCCAGATCGGTATCATTCGCGAGCACGTTTCCACTTGGATTGATGCCCGGGGTTGCATTGAGATCTCCACTCGCTTCGACGGCGGTGGCATTATCGACCACGGCGATCGGACCATCATTGGTTCCCGTGATCGTGATCGTGACTGTCTCACTGTCACTCAGCGGCGTCCCATCATCGTCGGTGACACTAACCGTATACGTGAGGATCAGTGTGTCGCCTGAGTTTAGAAAGTCAAAGGCCTCGCCACTGCTGTCGAAATCCCAGGATAAAGTACCGCTGGACTGCGTCCCATCGAGAATCGTGCCGGGTGTGACGGACAGGAAGCTCTGTAGCACCGCATTGTTGAGCGCGGCCGGGACGCTGCCCGCCCCCGTCCCACTGACCACGACGTTGTCAACCGACGACGCCACCACATCCGACCTATCCAGATCCGTCACCGTTAATGATCCGCTGCCGCTCAATCCTGCATCGGTTTCCGTCAGTGTCGCTGTCGCCGGACCGCCTGTGATCGCCGGTGTGTCGTTGGTGCCGTTGATCGTGATCACGACATCTTGGGTATCGGTCGCCCCTTGGCTGTCGGTGACGGTGATGGTGTAGGTCAGCGTAAGCGACTCGCCGGCCGCGAGGTAGTCGAACGACTCGCTGGCAGAGTCGAAATTCCAGTTCAGTGTGTCGGTGAGTTCGGTGCCGTCAATCACATTGGGCGTCGATGTCAGCATCGCTAGCAAGGCCGCATTGTTGGACGCCAGTCCCGTGGTGGATCCGCCTGCAACGACACTGCTGACGGTTGACGTCACGTTGTCAGACAAGTCCAAATCGGCGACGCTAAGCGTGCCGCTAGATGATAATGTCGTGTCGGTTTCGGTGATTGTTTCGGCTGCGCTTCCGCTGCCAATCGTCATGTCGGGCGTGTCATTGGTGCCGTTGATCGTGATCACGATGTCTTGGGTGTCCGTGCCCCCATTACTGTCGGTGACGGTGATCGTGTAGGTCAGCGTGAGTGACTCACCATCGGCTAGATAGTCAAAGGATTCGCTGGCCGAATTGAACGCCCAAGTCAGTTCGTCAACGGTTTCAGTTCCATCGAGGACGTTGGAGGTTGAGCTCAACATCGCTAGCAGGGCGGCGTTGTTGGACGCCAGGCCCGTGGTCGTCCCGCTCGAAACAACGGCGCTGACGGTCGACGTGACGCTGTCGGATAGATTCAAATCGGTAACGGTGAGCGTTCCCGAAGTCGTCAGGGCAGCATCGGTTTCAGTCAGCGTTTCGGCCACGCTATCGCCCGCCTCAACAGTGATCACAGGTAGGTCGTTGGCACCGGTGATCGTGATCGTGACATCTTGCGTATCGGTCGCACCATGGTTGTCGGTGACCGTAATGGTGTAGGTCAGCGTGAGCGATTCGCCCGCGGCGAGGTAATCAAAATGCTCGCTGCCGGAATCGAAAGTCCAGGTCAGGGTATCCGACGTTTCGGAGGCATCGAGGACCGATGCGGTTGAACTCAGCATGGCCTGCAGGGCCGCGTTGTTAGATGCCAATCCGGTGGTGTCACCGCTGGCGACAACACTGCTGACCGTGGAAACCACCGTATCGGAAAGATCCAAGTCGGTCGTTGTCAGCGTGCCGGTGGTCGTCAATGTCGCGTTGTTCTCGGCCAGCGTCTCGGCGGCGCTGTCGCCGGTTTCAATCGTGATATCCGGCGTGTCATTGGTACCGTTGATCGTGATCACGACATCTTGGGTATCGGTCGCCCCTTGGCTGTCGGTGACGGTGATCGTGTAGGTCAGCGTCAGCGATTCGCCGATGGCGAGGTAGTCGAACGCTTCGCCCGCGGAGTTGAAATTCCAGGTCAGTGTGTCGGTGAGTTCAGTTCCGTCGATGACGTTGGCGGTCGAGGTCAGCATCGCGAGCAGGGCAATGTTGTTGGACGCAAGTCCCGTGGTAGTTCCGCCCGCGACGACACTGCTGACGGTCGATGTGACGCTGTCGGACAAGTCAAGATCATCGACGGTCAGTGTGCCTGATGTCGTTAACGTCGTGTCGGTTTCGGTAAGCGATTCGGCCGCACTGCCACCGCCAATCGTCACGTCCGGCGTGTCGTTGGTGCCGTTGATCGTGATTACGACATCTTGAGTGTCCGTGGTACCTTGGCTGTCGGTGACGGTAATGGTGTAGGTCAGCGTCAGCGATTCGCCAGCCGCAAGGTAATCAAACGCTTCGCCCGCCGAATTGAACGCCCAAGTCAGTTCGTCAACGGTTTCGGTTCCATCGAGGACGTTGGCGGTTGAGCTCAACATCGCCAGCAGGGCGGCGTTGTTGGACGCCAGTCCCGTGGTCGTTCCGCTCGAAACAACGGCGCTGACGGTCGACGTCACGCTGTCGGACAGGTTTAAATCGGTGACCGTGAGCGTTCCCGAAGTCGTCAGGGCAGCATCGGTTTCGACAAGCGTTTCGGCAGCGCTATCGCCCGCCTCGACTGTGATCACAGGCAGGTCGTTGGCACCGGTGATCGTGATCGTGACATCTTGGGTGTCAGTCGCACCATTACTGTCGGTGACCGTGATCGTGTAGGTCAGGGTCAGCGATTCGCCCGCGGCGAGGTAATCAAAATGCTCGCTGCCGGAATCGAAAGTCCACGTCAAGGTCTCGGACGTTTCCGAAGCATCAAGGACCGATGCGGTCGAACTGAGCATGGCCTGCAAGGCCGCGTTGTTAGATGCCAATCCGGTGGTGTCACCGCTGGCGACCACGCTGCTGACCGTGGAAACCACCGTATCGGAGAGGTCCAAGTCGGTCGTTGTCAGCGTGCCGGTGGTCGTTAGCGTCGCGTTGTTCTCGGCCAGCGTCTCGGCGGCGCTGTCGCCGGTTTCAATCGTGATATCCGGCGTGTCATTGGTACCGTTGATCGTGATTACGACATCTTGGGTATCGGTTGCCCCTTGGCTGTCGGTGACGGTGATCGTGTAGGTCAGCGTCAGCGATTCACCAGCCGCCAGGTAGTCGAACGCTTCGCCCGCGGAGTTGAAACTCCAGTTCAGTGTGTCGGTGAGTTCGGTTCCGTCGATGACGTTGGCGGTCGAGGTCAGCATCGCGAGCAATGCATTGTTGTCAGACGCCAGTCCCGTGTTGGTTCCGCCCGCGACGACACTGCTGACGGTCGACGTGACGCTGTCGGACAAGTCGAGATCATCGACGGTCAATGTGCCTGATGTCGTTAACGTCGTGTCGGTTTCGGTAAGCGATTCGGCCGCGTTTCCGCTGCCAATCGTCACGTCCGGTGTGTCATTCGTGCCGTTGATCGTGATCACGACATCTTGAGTGTCCGTGGCTCCTTGGCTGTCGGTGACGGTAATGGTGTACGTCAGTGTCAATGACTCGCCGACCGCGAGGTAGTCAAACGCCTCGCTGGCCGAATTGAATGCCCAAGTCAGTTGGTCAACGGTTTCGGTTCCATCAAGTACGTTGGCGGTTGAGCTCAACATCGCCAGCAGGGCGGCGTTGTTGGATGCCAGTCCCGTGGTCGTGCCGCTCGAAACAACGGCGCTGACGGTCGACGTGACGCTGTCGGACAGGTTCAAGTCGGTAACCGTGAGCGTTCCCGAAGTCGTCAGCGCGGCATCGGTTTCAGTCAGCGTCTCGGCAACGCTATCGCCCGCCTCGACTGTGATCACAGGCAGGTCGTTGGCACCGGTGATCGTGATCGTGACATCTTGAGTGTCAGTCGCACCATTACTGTCGGTGACTGTGATCGTGTAGGTCAACGTCAGCGATTCGCCCGCGGCGAGGTAATCAAAATGCTCGCTGCCGGAATCGAAAGTCCACGTCAAGGTGTCCGATGTCTCAGAGGCATCGAGGATCGATGCGGTCGAACTCAGCATGGCCTGCAGGGCCGCGTTATTGGATCCCAATCCGGTGGTGTCACCGCTGGCGACAACACTGCTGACCGTGGAAGTAACCGTATCGGAGAGGTCCAAGTCGGTCGTCGTCAGCGTGCCGGTGGTCGTTAGCGTCGCGTTGTTCTCGGCCAGCGTCTCGGCAGCGCTGTCGCCGGTTTCGATGGTGATATCCGGCGTGTCATTGGTACCGTTGATCGTGATCACGACATCTTGGGTATCGGTCGCCCCATTATTGTCGGTGACGGTGATGGTGTAGGTCAGGGTCAGCGATTCACCAGTCGCCAGGTAATCAAACGCTTCGCCCGCTGAGTTGAAACTCCAGTTCAGTGTGTCGGTGAGTTCGGTGCCGTCGATGACGTTGGCGGTCGATGTCAACATCGCGAGCAGGGCCGCATTGTCAGACGCCAGTCCCGTGGTGGTTCCGCCTGCGACGACACTGCTGACGGTTGACGTCACGTTGTCAGACAAGTCCAAATCAGCGACGTTAAGCGTGCCGCTGGATGATAACGTCGTGTCGGTTTCGGTAAGCGATTCCGCAGCACTGCCGCCACCGATCGTCACGTCCGGCGTGTCGTTGGTGCCGTTGATCGTGATCACGACATCTTGAGTGTCCGTGGCTCCTTGGCTGTCGGTGACCGTGATCGTGTAGGTCAGCGTTAGCGATTCGCCGGTCGCCAGGTAGTCGAACGACTCGCCCGCGGAATTAAAATCCCAGGTCAGCTGATCGGCGGTTACAGTACCGTCAATCACGCTGGCAGTGGACGTCAGCATGGCCAATAACGCCGTATCGTCGGATTGCAGACCTGTTGTCGTACCTCCGGCAACCACGCCGCTGACCGTGGACGTGACCAGGTCGCTGAGATCCAAGTCGGTCGTCGTCAGGGTGCCGGAACTCACGAGGGTGGTATCCGTTTCGGTCAAACTTTCCGCGGCGCTGTCGCCACCGACGATGGTAACGACCGGTGCGTCGTTGGTGCCGTTGATCGTGATCACGATGTCTTGGGTGTCCGTGCCCCCATTACTGTCGGTGACGGTGATCGTGTAGGTCAGCGTGAGTGACTCACCATCGGCTAGATAGTCAAACGCCTCGCTGGCCGAATTGAACGCCCAAGTCAGTTGGTCGACGGTTTCGGTTCCATCGAGGACGTTGGCGGTTGAGCTCAACATCGCCAGCAGGGCGGCGTTGTTGGACGCCAGTCCCGTGGTCGTTCCGCTCGAAACAACGGCGCTGACGGTCGACGTGACGCTGTCGGATAGGTTCAAATCGGTGACCGTGAGCGTTCCCGAAGTCGTCAGGGCAGCATCGGTTTCAGTCAGCGTTTCGGCCACGCTATCGCCCGCCTCGACTGTGATCACAGGCAGGTCGTTGGCACCGGTGATCGTGATCGTGACATCTTGGGTGTCCGTCGCACCATTACTGTCGGTGACCGTAATGGTGTAGGTCAGCGTGAGCGATTCGCCCGCGGCGAGGTAGTCAAAATGCTCGCTGCCGGAATCGAAAGTCCACGTCAAGGTGTCCGATGTCTCAGAGGCATCGAGGATCGATGCGGTCGAACTCAGCATGGCCTGCAGGGCCGCGTTATTGGATCCCAATCCGGTGGTGTCACCGCTGGCGACAACACTGCTGACCGTGGAAGTAACCGTATCGGAGAGGTCCAAATCGGTCGTTGTCAGCGTGCCGGTGGTCGTTAACGTCGCATGGTTTTGAGCTAGCGTTTCCGCGGCGCTGTCGCCGGTTTCGATCGTAATCTCAGGCGTGTCATTGGTACCGTTGATCGTGATTACAACGTCTTGGGTATCGGTTGCACCTTGGCTGTCGGTGACGGTGATCGTGTAGGTCAGCGTCAGCGATTCGCCGATGGCGAGGTAGTCGAACGCTTCTCCCGCGGAATTGAAACTCCAGTTCAGTGTGTCGGTGAGTTCGGTTCCGTCGATGACGTTGGCGGTCGATGTCAACATCGCCAGCAAGGCCGCATTGTTGGACGCAAGTCCCGTGGTGGTTCCGCCTGCGACGACACTGCTGACGGTCGACGTCACGTTGTCGGACAAGTCGAGATCATCGACGGTCAGTGTGCCTGATGTCGTTAACGTCGTGTCGGTTTCGGTGAGCGATTCGGCCGCACTGCCCCCGCCAATCGTCACGTCCGGCGTGTCATTCGTACCGTTGATCGTAATCACGACATCTTGGGTGTCCGTGCCCCCATTACTGTCGGTGACGGTGATCGTGTAGGTCAGCGTGAGTGACTCACCATCGGCTAGATAGTCAAAGGATTCGCTGGCCGAAATGAACGTCCATGTCAGTTGGTCAACGGTTTCAATTCCATCGAGGACGTTGGTGGTTGAGCTCAACATCGCTAGCAGGGCGGCGTTGTTGGACGCCAGTCCCGTGGTCGTTCCGCTCGAAACAACGGCGCTGACGGTCGATGTCACGCTGTCGGACAGGTTTAAGTCAGTGACCGTGAGCGTTCCCGATGTCGTCAGGGCAGCGTCGGTTTCGACAAGCGTTTCGGCAGCGCTATCGCCCGCCTCGACTGTGATCACAGGCAGGTCGTTGGCACCGGTGATCGTGATCGTGACATCTTGCGTGTCAGTGGTTCCCTGGCTGTCGGTGACCGTGATCGTGTAGGTCAACGTCAGCGATTCGCCCGCGGCGAGGTAATCAAAATGCTCGCTGCCGGAATCGAAAGTCCACGTCAAGGTCTCGGACGTTTCCGAAGCATCAAGGACCGATGCAGTCGAACTGAGCATGGCCTGCAAGGCTGCGTTATTGGATCCCAATCCGGTGGTGTCACCGCTGGCGACGACGCTGCTGACCGTGGAAACCACCGTATCGGAGAGGTCCAAGTCGGTCGTTGTCAGCGTGCCGGTGGTCGTTAGCGTCGCGTTGTTCTCGGCCAGCGTCTCGGCGGCGCTGTCGCCGGTTTCGATGGTGATATCCGGCGTGTCATTGGTGCCGTTGATCGTGATCACGACATCTTGGGTATCGGTCGCCCCTTGGTTGTCGGTGACGGTGATCGTGTAGGTCAGCGTCAGCGATTCGCCGATGGCGAGGTAGTCGAACGCTTCGCCCGCTGAGTTGAAACTCCAGTTCAGTGTGTCGGTGAGTTCGGTTCCGTCGATGACGTTGGCGGTCGAGGTCAACATCGCCAGCAATGCCGCATTGTCAGACCCCAGTCCCGTGGTAGTTCCGCCCGCGACGACACTGCTAACGGTCGAGGTCACGATGTCGGTCAGGTCGGAGTCCGAGACCGTCAACGTACCGCTGGACGTCAGCGTGGTATCGGTTTCGGTCAACGTTTCGGCGTCGCTGTCTCCTCCGGCAACGGTGATCACGGGCGCGTCGTTGCTGCCGGTGATCGTGACCGTGACCGTTTCGGTATCACTCAGTGGAACGCCATTGTCATCGGTGGCGCTGACGGTGTAAGTCAGGATCAAGGTTTCGCCAGCGGCCAGAAAATCAAATGCTTCGCTACCGCTGTTGAAATTCCACGTGAGGGTAGCGCTGTTCTCGGTTCCATCGAGAATGGCGGTTGGCGTGACTGACAGAAAGCTTTGCAGTGTGCTGTTGTCCAAGGCGAGGGGGACGCTGCCCGATCCAGTGCCGCTAACGTTCACCGAATCGACTGCTGCGGTGACGTTGTCAGTCGTGTCAACGTCACTGACCGTGAACGAACCACTTCCCGTCAGTCCAGCGTTGGTTTCAGTCAGGCCAAGCGTATCCGGTCCACCGGCAATCACCGGGGCATCGTTGACGGCGGTGATATCAACGTTCACCGTGCCCAGGTTGATATCGGTGCCGCCGCCGGTTCCGGTATTGCCATTGTCGTTGACCTTGACCGTGATCGTGTCCGCGTCGTCGCCGTTCAGATTCGCGGTCGAGTGCAGGTATTGAATGTTGCTGGCGGTGTCGAGGTAGGTGTTCAAGTCCGCGAGTGATCCGGTCAGCGTCAGCGTTCCGCTACCGCTGCCACCGATCGTCACTCCGCCACCACTTGCCGCCGACAAGTTGCCGCCGGTCGCGGTGGTCAACGTGACCGTCAAATCGCCGCCGCCATGATCGACGTCGCTTAAATTGATTTGCGACAGATCGACATCACTGCTGACGTCTTCGGTCACCGCGAGATCACTCGGCAATCCGCCTGGGTTTGTTGGATCGTCATTGACGGCGGTGATGTTGATCGTCTGGTTTGCCGAATCTTCTTCGCTCGTGCCGTCTGCGGTCAATCCCGGATCGGCACCGGTGTTGCCGCCATCGTTCACCGTGACCGTGATCGTGGTCGATGCACTCGGCGTGTCGCTGCTGTTCAGGTAGGTGATCGTGCCGGTGCCTGCCCCGGTCAGCAAGTTGTCGAGTTGGCTAAGCGTACCAGTGATCGTAACCGTTCCGGTGCCGTTGCCACCGCTGATCGAAACGCCCGAGTCGCCGGCCGCAACCGTGATCACCCCTTCGCCGACGTTGATCGTGGCGGTCATCGTGCCACTTGCCGCATCGACATCGGTGACGGTGAACCCGGTGCCTTCAATCGCCAATCCGACTTGCTCGGTCGCCGATAGTGCACTGCCCGGTCCATTGACCACAGGGGTATCGTTGACAGGCGTTATGTCGATTTGAACCGTGTCGACGTCTTGCTGGGCGCCACCGGAACCGGTGTTGCCTCCGTCATTGGTGGTGATGGTTAACGTATCGGCGGCGGTTCCCACCACATCGGTGTTGCCGGTATAAGTCAACGACGCCAACGTGGCATTGATGTCCGCGACGGTGCCTTGGATGGTCAGATCTCCGCTGCCGTTGGTCCCGGTGCTGATCGTGGCGCCGCCGGAAAGTGTCACGTTGACAATCCCCGCGGTCACTTGCAAACGAGTGGTCAGATTGCCGCTGGCCGCATCGACATCGCCGATCGAAATGCCGCTGATCGCGGTTGCCGTTTCTTCGGCGACCGTCTGTGTTCCAGGTACCGTGTTTGTCGGCGCGTCGTTAGTCGCGGTGATGTTGATCGTCTGGCTCGCCGAATCCTCTTCGCTGCTTCCGTCTGCGGTCAATCCTGGATCGGCCCCAGTGTTGCCGCCGTCATTCACTGTGACCGTGATCGTGGTTGATGCACTCGGCGTGTCACTGCTATTTAAATAGGTGATCGTGCCGGTGCTCACGCCAGTCAGCAGATTATCAAGCTGGCTAAGCGTACCGGTGATCGTAACCGTTCCGGTGCCATTGCCACCACTGATCGAAACGCCTGAGTCGCCGGCTGCAACCGTGATTGCTCCTTCGCCGACGTTGATCGTGGCCGTCATCGTGCCGCTGGCCGCATCGACATCGGTGACGGTGAACCCGGTGCCTTCAATCGCCAATCCGACTTGCTCGGTCGCCGATAGTGCACTGCCCGGTCCGTTGACCACGGGCGTGTCATTGACCGCGGTGATATCGATTTGGACAGTATCGACGTCTTGCTGGACGCCACCGGAGCCGGTGTTGCCTCCGTCATTGGTGGTGATGGTTAACGTATCGGCGGCGGTTCCCACCACATCGGCGTTGCCGGTATAAGTCAACGACGCCAACGTGGCATTGATGTCCGTGACGGTGCCTTGGATCGTCAGATCGCCGCTGCCATTGGTCCCGGTGCTGATCGTGGCGCCGCCCGACAGTGTGATATTGAGCACCCCGGCGGCGACTTGCAGACGCGTGGTCAGATCGCCGCTTGCTGCATCGACATCGCTGATCGAAACGCCGCTGATCGCGGTTGCCGTTTCTTCGGCGACCGTCTGTGTTCCAGGTACCGTGTTTGTCGGCGCGTCATTGACCGCGGTGATGTTGATCGTCTGGCTCGCCGAATCCTCTTCGCTCGTGCCGTCCGCGGTCAATCCCGGATCGGCACCGGTGTTACCGCCATCGTTCACGGTGACCGTGATCGTGGTCGATGCACTCGGCGTGTCACTGCTGTTCAGGTAGGTGATCGTGCCTGTGCCTGCCCCGGTCAGCAAGTTGTCGAGTTGGCTAAGCGTACCGGTGATCGTAACCGTTCCGGTGCCGTTGCCACCGCTGATCGAAACGCCCGAGTCGCCGGCCGCAACCGTGATCACCCCTTCGCCGACGTTGATCGTGGCCGTCATCGTGCCGCTGGCCGCATCGACATCGGTGACGGTGAACCCGGTGCCTTCAATCGCCAATCCGACTTGCTCGGTCGCCGATAGTGCACTGCCCGGTCCGTTGACCACGGGGGTATCATTGACGGGCGTAATATCGATTTGAACCGTGTCGACGTCTTGCTGGGCGCCTCCGGAGCCGGTGTTGCCTCCGTCATTGGTGGTGATGGTTAACGTATCGGCGGCGGTTCCCACCACATCGGCGTTGCCGGTATAAGACAACGACGCCAACGTGGCATTGATATCGGCCACGGTGCCTTGAATCGTCAAGTCGGCGCTGCCATTGGTCCCGGCACTGATCGTAGCGCCGCCTGACAGTGTGATATTGAGCACTCCGGCGGTGACTTGCAGACGCGTGGTCAAGTTACCGCTGGCTGCATCGACATCGCTGATCGAAACTCCGCTGATCGCGGTGGCTGTTTCTTCGGCTACCGTCTGTGTTCCAGGTACCGTGTTTGTCGGCGCATCATTGACCGCGGTGATGTCAACGTTCACCGTGCCCAGGTTGATATCGGTGCCACCGCCCGTGCCGGTATTTCCGTTGTCGTTGACCGTGACCGTAATCGTGTCCGCGTTGTCACCGTTCAGATTCGCGGTCGAGTGCAGGTATTGAATGTTGCTGGCGGTGTCGAGGTAGGTGTTCAAGTCCGCGAGTGATCCGGTCAGCGTCAGCGTTCCGCTACCGCTGCCACCGATCGTCACTCCGCCACCACTTGCCGCCGACAAGTTGCCGCCGGTCGCGGTGGTTAGTGTGACCGTTAAATCGCCGCCGCCATGATCGACGTCGTTCAAGTTGATTTGCGACAGATCCACGTTGCCACTGACGTCCTCGGTCACCGTGATATCGCTCGGCAATCCGCCTGGGTTCGTTGGATCGTCGTTGGTCGCGGTGATGTTGATCGTCTGGCTTGCCGAACCTTCTTCGCTGCTTCCGTCTGCGGTCAATCCTGGATCGGCACCGGTGTTGCCGCCATCGTTCACGGTGACCGTGATCGTGGTCGATGCACTCGGCGTGTCACTGTTGTTTAAATAGGTGATCGTGCCGGTGCCTGCCCCGGTCAGCAAGTTATCAAGCTGGCTGAGCGTGCCGGTGATCGTAACCGTTCCGGTGCCATTGCCACCGCTGATCGAGACGCCTGAGTCGCCGGCCGCAACCGTGATTGCTCCTTCGCCGACATTGATCGTGGCGGTCATCGTGCCGCTGCCCGCATCGACATCCTTGACGGTGAACCCAGTTCCTTCAATCGCCAATCCGACTTGCTCGGTCGCTGCGAGAACGCTGGCCGGCGCATTGACCACGGGGGCGTCGTTGACCGCACCCACGGCAATCGAACTGCTCGCCAATGCGGAATCAAGTCCGTCTGCGTCCTGCAAGACAAAATCGAAACTGCGAGTGCCGGCAACGATATTGTTGTCTTGATTCTCGTATTGAATCGATCGAATCAAATTCTGAAGATCCGACGCGGCCATGGTGCCGCCGCCATTGCGGGTCACTATGAAGCCTGACGCGTCAGAATCAATTTTGAACGTTGTCGACCCCATGGTGACAAATTTTGTCTTCACTTCGCTCGCCTTGAACTCGGTCCCACCAAATCGGATGCGTTCCTCGGTTCCATTGGAAGCGCCTGACAACGTAATCGTCAGCGAATTGTAAGTCGAGTTGTCAATGTCGCTAATCGTTGCATCACTGTCAGTGACACCAATCAGTGGATCGCCTTCGTTGACACTGATCGAATAATTGTTGCCAGCCCCATCGCTTCCATTTAAGTCGATGACAGGTGCATCATTGACGGGGGCGACGGTCACACTGGCAACCGTCGTGCTGCCACCAAGTCCGGTGTCATTGCCAGACGTCGACGACTGGATCGTAAAGTTTCCGGTGCCGTTGAAATCGGCGTCAGGAGTGAACTTTAGTCCCGCGGCACCTTCGGCCACTGTAATGAACGAACCGTTGGTGATCTGCGTCACGCCGTCGTTTTTGTACAAGGTGCCGCTGGTGATTCCGGTGATCTTGTAATAAGTCACCTCCGCACCATCAGCCGCATTCCGCGTAATCACCAGCCCGCCGTTGGACTGGGTGTCTTCATCGGTGGTTGCGTTCGTCACCGAAGGAGTGTCCGCGACGGGATTGATCGTCAAGCTCGCCGTATCAGAGTTGGCGGAAAAGGCAGACGTTCCGCCTCCCGCACTGCTGTATTGAATCTGAACATCGTCGAACCGCATTTCCGTCGGGCCCGATCCCGATGATGTGACGATGAATCGAATGCGAGTGTTTGACGCCATGTAGGCGCTAATGTCGTAGGATTTCGTGCCGGTTCCGGTGTTGGTGGAACTATCAAAAGTCGCCAGCGTTGTGTAGCTGCTTCCACCATTGCTAGAAATTTGAACGGCGACTTGTTTTGACGAGCCGAAGTTATTGTTGTATGCGAAAGTGAATGTAGCAGAAGTCGCTGCGCTTAGATCCGCTTCACGATAAAGTGAGTTGCTTGCAACCGATCCGTTCAGTTGTAATTCAGTGCCCTGGACTTTGATGCTTCCGCTGGTGGGGCCGTTGCTTTCACCGTTTTCGATCCAGTTGCTTGCCCATGATTCCGTGCCGTTGTTGTTGGAATAGGATTCGCTACTAAACGTATCCAAAAGGGTGTTCACTGCAGTAACCGCAGCCAACCCGCCATTAACGCCGTTGGTCTGATCCCAGGCATGGAAAGTGATCGCGTTGGCAAGGGTGCCAAAATAGTCCGCATTGGGCTGGAAATAGAGTCGTGTACTGGCATCTGCCGCAAGCAACCGCGCATTAGCATCGCTAACCGCTCCGAGTGCATTCCATGTGGTTCCATTGTCGATGGAGTAGAACCATGTGCCATTCGTCGTGTCGGCCGCTGTAATGGCGACGCCCAAACCGGCACCGCTGTCGGCGTCGGTGACGTTGTCGACTTGTCCGGATGGAGTCGCGAAGTCAACCAGCGACGAAACCAGCGAGCCTACGATTCCCGATGGTGCGCCCGCGTCTTCATTGGTCGCGGTCAATTCCGGAGTTTTGCTGCTGTCCAAGACGGGGGCCGCATTGACATTCGAGACCGTGATATTCGCGGTTTCGCTCGCTGTGCTGAAGGCCGTTTCACCTCCCCCGATTGATGCATTGACTTTTGTTCCGGCCGTACCACTGGTTTGATCCCAGGCATGGAAATCAAAGCTGGCTGTTGTGCCAGTAGTACCATTCGGAACAAACCGTACATAATCGTTAGACCTCAGCAACAGTGCCGACGTGTTCGACACGGTGCCAATGGTGGTCCACGTGGCTCCACCATTAATCGAATATTGCCAGGTACCGTTTCCGCTGGCAAGTGTCGTAATCGCGATCCCTTCTGCGTCTCCGCTATCGGCGTCTGTGATTCGATCGCCACCCGCACTGATGAGGATCGTCGATACCTCGGCCCCTCCGTTGTTTGTTTGTATCTTGGTAATTGTGGGCAGCGTCATCGTGCCCGAGTTATCGAGTTCCGGAGCATCATTGACTGCCGTAATGTCGACGTTGACCGTGCCCAGGTTGATGTCGCTGCCGCCGCCGGTTCCGGAATTGCCGTTGTCGTTAACCTTGACCACGATCGTGTCGACGTTGTCGCCGCTTGAATTCGCGGTTGCGTGCAGGTACTTGATGTTGCTGGCGATATCAATGTAGGCATTCAAATTTGCCAGGGTCCCCGTCAATGTCAGCGTACCGCTGCCACTGCCGAGTACCGTGACTCCGCCGCCGGTTGTCGCGGTCAAGTTCCCGCCGGTTGACGTGGTTAACGTGACCGTCAGATTACCGCCATTGTGATCGACATCACTGAGGTTCATCTGTGACAGATCGACGTTGCTGCTGACGTCTTCGGTCACCGCGATATCAGTTGGCAATCCGCCTGGGTTCGTCGGATCGTCGTTGACGGCGTTGACGGTGATCGTGACCGTCTCGGTCGTCGTGTTCGTTCCGTCGGAAGCGTCCACGGTGAAAACGACCTGGTAGTCACCCACTTGCTCCAGCGCAGTGAACGTTGGCTTTTCGGCATTTGCATCGCTCAGCGTGACGGCGGGACCGGAGGTTTGCGTCCAGGTGTAAGTCAACGCACTGTTCTCAGGATCAAACGCCGAGACCTCGAGCGTGACAAGATCGTCTTCGTTGACCGTTTGATCGCCCAAATTTGCAAAGCCGCTGCCGCTGATCACATTCGCCACAGTCATCCCGCCCATCGTGCCGTGGTGACCGTTGCCGCTGTCGTCGATCACACCGCCCGCGCCCGTAGTCGCTCCAGTAAACGAGTACGAGGCAACCAGACCTGTTTGGGGCCCCGAGAGTTCCGTGAACATGTCCGCACGAACCTGCGTCTCGCTACGCCCGCCATTCCAAATCCGGACTTGATCAATCTGGCCATCAAACTTGTAGCTGGCGTTGTAGCCCCAACCCGAGATTTGAGCGGTGGAAGTTGCGTAGGCGTTTGTGTTGTTCGGCGTGCCTGAAATTTGCGAGAGTGTTTGTTCGACACCATCAATGATCAGTCGACTGCTCGCCGCGTCGCCATTGCGGAAAACGGCCGCTACGTGGTGCCAACCTGTCGCTAATCCCGCATTACTCGTCCCATAAAGATCGCTGTTTGCGGTGTTGAATCCAAAGTTACCACCACTGAACCACAAGTCATAAGCTCCGAATCCAAAGGGTAACACGTTATCGGTGCCATCCCAATTCATCCAGAACTCGACCGTCACGTCGGTTCCCGCGGCGGTGTTTACCGGTAATCCCGAAAGCGTGATCGTGTCGTCACCCCCTTGGAAATCGATCACCTCGTTTCCGGAATCGTCCACGTCCGAGTCCGCAACAATCGTTGGGGCGTCGTCGATGCCGTTGACCGTGATTGTCACGGTCGCGGTGTCCGTCCCTCCGTTGCCGTCGCTGACGGTGTAGGTAAACGAGTCGGTTCCGATCTCTCCGGCTCCCAGCGAATCAAAGGCGCCGTTGGGATCGTAGTCAAAACTGCCATCGGCATTGACGGTGACGAAGGCTCCTGATCCGAGCATGATTTTATTGCCGACGCTTGCTACGGAGCCCTGCACCTGGCTGATGGTCAGAGTATCGCCGTCGACATCAATATCATTGCGAAGAACGCCGCTGCTCGCCGCGATGTTTATCGCTGTATTCTGGTCGGTGGTAAACCCGGTCCAGCTGGGGCCGCCGATCAGCGTGCCTTTGGCGGAGTTACCGGTCAAGTCGTTGGCGTCGACACCCATGCCTTCATTGAAATTCCAGTATCCCGCCAGTCCTATCTCGGTCCCGGCTAGGGTGGTGTCAAGATTGTTTTGGATTTCCGTTTGCGTGCGAACGGTGCTCCAAACGCGAACGTCGTCGATTTCACCAGCGAAGTATTGCCCCTCAGGACCGTTTTCGCGACTGCCTACGCGTAGGTCGTTTTTGGTCGCATGTGCATCACCAATGACACCCGAACCATAGAACGTCTCGACATTATGGCCGTTGACGTAGGTATTGATGGTCCCATTGTCATAAGTCACCGAGATGTGTGCCCACTCGTTCAATTGCAAGACATAGCCGGTGTCATGCCAGCTCCAGCCTGGAGTGGTGTTAGCGAAGGCCCACATCAGAGAGCCCGTCGATGAAATCCCGATTTCATATTCACCCTCTTTATTCAGCAGCATGCTTGACACGGCAGGATAAGCGGTGGGGCGAGCCCACACTTCCATCGTCATCGTGTTGGTGAAGACGAGATCCGAATCACTTCCCAAGCTGACGTAATCATCGACGCCATCAAACGAGATTCCGTGATGGTCGTCCACTGCGATCGGTGCGTCTTGGACCGAGGTGGTGTTGACGATGATCTGATCTGATGCCGTACTGAACGCGGTAATGCCGCCATTGGACGTTGTATTGGCGTTGTTCCCTGCGGTGCCAGAGGTCTGGTCCCAAGCGCGGTATTGTATGTTCAGTGTTCCGCCGGAGTCGGTCGCCGGAGTGAACTGCATCAGATCCGTCGATCGCAGCAACAATGCATCGCTTTCCGATGGCGAACTGAAATCGAGCCACGTCGTTCCACCGTCCAGACTGTATCTCAGCATGCCACCGCTACCGGTCACGCCGGTAATTGCAACCCCTTGGGACGCTCCTGCATCCGAATCGGTAACACTCGATGCGATGAATGCTGAAACGCTAGCCGTAAATGGGGCTCCGCCTTCGGTCGTATTGTAAGTCGGGGTGTAGGGCGTCAACACCGGCGCATCGTTGACCGCGTTGATCACAAGCGATGCCGTATCGGTCGCGGTTGAGAAGGCGGTCGAGCCACCGTTGCTAGACGTGCTCGCCAACGTTCCATTTCCGCCACTGGTTTGGTCCCAGGCTCGGAACGTAATGGCACTTGCAATCGTGCCGTTGTAGTTGGCGTTGGGTTGGAAATAGAGCCGGGTATTGGCATCAGCGGCCAACAGTCGAGCATTCGTGTTGCTGACCGCTCCAAGCGAGTTCCAA
Organism: Novipirellula galeiformis; assembly: GCF_007860095.1. Classification (NCBI taxonomy): domain Bacteria; kingdom Pseudomonadati; phylum Planctomycetota; class Planctomycetia; order Pirellulales; family Pirellulaceae; genus Novipirellula; species Novipirellula galeiformis. Next base: position 479,152 of record NZ_SJPT01000003.1, on the reverse strand, counting down.
CTGCTGCCACCATTGGTGCTGTAGTACCAGCTGCCGTTGGTGGTGTTGACCGCCGTGATCGCAATCCCAAGTGCGGCGCCGGCGTTCGAATCGGTCACGTTGTCGACTTGGCCCGAGGGGGAGGCAAAATCGACGAGCGAAGAGATTAGCGACCCGACCGCGCCCGATGGTGGTCCGGAATCTTCGTTTTGCGGTGTCAGTACCGGAGTTTTCCCTGCGTTCAGTACCGGCGCGTTGTTGGTGGCGGTAACGTTCAACGCAAACTCGGACGTTTCATTGTTGGTCAGATCCGTCGCAGTTGCGGAGACCTTCTCACCGGTGGCGATGAGGCCGTCCAGATAGTGACCAATGGCGGCGTCACCAGTGGCATTGGTCGTGACTTCGATAGAGTCAATGAATCGCTGGCCTTCGCCATAGCCGCTGGCGTCGCCACTGGAGTTAGCGAAAAACTCGATGCGAAAAGTACGACTGGGGGTCGATTTGAGCGAACCAAACACAGCCGGCGTGGGGCCCGCGGTGATCGACGAGAGCACGGGGAAATTTTGCAGACTGTTCGCGCCCGTATCTTGATCGGGTGTATCGGAGAACTGACCGTCGTTGGCTGTAACCCCATTGTCCCCCAGGTCGATTCCCAGTCCGGCATGTGAGTGGATCGAGTTGCCAAGGATCGCAATGCCGCTTGGGCTGCCCTGTAGCAAGATGCCGTCACCTCCGCCAAACGCAATGAGGTTCCCTTCGTTCGCCGCATCGGTACCCCCGATCGTCGCGCCGGTTGCATTCCAGATGCGAATGCTGCCCTCTCCGGTCGATACCTTGGTGTTACCGAGGTCCAGCGTGCCGGTGACGTCCGTGCCGAGGTAATTGCCCTGGACTACCGTATCGGTACCCTCAAGATAGATCGCCGTCGCGTCATTACCGGAGATGATATTGCGCGCCGCTGCGGTCGATCCGCCAATCGTATTATTGGATGTACTTGCCATCACGCTAACGCCATCGTCGCCGTTACCGATCGCAATCGTGCCCGCCGCATTGGTGCCGATGTAGTTGCCGCGGACCAAGGTTCCCGAGGCGGTGCCATCGATCCGGATCCCGTCGCTGCTGTTTCCCGATATGACGTTTCGATCGGCGGCGGTCAAACCGCCAATGATGGTGTTGTTTCCATACACTCGGATACCATCGTTGCCATTTCCTAGACCGCCGCCCGCGTCGGTGCCTGTCGCCGTCAGACGACCGATATAGTTGCCGACGATCGTGTTGCCGTCCGACCCCGCATCGATTTCAATGCCGAAGGTGGTGAAGTTGCGGATCACGAAACCGCGAATGATACTGCCGTCCGCAGTCGAACTCAGCTGAAAACCGTTAGCCGCGACGTCGTTGCCATCCAAGATGATCGCGGGTCGGTTACCGTTGACGGCGAAGCTGTTGTCGGTCGTCGCGTCAATGTTCACCGCATCGGTGATTTCGAAGGTGGATCCCACGTTGATGGTGTGCACTCCCGTGCCCGAAATCGCAAAGTTGATTTGATCGGGATTCGCACCGTCGTTCTGGGTGTTGTTCGCGGCGATGATCGCTTCTCGTAGCGAAATCAATCCGTCGGCACCTTTGTTCGCCAGCAAAGCATCGATCGAGGTTGTGTCCCCGTCTTGAACATCGTTGGTCGTATCCACGGTCAACGTGTGAGCGACCGAGAACTGGGATCCAGGCGTGATCTCAGCACTATTTATCGAAACGCCGCCGATCGCCCATGCGTCATTGCCGCTCCATGTCCACTGGACACCGACTGACGCTGCACCGGCTTGCGTGCTGCCCCCGCCATTGATCTCACCGCCACCCGTCAGATCCCAGCGTTCCGTTTGGGTGCCCCCGGGAACCAGGTCATAGTTGGCTGAATCGTCCACCGCCACTACCGCAAAGACGAGATCATCCGCAGCCGAAGAGACCGTGGTGGAAGCGGTGGATCCGCTGCCTGCCGCGTTGGATGCAAACGTTCCTAGCGGAGTGGATTGATCAACCCCTGTAAAGGTCATCACACCGACCGTATTGCCGTCCGAGGTTCCGCTAAAGTTCACTTGGACGTTGGCGGTTCCTAGATTCGGAGCCACCAGGGACCAGATCTCGATTCTCGCATCTCCGCTTTCTCGGACGCCCACAAGCGTGAGACTCGTTCCACCGTAGGTCACGGAGGTGACCGTCTCATTGGACGCTTGGTTGAGCGAGACCCCAATCAGCATCAATCGGTCGGTACCCGACGTGGTGTGCGACACCGTGACGGTGCCTCCGCTACTGGTTCCGGTCGACGTCGTATCGACCGCGGCGTCCAAGACATCGGTCCACGATTGTTGCACGTCGATACTAAAGGCGACTCCGGTCTCAATCGAGCCCACTTGGTATTCAAGATCCCAGTCACCGCCGAGGTCTTGGTGCCCCGTCAGGTCGACGCTCGCAGCGACATCCGCGCCGGTCAAACTGCTGAATTGCCCGATGAGCAATTGTCCCTCAGGATTGCTTGCGAAATCACAACCATAAAATAACAGATCCCCCTCGAGCGTCAGCGCATTGCCCCAGTTGCGGATCTGTGCCACTTCGGTTGCGATGGACTCACTGTTAATCCAAGTGCTGCCTAGTTGGATCCCGCCATCGCGCCCGTGCGAGACAACATGAATGGAGTCGAGGCCGTCATAGGATGCCAAGACTTCGCTGATCTGTGAAATGCCATCGCGTGTTGCATCCAGCAAGACCACGTCGATTTGTCGGGAAGCATCCGAGTTGCTCAGCAGATCGTCGACGAGTTGTTGGTAACCTTGGATCGATGTATCTACAAACGCTAATTCCTGACGCGGTCTCAGGATGTCGGGGCGGGTGATGGATTCGTGGAGGTCAGCCTCATTGGCCACCACATCACAATCGCACACCGTTGCAATCATTTCGACTAAATCGCGTCCCGGTTCCGTACTCGCTAAATCCGATCCGTAAATCAAAATGTCGGCGTCGGCATCGAGTGATAGACCCCAGTGTGCGATATCGCTCACATAGGCTTGGCTCGTTTGCAGATCAAGCCGCGTCGATCCCAATTGAATGCCCTCGCCATCGCCATGGCTGAGCAAATGGATTGCGTCGACGCCGGAGAGTCCCGCCATCGTTTCGCTGATCTGCTGGATGCCGTCACGGTCGGCGTCCAACCGGATGATCAACCACTGCGTTTGCTCTTCCGCACCATCACGAAGATTCGCTAATAAGGGGTCAGCATCTTCTACACGCGCATCAACAAACACCACTTCGATCGGATTGGCGGGATCCAAAGCGGGAGCGTCAATGATCGTGTGAGTTGACTCGGTTCCGACGGTGTCATCATTCTCACTTGGCTGCGGCGCACTGAGTGTCGTCGGATCGATAACTGTTCCATCCGCTGCATCGAGTTGTTGCAATAGCGACGCGGTTAGATCGTGATCGACGTCGCTCACGCCTTCGCTCGCATCGAGACCGTCGCCACTGAGAAGGATGCGGTCTTCTAATGGATAGAAATCGAATTCGCGAGCCATAGGGACGTGCCAGTTCGTTCAAAAATTTGTACTGCAACGAATCTGCTCCGCAGAGTTCGAATCATCCATGGGGGGATTGCAATCAACACTAACACGCCCCAGTACCACTTTCGGTCAGAAATAGAGGACCAGTCGCATTCGTCTGAAAATATTCGGATTGCGTTGACCGTAGGGATCGCGAAGGAGGTGACGGCTCCGCCGATCAAATCGGGCCGGAGTGGCGGTTACTCGGTGGGTGAGGCACTCTAGCGAAACGGATGCGCGACCTGGATCGATTGGGGTGACTTTGAGGGTTGCGGCGTGTTTGCCGTAGATGACGGTTAGCCTTCAGAACATGACCGGGAGCGGCTTTTTTCGGCACAGTCGTCACGATCGGACCTTGGTGGTGACCGATACAACGAATACGTCGGTTATGCACAGGTGTGTAAGACACCCCCCTATCAGTAGTCAGGAACATGCCCCGGTATCTTGATCCATCGCTGAAGCTCTCAATGCTAGCTATCGTTGCTTTGGCAACGCTCGCTGGCATTGCGCAGCCATTGCGAGGGGACCAGGGGGACGCGATCTCGCCGCATGACGCGATTCCACATCCTACGACCGAGGCTGAGAATCAAACCGATCCGTATCAGTTTCAGTGGTGGACCGCTGCGGTGGCGAATCCAATCATGCCACAACCGCACTGGGTCTCGTTCGATCTGAACACCGTGTTGCTCGACACGCTCACGCACAGCCCTCGAATTCAAAGTGTTTCGAGTCGAACCAGTGTGGCGTTAGAGAAGATCACTCAGCAAGACGCCGCGTTTGATTCAAAGTTATTGCTTGAAACCAAAGGCGGTTTAACCAACGATCCGGTCGGCAGTACGTTGACGACCGGGGGCCCCAACCGCTTGAAACAAGAATCGCTCGGGGTCAGTGCTGGCGTGGCAAAGACGACGCGTTCGGGATCGGTTTGGGATTTGTCGCAAGAGCTCGGCACGCTTGATAGCAACAGTTTGTTCTTTGATCCCAGCAATCAAGGTAATTCCCGCTTGAGTCTCAGTTTGACTCGTCCGCTGTTAGCACGGGGGGGCCAGGTCTACACGGAACGCTTGTTGACTCAAGCCCGGATTGATGCGGGCGTTTCCTGGCAAGAGATGCGGCGTCAAATCGAACAACGCATTGCCGATGTGATGACGGCGTATTGGCAACTCTACGAACTTCGCTGCCATTTCCTGCAACAACAAAAGTTGTTGGAACGTGGGCAAGAGATTGAGCGAATCATTGTCGGTCGCTCGGACTTTGATTCTAGTCGCATTGAGTTGGCGAAGGTGCGTGGTCGATTGGCACGCCGCATGGATCAAATCATTTCGGCCGAAGCAAACGTGCGGCGTCAACAAGCCAGGCTTGCGATGCTGATTGGCCGCCAGGAATTGATGACAGCGGAAAATGGGTTGGAAATGATTCCGTTAGACCCTCCTTTGGCTGCCTCACTTCAATGGACGCTACGTGATGCGGTGCTAAAAGGTATCGAGAATCGCCCCGAGGTCCGTGCGGCGGCCAAAGAGCTTGAATCGGCGGCATTATCGATACGGATCACCCGCAATCAATTGTTGCCGGAATTGAATGCGGTCTTCGACGCTTACCTTGCCGGGCTGACGGGGAACAACGCCTCCTTTCGCGCTTTTGGAAAGCAATTCACCGAGGGCGGGCCGGGGCTGAGCGTGGCGTTGCAATACGAGATGCCTCAAGGCAATCGCTATGCTCGTGCCCGCCACCGCGAAGCCACCCATTGGTACCGCCAAAAATCGGAAGAGCTTCGCGAGACGATGCAAGTCACTCGCGCGGAAATCGAAACCGCACTGATCGATGTGCAAACCACGATTGCTCAACATCAAAGCAAACGGCAAACCGTGATCGCCGCGAGTGATGAAGAAACCGTCTTGACGGAGCGTTGGATGATGCTGGGCGGGGATGGCGCTCGTGTGGGAGTGGTGCTCGAGAACTTGTTAGACGCTCAACAACGTCGCTCGGATGCCGAGCGTGAATGGGTTTCTACCCAAGTCAACTACTTGGTTTCGCTCGTCGAATTAGAGCGAGCGATGGGAAATCTGTTGGTGCACGAGAACATCAGCACCGTGCGTAGCCCAGGGCAAACACGAGTGGACACCTTTCGAACTCCCGACGCAAACGGATTGCCCGTCGTGACCGAACCCACCCCTGTGTTGATGAACGCATCGCCGCCGGTTTCCGCGTCGCCGCCGCCATCGCTGCGAAGCGGCGAGATCATTGAAACGATGTCCGAGCCGAGTTCAACCTCAGGCAAGCCGCCGTCGTTGCCGCGTCGTTTGAAGGTATTGCTATTCGGTAACGATCCCGTGCAATCGGGTTTGATCGAAGCCAATCATAAACAAGGAACCGAAGCATGAAACGTTCGACAAAATCCACACTGGCGGTGAAGTCATTGGCAACTAAACCGCTTGCCCAACTCGTGTTTTCGGCCACGATTCTCTGGGGCATCGGAGTCGGTCCCGTTTCGCTGAATCCCATCGCCTCGGCTCAAACGAGTGCCTTTTCCCAGCAACACTTGTTGGTCTATGACGGCTTTACCGAGCCGGAACATGACATCATGGTCGCGGCTGCCGAAGTCGGTTTGTTGATCGCAATGGACGTCAACATCGGTGAACGGGTCGAAGCCGGGCAAACGATTGGACGACTTGATAATGAGATTCAAGCGTCGGCGGTGAAACTGGCCGAGCTTCAAGCTCGCATGAAAGCCAATGAGCAAGCGGCGGCGGTCGAAGCCGATCTGCAACGCAAACGATTGACGATGGTGCGTGAACTCGCGGAAAAGAAGATGGCGCGTCCCGATGAACTGCGTCGTACCGAAGCCGATCTGGAGATTGCCGACGCGAAACTGTTGGCCGCACAAGAGCAAACTCATCTGCGTCGCTTGGAACTAGAACGTTATCAATTGCAATTGGATCGGCGTCAAATTGTATCGCCCGTGCGTGGAGTGATTGCGGAACTCTTCCGTGAACCGGGGGAGTACGTCTCTCCCAGCGATCCGGTGATTGCCCGCCTATTGGTGATCGATCGTTTGATTGCGGTTTTTAACGTCCCGGCCGAAGAGATCACACGCATGCAAGTCGGCACGCCGGCAAGGATCTTTTTGCGCAGCATTGGCAAGACGATCGAGACAAAAATTGTCTCCATTGCCCCCAACATTGATGGGGAAAGCGGGACCGTGCGGGTGCGCGTCGAATTGGACAATGCCGATCACGAACTGCGCCCTGGAGATCGCTGCACGTTAAGTATCTCAGGAAGTTCCGTAGGAGCCCCGGGCCGGGCTGGGGACTCCGTTTCCGCCGTGAAGCAATTCGCTCCCTTCTCGGTGCAGGAGGGGCTGACAAGGTGAGTATCGTACCGCAGGCTGAAGCGTATCAGACCGATGCCATGTTGCATGTCTCGTTGTCGGACAAAACCGCAACATCGGGGGCAGCTGCGCCTGCACCATCGCCACTCGCATCGAATCCATCCGCTGAGGCACCTCGATCCGAACCGAGTCCCGCGTCGACGGGGCAAAAGCCTCCCGCACAACTGGGGAAATTGTTTGAGATTATCGGGGCCATCGCAGCGGCAGATACCCGCCGTGATGCCGCACGAATCATGACCCACGAGCTTTCTCGTCGCTACCCCGACGCGACGGTGCGCTGCGGCATCGGCAACACTCAGCTGAAGCGACTCTATGATCATCGGCTGGGGTGGATTGGACCGGAAAGCGGACCACGAGTCGTCGCGGCGCAGCAATGGAGCGAGTGGTTGGATCGGAAGTGTGGCGTTGAAATCGATGGGGAAACGATGGTCTTGTGCATGCCACAGAACGAGACCGATCGCCGATGTGTGGTGTGGGTTTATCCGTTGCCGGAGCAATCGGTCTTTGGCGAGTGGTTGCGAACCATCATTCAAACCTTGAGCAACGTCTTTTGGAGTCGTCCCAATCACACCGCCCCCAAAGCCATTCGTAAACTAACGCGGCGGACGCTAACGATTGCCGGGGCCCTTTCATTGCTGATGTTGTTGTTGGTGTTTTGGCCGGTTCACTATCGCGTGAGCTGTCGCGCGACCGTGCTGCCGCTGCAACAACGTTTGGTTGCCACTCCTTTTGCTGCAACCTTGTTGGCAACGCATGTGAAGCCGGGGCAAACCGTCAAGGCAGGTGAGCCCCTCGGGATACTCGATGGGCGTCCGTTGCGTTTGGAGCGAGAGTCGATTGCGGCTGAGATTCAACAGGCGTCCAAAGAACGCGACACCGCGTTGGCTACCGGACGCATCGCCAATGCACAACAAGCACGCTTGCGGGAACGACAACTACAACGCTCACTGGATTTACTTTCGGATCGCTTGAGTCGGCTGGAAGTGGTCAGCCCGATTGATGGCGTGATCATTAGTGGTGATTTGAGCCAATACGTCGGATCGCCGCTGGAAACGGGGCAAACGATGTTTGAAATCTCGCCCATGCAGCGGATGGCGATCGAGATCGAAATCCCTGCACATGAGATCGATTTTGTCAGTGCGGATTCCCCGACGCGTATCCGTTTTGGTGCAATCGGTGGGAAATCGATCCAACAAGATCTCCTCGATTTGTATCCGTCGTCGGAGATTCGTGACGACAAAAACGTTTTCATCGGTCGAATCGAAGTGGAAAACGAAGACAATAAATTGCGTCCCGGGATGCAAGGGAACGCAACCACCTATGGCCCGGTACGGCCGTGGATCTGGTCTTGGGTCCGAGGCGGACTGGAGCGAGTGTTGTGGTGGGTCGGGTACTAGAGTTTTGAGCCGGCGGCGTTTGCTGCGGGGCATCGATGTTAGTTGCGACGCGGCCCCCGCCGCACCGCGACTAAAAACGCCACCTCGCTGCAGTGCGTCGCATCCGCCCGATGGACAGGCTGGAAGCCGATTTTAAATTTTGAGTGAAACATGAGCAGTGACGCGAACTCACCTTCGATGCCGACCGTGATCCTGGATCCCGAGGTGACCTTCGTTGCGCGCGAGATCGGTGGACACACCAGCTACATGTCGCACCACGAAGCCACAGGCAAATTTTTTCAGCTTGGTCCCGAAGAATACCGCGTCGCATCTCTGTTGGACGGCGTCCGCGATGTGCCTGAGTTGTTTGAAACGCTGCGCAGCGAAGGGATCGAGTGGTCGACCGAAGAGCTGGCAAAGTTCATCGCCCAATTGATCAAAGCCAATCTGGCGGTGATCAAACATGGCCCACCGCGTTGCGACGCCTCTTCGCTCGCTGCAGCAACGACGTCGAGTGAAATCGAAGATCGTGCGAGCCATTGGCTTGAAGTTCCCGAGCCGATCTCGGACGCGGATACTCCGCCCCAGTCGCCTCCACCACTTGGCGCGTTCGCAACGCTGCTGCGTTATCTACCCTTGATGATTAGCCAACGCATCCCACTCGTTCGCGGTGATCGGATTGCGACCGTTCTAGAGCGTTACCTCGGCCGCGCATTTGATGCCAGCGGAATCGCCGTCTGGATGCTGCTCGTCGCCAGCAGTCTGTGTTTGGTTTACGGTCATGCGGATTCATTTGCCAGCGAACTTCGTCAGATGTTTGATCCTGCGCTGTGGCCGATTCTGTTGTTGGTTTGGATCGTTGCCAAACTGATTCACGAAGCGGGGCATGCCATCGCAGCAAAACATCACGGCGTTCGCGTGGGCCAAGTGGGGATAATGTTTTTCCTACTTGCCCCCTTGGCGTACGTGGACGTCACCGATGCCTGGAAACTGCGTCGACGTTTCCAACGGGTGCAAATCGCATTGGGGGGCGTGTACTTTGAATTAGCGGTGGCCTCGTTGGCGGCTTGGGCGTGGTGGTTTCTGCCCGATGGTTACAGCAAGCATCTCGCAGCACAAATTTTCTTGATCGCGGGCCCCGCTACATTACTGGTGAACGCAAACCCGCTGCTGCGACTCGACGGTTATTATGTGCTTTCGGATCTAACCGAAATTCCCAATCTACGAATGCACGGTCGTCGCCAATTGGGGGCGTGGCTTCAGAATATCTTCTTTGGCATTCCCCAACCGCGACCATGGTTGGTGGGATGGCGAGTTTGGTTTGCGTCGCTGCATGCCGGGTGTAGCATCGTGTTCCAAATGGTTTGGATGGGCGGGCTCGTGCTCGGGGTCGCGATGTGGGCACGCGGTCTGGGGATTTTGTTGGCAATCGCCGGTGTGTTGATGTGGTTCGTGATTCCCACGATCCGCTGGACATGGAAAATATGGATGCTCCATCCCGCTGAACGCTTCGGCCTGAATCACTATCGTCGGCGGTTGTTGTTTTTTGCCAGTTTGCTTGTATGCGTGTTTCAGCAATTGGGAACCGTTTCGTCGCCGTTTGACCGCCGGGTTGCGGTCGTGGTGCGGTTTCAAGACGAGCAAGTTGCACGATCCCCCAGTGATGCGTTTGTCGAATCGGTGTTTGTTCAGCGAAGTCAATTTGTTGAACAAGGTACATTGCTGATGCGGTTGAGCGATCCCGAATTGAGAATCAAACGGGACCAGAAAGCGGACGACCTCGAGATCGCCGAACTACAATCCATTCAATTTCGTCGGCAAGGCGAGTTGGCAAAGTCGGCGGCGTATCGCGAGAACGCAAACGCTCTCCGCCGCCAAGTCGCAGAGCTCGATCATCAGATCTCTCAGCTCACGGTTGTCGCGCTGCGTTCGGGATATGTTCTGGGCAGCAATGTCGATTCGTTGCCAGGACGGTTTGTTCCGGCAGGTTACGAATTGTTGCGTGTTTCCGATCCACATGAAATGGAATTGCTCGCGGTGGTAGCCGAACACGACGTGGATGCGTATGAACAAGTGCACAAGCGAGGCGATTCGTCACGTGTGCGACTTCGAGGCGGTCAAACGATCCATGCGAAACCCGCTTCGTTGCGGTCGCGAGCCTATCGAACCGTGATGCATCCCGCATTGGCGGCGACCGCCGGGGGGCCACTGGCCGTCGAACCGGCGCTCGATGGATCCGGCGAAATGCGTTTGGTGCAACCCTACCTTGAGAGCGTCACGAAACTCGATCCAATTACCAGCACCGAGGTACGCGCCGGACAACTCGGGACGATGACGATTCGCGATAATCGGCCGTTGCTTTCGCGAATATACAATGCGGTGCGGACCGATTTTGAAAAACTAGGACGCTCCTAACCGTGATCAGGTCGCAGCCACGCTCAACAAATTGAGCGAACCCTTAAGCGTGATGGGGGAGATTCGAACCATCGAATGCATCGGGGAACAATTGGGTTAGCTTTCGCTTTTTGAATGAGCCATCGAGTACGTCCGTTGTGATCACATGCAAGTCCATGCCAAACTCGGACAAGAATTGCCGGCACGCACCACACGGCGGAACACCTCCGACGCTCGCGATCGCAATCGCACGCCAAGATCGATAGCCCGCTGCGATGGCCGACGCTGCTGCAACTCGCTCGGCACACAAGCACATCGAATAGCTCGCGTTCTCGACATTGCAACCGATGATGATTTCGTCGTCATGCATTAACAACGCCGCGCCCACGTAGAAATGGCTGTGAGGAGCGTATGCTTGATCCCGCGCGGTGGTTGCGGAAACGATGAGTCGCTCGATCTCTTTGGGCTTAAGTTCCACCATCGCTGGGCTCGGTTAATCGTGAAAAGTGTCTAAGCGTGATAAGCAGCAAGGTCAGGTAAGCATCCAAGGACGAGATGAATTTCGTGTTGTCTTTCGCGCAATGAAAGGTCAAGTTTGATTTCTCGGACGCTAGTGATGTTTTAGACGCTTCTGGGGTGTAAAGCAAGCAAAGCACGCTCCGCGAATGGGGCCTCGCACCCTTGGACGATGAAAAATATTCCCGTGTCCCCCCTTCGTGCATTGATTGAGCGTCCCCAAGTTGGAGGCCCAACGTTCGCTGTCATGATCACGTGTAGGAAGATCGTTAAGTTCTTCGGGCCCTTTACACATCGCGGGGCCTTTTCGCATCTCGGGCTTTTGCACATCGCGCGGGAATCTACGTCCAAAGGCACGGCGTCACCTGATGGAGGGGAGGCGGGATGGAGCCTTCCGCGACTTCCGCGTGGGACTGTCCCCCGACTCGCTCGGACTTGGCATCGAACAACAACAATGCCTTGCATCAACCCCCAGAGTCGTGAGCAGTGAGCCGAGAGCAGCCCGGTAGCGATGTCGGAATCGGTGAAGCCATAACGAGTAACGATCCTGAAGGGATGAGGGAAAGTCGCGAGTGGTTTACGGACCGATAACACGACCCGAGACGTGACTTCGCAGCGGCCTCCGGCCCGGTAATCGCGGTCATCCCTCCGGGAGATGCACGCAAGATGACGGCATCGGAGCCAGACATTGTGTTCGGATTTGACAAGGAGCTGCCGAACCGGAAGACAATGTCCGTTTAACAAAGGTGTTCGATCAGGAGAGGAACACTCTTGACCGGTTGATCTGAAAGGGTCACCGCGTTTTGCAGCCGTGCAACGTAATCGTCATGGTGACGCTTGTCGCAATGCAGACTGAGGATCGGCGTGCCCCGCTTCACACGCTGTCCCACGCGGCAATGGACTTGCAGCCCCACGCTGGGGTCGATGCGGTCCTCTTTTCGCCGTCGGCCGCCGCCGAGTTCGACAATGGTTTGCCCGAGGGTTTCACAATCAATTTTCTCGATCCAGCCATCGACCGGGCACTCGATCATCCATTCGCTTCCGATCGGGCGGGGGAAATCGGGACGTCCGCCTTGCGCCACTACCATCTGTTCAAAACGCTCCATCGCGATTCCCGCGTCGAGGTTGTGCGTTAGTTTTGTGATCGCTTCATCACGCGACATGCCATCGTGGCAAGCGACCAATAGATTTGCGCCGAGCTGAATCGTTAACTCGCGAACTTCCGGTGGGCCAATGCCCTGCAGCACGTCGACGGCTTCGTTGACTTCGATCGCGTTTCCAATTGCCGCGCCGAGCGGTTGGTCCATGTCGGAAAGGATCGCCGTAATCGGTAGCTCCGACTGGGCACCGACACGAATCAGCGACTGCGCCAATTCCCGGGCTTGCTCGAGTGTTTTCATAAATCCCCCTGAACCGACTTTGACGTCCATGACCAAGGCGTCCAGTCGAGCGGCAAGTTTTTTACTGAGGATGCTGGCCGTGATCAGGGCCACCGATTCCACTGTGCCGGTGACATCGCGAATCGCGTACAGACGTCGATCGGCAGGCGCAATTTTGGCATCCGCGCCAATGATAAAGACGCCGGTTTTGCGCAGCACCTTGCTCGACTGTTCGGCGGTCAATTGCGTTTGCAAACCCTCGATCGATTCCAGCTTGTCTAACGTGCCTCCGGTCAAGCCGAGTCCGCGGCCGCTGATCATTGGCACGTCAACGTCACACGTCGCCAACAGCGGTGCGAGGATGAGGGAAACCTTATCGCCGAGTCCTCCAGTGCTGTGTTTGTCGACGCGAGGTCGGTCGGTACAACGTGGTAATTTGTCCCCCGATTGCAGCATCGCTTCAGTCAAGGCACTGATCTCGCTAGGCTCCATGCCTTGGATGCAAACAGCCATCATGAATGCCGACATTTGATAATCGGCGACTTCTCCGGAACCGAAACCATGGACCAGAAATTCGATTTCGGCCGGGGTCAAGGCATGACCGTTTCGCTTTTTTGCCAATAATGTTGCCGGTATCATTGCCCCAACCTTCTCGGTGACCCCAAACACGTTAAACCGTTATAGTGACGATGACGGTCCGCAGTGGGCATGATACTGGTTTCTTAGCTATCATGCTGGGGCGATGTCCCTGATGGGAAGTGACCTGATGGGAAGTGACTCGTTCCCTGCGTTTGGATCACGTCACCGATTTTACCTAACCAAAGTCAAAGTATCGAAATGAAACGTCGGCTTGCCTTTCTCGTTTTCCTTTGCTGTCTCGTCCCTGGTTCGTCCGCCCTGACGCGTGCCGACGAACCTGAATCGTCAACCAACCACGCCGAAACGGTTGGCGAAATTCAAGCGGGGCCGCGTGCGTTGTCCAAAGCGTTTCGCGTTGCCGCCCGACGAGCGACCCCCTCGGTGGTGACGGTTTTCTCGTATGGTCAAAATGTCGAAGTGCCGGCCGAGGATGACGACACCGAGCGACCTGGGCCAACGCCTCCGCCGCGTGAAAACGCCGACGGAGACTCGCTCCCGTTAACCGGATTGGGCTCCGGGGTGATTGTTGACAAAAATGGATTAATCATTACCAATAACCACGTCATCACTGGGGCCAAGAAGGTCGTGGTTCAACTTGCCGACGAGACGGAAATCGAAGCGGTCGAGGTGCATGGCGATGCCGACAGCGACATTGCGATCGTTCGCATCCAACGGGACACTCCGTTTCCGTTTGCCGCGATCGGCGACTCCGATCAAATGGAGATCGGGGATTGGGTGCTCGCGATTGGCAGCCCGTTTCGGCTCGAGGCCACCGTCAGTGCTGGAATCATCAGTGCCAAACATCGCACGCTTCAGCGAATCCGTCGCGGCCGTTTGTTGCAAACCGATGCGGCAATCAATCCCGGAAATTCAGGAGGTCCGCTGATCGATTTGGATGGAAAGACGATCGCGATCAGCACCGCGATTGCCACCCGCAACGGCAGTTACCAAGGAATCGGCTTTGCCATTCCGATCAATCAAGCCAAATGGATCGCTGATGAACTCGACGAACATGGCCGCGTTCGCCGGGCTGCGATCGGGATCCAGCTTTCCGAATTGAGTCCCAAGGTTGCCAAAAAGGTCAACTTGCCGGTCGGGCTCGGGGTTTTGGTTTACCAAGTCATCACAGGGTCCGCTGCCGAACGAGCCGGTTTGAAACCGTTGGACGTGATTCTCGAATTTGCGGGCGAACGAGTGCGTAAACCAAGCAGTTTACAAGAGGTCGTCGAGCGAAAGCCGATCGGGTCGATGCAAGAAGTCAAAATCTATCGGGCGGGCAAGGAGATGATCGTCCAAGTCGAACTCGCGACGATCGAGGACCCCACCTGGAAAGCAGAGTCCGACAAGGAGAAGGACAAGGAGAAGGAGAACGCGGAACCGAAAGAAGACGTGAAGAAATCGGAAAAGCCGGCAGAGCTTGAGTAACCAAACTCACCCTGCGTTACGGTTTCGGTTACTCACGTGCTGACTGCTGTCGCCGCGATCGCAACGGAAGAGGTGGGGGATGACAAGCTTCGGTTACTCGGGCTTCGTTTCATCGTTGTCCGCTAGCCGATCCGCAATTTCAAAGTGCCCGTTGTTGCGGGCAAAGACTTCGGCGGTGTCGCCATCGACGTCCGTCATCGTCTTGTCCGCACCGTGTTGCATCAGCGCGTTGACGACGTCCATTTGGCCTTCCGCCGCAGCCATCATCAGCGCCGTGAAGCCTTCCGTCTCGTCTTTCAAATTGACATCGGCACCGGCCTTGATCAAGACTTCGACCGTATCGGCGAAATCGCCTGATGCGGCATGGATCAACGCTGATTTGCCTTCACCATCACGTTCATCGACCTTCATCCCTTTGCTCAACAGATAGTTGACGGCATCGGTGTGCCCGTTGAACGATGCTAGATGCAACGCATTGTGACCCCGTTCGTTCTGAGTGTTTAATTCGGTTCCCGAAGTCAGCGCCAGGTCGATGACTTGCATGTTGCCATCCAAGGCTGCCATCAAATAGGCATCGTCACTGAACTTCGGTTGATGCGTTGGCAACGAGGGGGCTGCGGCGGATTTGGATGGAGGTTCCGAATCGTAATGCTGCGTTGCCGGAGCACACCCGGTCGCCAGCGAAAAGAGGGGCAGGGTCAAACACAGTGCGACGAGCAGACGTTGGGAGTTGTTCATACGGTCGATTGTAGAGCAAACATAGATGAACGGGAAAGCAATGAACCGAGAACACAAACCGTTACGGCATCGGAATGATCGACGCAAGTCAAAATCGTAACTCGAGCATCCCTTTTGAAGTTGCGTGATTGCCGGAAAATCATAACCCGACGCGTAAGCGAGGGACCGAGCCAATCACGGTATTCCCTCGCTTACGCTTCGGGTTGTGAAAAAAACGCAACTTCAAAACGTGTAAGCGAAGGACCGCATCAAGCGTGGTTTTCGCTCGCGGACGCAGCCGCGTTCTAAGATATCCTCACGAGCTGCGTTTTTCCGAGGTTTTCGAATCGGTACTAAAATTCCAACAACGCGGTCACAAAATGGACCACCAACACATAAAGCGTCGTCCATAACACGGTCGAGGTGATCGAACGGCTGACATCATTGGCTGAGTTTTTGGGGGCAAGTCCTTGATAGTACGCGATACAGGCGATGCCAAATCCACAGACGAGGTTCTTGGTCAACACCCATTTCCATCCCATCAGCAGCCATCCATCGTGAGGGTGCAGGTTGCGATAGAAATGTTGTTCCCAGAAATAGGGGCCCTCGTTGGGGTGTGTCGCCATGAAGGTGACCAAGCTAATCCACGTTGCGGCGCCCATCGCCATCCATTCCAACACCGGCGTGGCAATCACAAAGGCGATGACGATCGGTAGTAACAAGTACGTTCGCGGCATCACCCCGAGCGTTTGCAAGGCATCGATTTGCCCTCCGTAGCGTTTGACCCCGACATCGGCTGCGATCGCGGCCCCACAACGCGCCGCGATCAAGATCGTTGCCAACACAGGAACCAAGATGCGATAAAGCGCAAATCCAATCGAAGCCAGCAACTCATCGATCAACAGAGGTTGCGTATACGCTTGATAGGGCAGGAATTTGAAGGTGAAATAGGTGCTGGTGAAACCAATGATCAGCCCCGCCAAGACCAAATAGAACCATGCCGAAGGTCCGCCAACGAGTCGCAGGTAGTGGAGCACAAACCGCAGTCCCCAGCGCACGCGGGGAAAGTAGGGCCGTAGCTCCAATGGCAAACAGAGAGCGATCCAAATGGCCGATCCCGTGGCCGCAAAAAAGTCGTTCGTTCCCTGACGAGCGAGAGTACCGAATCGTGTGAGCGAGGCTCCCCAAGCGGTGGTAGTTGGGGCGTCATCCGGCGGTGTTGTCAATGCGACCGGTTGCATTCGCTGGGGGATGACGTCCCATTGATCCGCTTCGATTCGCACCAATTTTTGGCTGGCCGAATCGAGCAGCAAGACTTCGTCGGCAATCGGCAGCAGCGTGACATAATCATGCGTCACCACGATACTGGTGAGTTGATGAATCGTCTGGGTATGCCGGATCAATTCGGCGACCTTCCGCCCGCTGGCCGAATCCAAACCACTGGTCGGTTCATCGTAAAGCAAAATATCGGGAGCGGCCGCCAACGTTCGCGCGATCGCCAAGCGTTGCTTTTGTCCGCCACTGAGCGCGGATACCGAAGTGTGTGTCGGCACACCGAGTTCCTCTACCCACGCTTGAGCGGATTGGGACGACGGGACCGACCGGTCGCGACGATGATCGATCGCGAATTGAACATTCGCGGTCGGAGAAAGCTCGTCGAAGAGTGCAAATTGCTGGAACACGATGCCCACGCGTGTTAGCAACGCCGGCTGCTGTTGATGTTCCGCTGGGCCGGCGGGCCCAATCGCGATGTCGCCCCGCCAACGGATCGATTCACCGTCGCGTGGCAGCAAGCCCGCCAGGGTGCGTAGCAGCACCGATTTGCCAGCGCCGCTGGCACCCACGATCACCGTAATCTTTCCAGCGGGGATCGTGAGTGAGGTGTCACTCATCAAGGTCCGATCCCCGACCTTGATCTCCATATCAATCAAGCTTAACGGTAACCCCACGGATGCGTCTTGCTTGCTGGTGGTTTCCATTTCGCGATTCACAGGCTTTCCTCGCCAGCAAGATGGACGATCGGATAGGCCATCCATTGGGTGGCAAACCGAATCACACGGTGATCGGGTGGTGGCTCGGAGCCTCGTTCATGCGCTTCGTCGATCGGTGTCGGTTCTTTCCCATTGGGCATCGCGATGATCCAACGCCGATCTTTGCCAAAGATTTGATTGCGGAGCACCAGGGCGAACCTCGGATCAATGCCTTCCTCTTGAGTCCCAAAAAGCTCGTCGCCGATATTACGGATGACCGGTTCCATCCGTCGCGAGGCCATTTCAATGGCTTGCCTCGCTTCGTCGCTTTGCCACACGTTTGCCCAAACGTGGTGCAAACGCTCGTTGCCGACCAGCGTTTCTTGCAAAATCGTTTTGACGAGTTTTTGTGCTGCGGGATCTTGTGCCAAATCTGCGGCGACTTCCGCTAACTCGGCGCGTACGGTTGGGGTCGCAGCGGTTGCAGTCAAGATTTGTTGGACGGCGGAAACGATCTCGTCCATATTCTCTTCGAATACGGGCACGGCTTCATTTTTTACAAAACGTTGCCATTCTTCATTCACCAAATTTTGTTCGGGCAGCGGCGTGCGATCGTAGACGGCACGCCAACCAAATCGCCAAAGTGAAGCACGCTTCCAAATCTCGCGTCCCATTTTTTCAACCGTCGGTTGCCCATGTTGTTTGACAATCGGCATGATCTCGTTTCGTGCCAAAGGAACCAAACGCTTGCGAACGACTTCCTCGTTCCATCGCTTCGTCAACGCATCGATCTCGTCGCGGTGACGGCCGATCGAAAGTTGTAGCTCCGCTTCGATCACGGGTAATGATTGGGTGACGGTTTGTTGAACTAGCGGCTGGAACGCTTTGGAAAATTCATCCCCATACATCTGCATCGCAGCTTCGAGTTGCTGGCGGATGCGTTGCCGCTTTTCCGCAGGCAACATCAGCTTCGCGACATCTTCGAGCCGTCCCGTGTTTCGGTATTGAACAAAATCAACCTCGCTGGCGACGAATTCACGATCATGCCAAGCAATGGTTACCGTCGTGGCGGTGGAGAAGTTTTGCGGATTCGCCACCATCCGCTCACGCACATAGCCCACTTGCCGAAAGTGGCCATCCACGTTTTGCAGAAACACCGGATCGTAGCGTTGCAACGTTCCGCTTGGGTCGACACGTGTGATTTCCGTCGGTGCCGAGGTCAGGAAACGCAAAAGCGACGTGTGCTGTGAATGGGCGGATTGCGTTGGGGACGGTTGCTCTAATCGGATCACCCCCACGACGATTGCCACCCCCACCGCAATCCAAAACAGAATGCCGACAATGCGTTGCGGGGTTCGGTTCACGGCATGGGGTTCCTAAAGGGGGGGGGGAGACGCTTCGCGGACATCGATCACTGCAGTTAAGCATATAGGCAGTCGTCTGTCCGCAAAATGAGCCGCTTGGCGGTAGTCACGGATATTTCATCACCCGACGCGTCAATTTTGAAGTCACGCTATCGCTGTTTTTCCTGGCAAATCATAACCCGACGCGTCAGCGAGGGACCGCGTGAAGATCGAGATTCCCTCGCTGACGCTTCGGAGTATGTAAAAAAACACTTCAAAGCGTCTAAGCAGTGAGGCAGGAATGATTGGGTGAAATCCCATTAGCCCCGGTTGAACCGCTTGAATCGTGGCTAACGCCAAAACGGCTAATCTACCGAAAGACTCCTGCCTACCTGCTTAAGTGCGGACCGTGTCAAACGCGATATTCGCGTGCTCACGCTCTTTGGAGTAGCGTTTTTGTCTTTAGAGGCAAAGCCCCGACGGTTTGCCTAGAGCAGCCCAACGCGTCTCTTTCTCTAACAAATTTCACGACGAATGGTTTTCGATCCTGTCCCAAAAGGGATTGAGGAGATTGGCCGTAGGCAAGCGAAACGCCACATTCGGAAAGCGAGAATGCGAAATCGCTTTCGACCCTGAAGGGGGCGTAGCCCGGTTGTCTATGACCCCTTCAGGGTCAATTCAGAGTTTGGTTTTGGTTTTCCGGTGGTGTTCGCTACGCTCAAACCACCGGCTAATTTCTGAAATCCCTATCGGGATTGGGCTAAGGAGAGATGGGGTAGATAAAGAGCCCAACGCGACTGGGGGCAAGAAAATCAATCAATGCTAGGGCCAATGGCCCGGTCGATTGAGCGTGTTCTTACTACCTGGTTAGCAGTCCAGACTATGGCGATTCTGACTTGGGCAGCATCCGAAAGAACCACTCGGGGGATCCGTGACGCAATTGGTCCACGATCACGGCAACGATGATGATTCCGCCGATGATGATATGCGTGTAAGTATTGGGAATCGAGAGCTGGGAACACCCGCTGCGGATCACGGTAATGATCAAAGCACCGACCAGGGTTCCGAAGATCGATCCACGCCCTCCGCTGAGACTGCCGCCGCCGAGCACCACGGCGGCGATAATCTCCAGTTCCTTGCCGCTGCCGTCGCTGGGGTTTCCATTCTTGACGTCGGCAAAGTACAGCAGCCCACCGATCGCGGTAAAGAAACCAGCCAAGGTGTAAACCGACACGATCGTCCATGGAACATGGATCCCGCACAGTCGTGCGGTGGACTCACTCGAACCGATCGCGAACACGTTTCGGCCAAAGACGGTGAATCGCATCAACAGATCCACCAAGATGGCGAGCACGGCGGCAATGATCACGCTGGTCGAAATCATCACTCCCGAAATCAAATAGTGGTCACCGTTAGAGCCGGTATAACATAGATACCGCAACCAATTTGGAATGTTCTCTTTAGGGGCGTAGACGGTCGATTCGCCCGCAATAATTTGCCCCACGCCGAGAAAGATGGTCATCGTCCCCAGCGTGACAATAAACGGAACGACTTTGGTCGCGCTGATGATTCCGCCGTTGATGAATCCACACACACAGCCTGTGAAAATGGTTGCCGCAAAGGCTAAACAGAGGGTCCACGCAAATCCAGGATCGGCTGCTGCGGCGGCGGAATGTTTCAAAATCAACGCCATGACCGTCCCGCAAAGCGTCAATGCGGTGCCGGCGGAAAGGTCGATTCCCCCTGCGATAATGATGATCGTCATTCCAAAGGCAGGCACCGCGATCAGCGCCGCCGAGCTCATGACCACGCGGAAGTTTCGGGCTGAGAAAAAGAAGCCCTCGCTGAACAAGTAATCCGCGATCGAGAACAAGATTACGATGAAGAACAATGCAAAGAGAGGCCCGAGTTGCGAGCGGAAAATGGATTTTAACATTGGAAACGAAGGTCAGCCGAGGAGTTCAATGAATTTGAATGAAGGGGGTGAGGAAGTTGCAGCGATCCCATCCTCACTAGCCCTTAAACAAGTAACTCTTAATCTGAATCCCGTCTGGGCAACCGTGCTCGGCCGGAGAGTACCAGTGAAGATTAGGATTAAGAGTACGATTACGATTAAGAATCAAAGCAAGGCAAAGCCACGCGACCGTTCGATCACGAGAAACGGTCTCGTCTGTTTACAAAATTTGAGATGCGATTGTCGTTCACCTGAATTTGCCAGTTGCACTCCAATACACCTGCGGTAAAACGGCATGAAGGATGAGCTCCGATCCTTTGTCTCCCAAATCCGTGCTTGTTTAAATTCTAGGTACTTCGAGTCCATCCGCTGCTAGGGTCCATTGCCACCGAGGAGCTCGTCACTGGCAATCGCGGCCGCCATGATCGCGTCCTCGCTCCAATCTTGGGCGTCCCGCGTTTCACGTAGTTCCCCTCGTGCCATCACGCCGATGCGATCACACACCGACAACAATTCGGGCAAATAAGAGCTGACGAAGACCAGCGTTTTTCCCTCCGCAGCCAATTGCCCCATCCGACGGTAAATTTCCGCTTTGGTGCCGACATCGATCCCTTTGGTAGGCTCGTCGAGCATCAAAATGTCGGCTCCTTGGTGCAAGATGCGGGCGATCGCGACCTTCTGCTGATTGCCGCCGGACAACTCCGATACCCGTTGGTGTCCCGAGACCGCTTTGACCTCCACCCGTTTCATGGTTTCCGTTGCCACCGCGGACCGTCGACGCAGATTAATGAAGCCAAACTTGGTGTAGGGGGCTAAGGATCCAAGGGTGATATTTTCGATGATCGACAATTCTTGAGCAAGTCCTTCCCCCTTGCGATCCTCCGAAAGCATCCCGAAACCGGCCTTCATCCGAGCGCGAACGGAATCATTGATTTTCTTTCCTGCGACGCTGACACTTCCCGCATTGATCGCGTCAAGCGAAAAGATCGAACGCAGCAATTCGGTTCGCCCTGCCCCCACCAGTCCCGCGACACCAAAAATCTCGCCACGATGTAGCGACACGCTGACCCGTTTGGGTGACACCGATCCGCTTAACTCTTTCACGTCGACCCATGCCTCACCGATCTGATGAGGAACCGCGGGGTAAAGTTCGTCGACATCGCGGCCCACCATCAACGAGATGATTTGATCGTCGGTGATCGCATCAATCGTTCCTTCACCCACGTTGTTTCCATCGCGCAACACCGAGTAGCGATCGGCAACCTCACGGACTTCTTCTAAGAAATGGCTGATGTAAACGATGCCGTAACCCGAACGTTTTAGCGTCTTGATGATCTCGAACAAACGAGCGACGTCTTTCTGAGGCAATGAACTGGTCGGTTCGTCAAACAGAATGATTCTCGCATCACTCGCCAAGGCACGTGCGATCTCTAACAATTGCTGCGTTGCAACCGATTGTTCGCCGACGATCGCTCTTGGATTCAAGTTTGCCAAGCCAACCGTTTCGAGCACCTTGGTGACAACGTTACGTTGAGAGGATCGCAGCAACAAACCACCGCGGTTGCCGCGATGCCCCAGCATAATGTTGTCTTCGACGCTCAGGTCTGGGGCGAGATTCAATTCTTGATAGATCATCGCCACGCCATGATCTCGCGCGTCGCTTGGCCCGGCGGGGCAATACGGCTTGCCTTCGATCGACATCGAACCGGAATCAGCACGATGAGCCCCGCTAAGCGTTTTCAGAAGCGTGCTTTTACCGGCACCGTTTTCACCGATCAAGGCGAGTACTTCGCCGCCAACGACAGACAATGAAACGTCGTTCAGCGCGATCGTCGGGCCAAAACGTTTGCTAATTCCTTGGATCTCGAGCAGCGGTGGTTTCATTTAATCAAAGGTTGCCGGAGTTAATCGTTTTTTGATGTTTTCGTCGTTCATGTTCTCAGGCGTCGCTACGTATTCTCCCGTCGATTGGAACGCTTCGGGCGTTTCCCCACGGATGCTGCCGATCAATGATTTGACCGACAGGTAGCCCATTTGAATGGGGTCCTGTAGCACAATCCCGCTGCAGGAACCATCGGCAAGCGCTTCGATCAAAGCGTCGCTAGGGTCGAAGGCAATGAGTTTCACTTTTTTGTTCAAGCCCGCATTACGCAGCGATTCAAGGGTTCCGTTGGCGTTCGGTTCACAAACCGAAAAAATACCGCTGAGCTCGTTGCTGTGAATTTGCAGCAATTGGTCCACTTTCTCTTTCGCCGAGGTCGCGTTGTCACCGGCGTACTCGCTGGAGGAAACGACTTTGATCTCCGGATACTTTTTGATCGCGTCGAGGAACCCTTCTTCGCGTTGCTCGGTGCTTTCGCTGCCCGGCAAATAGCGCAACACGATCACGTTGCCTTTCTCGCCGATCGCTTTGGCCATCTGGTCCGCCGCCATTTGCCCCCCTTTGAAGTTGTCGGTGGCAACATAACTGGTGATCGCGGGGCCTTTGTCCAATCCGCTGTCAAAAATCACCACGGGAATGCCCTCGCCGATTGCTTCTTCCACCGCATCGACCAGGCTGCCTTTTTGGTTCGGAGCCAACACGATCCCATCGACCTGCATCGTGATCATGTTCTTGACGACTTCGATTTGGCTGCCCGTGTCGCTTTCCACCACGGGGCCTCGCCAAATGACTTCGACGTTGCCGAGTTCTTTGGCGGCATTCTCAGCCCCCAGACGAACGGACTTCCAAAACTCGTGGCTCGTCCCTTTAGGAATGACCGCGATGCGAAGCTTTGAATCTGCATCTTTGGCGGACGATGTCGCGGTGGATTGCGAGTCGCTGCGACCGCATCCGACCAACACGATTAACGCCATTGCACCCAATAAACTGAATTTCGAAAACGACGTCATGGAAGGTACGTTCCTTAAGCACGAGGGATCAAGCGAATCAGGAGGGAGCGACACGGAAACGGTTGGAATGCGTGATTCAATGCCGCCGCGGCGAAGCGTAGGTCGCAGAGACTTTCCCTCTGCTCTCTAAGGTACCGCAAACTAAACCGGCTCGCTGGTTCGTTTGGCAAACGCGGCACGTAGAAGGGAGTAGATTTTTCCCGGCGTGCGAATGGCCGGAGCCTCCGGCAGCACCGAGCGGGCGAACCAGATTCCGCCATCGGTTCCCATACAGAGAATCTCGTCGGCATTGGCAAACCGGGTCGGCGAGAGCCGCTCTTTTTTCCAAGCAATCGACGCTGCCGCCGCCAATTCTTCGATGGCCGCTTGGGTGATGCCGGAGAGGACCTGGTTCGTTTCGGGCGAATAGATCGTCTGGTTTTCCACGATCGCAAGATTGGCGATGCTCGTTTCGGTTACCGATCCGTCTTGATCGACTAACACGCCGATGGCATCGGACGGCCCCCCGCAATTTTCCCCGCCGCCCCCGCGGTTTCCTTTGGCTGCTGCCAGTGATGGATCGTGATCGAACAATTGAGCGAAACGATCCGCTCGGTAGTAATGCAAACGAGACCGGACCTTTGCCGACCTCGGCCATGAGGCTTCGGGGGGCTGGGCCACGTCCGTGATCACGAGCGTTTGCCCCTCGGTTTGTCGAACTTGGTTGCGTTGATGATCGAGCGTGTTCAAGTGGATTGCGAAGGTGGGGAGGTTGGCTCCCATGATTCCGGGAGTGGCAAAGAGCGTGATGCCGACCTCCGTTTGGCGGGCGACAAAGTCTTCGTTCCTGGTCAAGACTTCGCCGACAAGATTCGTGATCTCCGTTCGTGTCGGCAAACCATCGATGCCTAACGCCTGGAGCGTGCGTGCAAAGCGATCAAGATGCCGCGAGACCATAAAGGCATGGCCGCCATAGGTCCGCAGCCGTTCCACAGCGGTGACCCCTTGGCGAAAGCCGACGTCATTGATCGACAGTGCGAGCGAGTTTGTAGGGATCCATTGGCCACCCCAATAGGCGGCGCAATCCTCAAGGCGAGGTGCCGTGTCGGTCGTGATCTTCGAAACGCTCAATCGTGGCGTGCTTTACGATGTCGGGGGGCCAGATCTCGGCTGGGAATTCGATAACGGGTCAGGAGCCCATCTGCGGCGGTGAGCAAAAGTCTCCTCGGGCGTGTGCCCACGATTCATCAATGGTGGATCAACGCGTCGTTCAACAACAATGCCATTTCCGTGCCCGCACTGCACTGAGGATGATAGTAATCGAGTTCATCATGCGTGCTGCCGATGGACGGCGAGCAATCACGGGCACGCAACCAAATGCCGCTACCATCGGATCGCGGTGCAAACGATTGAAGTTGACCAAATCCGATCGCCATCGATCCACGCACTCGGTCGAGTAACCAATAACGCTTCAGAACCGAGTCGCGTTGATTATACAACAGAAGCAGTTGATCCATATTACTTGTCGCTAAGGCATGGTACTGACAAGGCGCCAACCAGTCTTTTTCGATCGCAGGGGCAACCAAGCCGACATCGATCCGGGCGTTCACAATCGGGTCGCAGGGTAGCGATCGACCGCCCAGTGATCCGCCCGCCAACGCATGGAGAGATCCCGTTACCACCCGCCCCCCAAAGCTGTAGCCGATCAACGTCGTGGGGACACTTTTCGCCACATGCTTTTTCAACAACCACGCCAAATACAAACCTTGGGTGTCGGTGTACTTCGCTTTTTCACGAATGTCATGGCCAATGAATGTTTCCTTTTCACTCGGCCAACTCCAGATGACCCAATCGATGGGATCGGGACCGCGGCGATGAGCGACTTGGCGATGGACCAATAAACCACGCCGGGTCGCTTCGGAGGACTTGAAGCGGTAGCCATGCACATAGATCGCGGTCGTTCGTCCGGGGACCAACTCGTTTTGATATTCATCGAACGACGAGCTCGTGGCGCATCCATTGGGACTCAATCGCGAAATCGAAAACTGGGGTTGCTCCAAATCGGCGTAACAAACATTGCTGGTCATCCGCCGCGTGTTGATGATCCAAATGCGGTCTGCGGCGTGTGGGCAGGCAACGGATGCTTCTACTGTGGCGTCGTCACTCACAGGCAACCCGATCGGGACGGGGGTTGCTTCGGCGAGCATGGGTTCCGATCGTTCTTCGTCAACCCTCACTGCTTCATCCGCAAACGAACCAGCTGGAACCATCCCCAGTGCGATGGTCAAACAAGAACTAATTAGAAGGGCAGGAATTTTCATCTCAGATTGAATTGATAGAGAGCATGAAGCGTGGTGGTGTTGTCTTGGTGCAACAAATTGTTGCCGGAAAATAACGATGTTGCGTTTGCACATCACGAATAGCGACCTACTTTTAACTGGTTCACCACTCGAGAACTCCGAATACGCTCGCTATGCACGTGAAGGAAAAAGAAATGAATACTCGTTATTTGTCGGTTGTCGCATCTGTGACGCTGCTCGTTGTCAGTTCCGGTTGCGGAAATTTGAAACAATTTTGGTTTGGACGCGGTGCAAGATGTGGCCTCTGCAATACGATTTCAGGGATTATGCCGGGACGCCCGGGATGTTTGTCGCAAGCCCCTAGTTGCAACGCCGCTCCCTATACGGCTCCCCCTGTGGCTGCCGCGCCACCTGCTGGATGTACTTGCAGCCCCTACGCAGGTCCTCAGGTCGAGGGTTATGGCGAACTCGGTTGTGGATCCGAGGTTGCTGCAAAATGCCCGACGTGCGCTCCCTTCAGCAGTGGCTATGGAAATATTGTCGGCGATTACGGCTACGATTCTTCGGTCGATCAATACGGGACGGTTGTTACCGACCCCTACCTGCAAGGTGGTGCCGTGGGAAGCTCCGTTTACGGTAATCCGGGTTCGGGAATGTCGGATAATTTTGACGCCCGCGGCGATCGCATCCTGAACATCGAACCCTTGCCACCCGGCGCCACCCCCGCACGCTAGCGTGCGGCTCGGTTCGTCTCCATTTCATTTGTCACGGTCAACTCGGTGTGTATGATCGTAAAAAGATCACGCCCCGTTGGCGGAGCGACGTGACAAATGGATCCAAAATGCACCGTGAATTGATCGATCCTGCTAAGCAGGTAAGCGACGGCGCGAAGGCGCGCGGGTGTCAAAACCCGCTGCGATTTCGGCCGTTTTGGTTAACCTTTCATTTGAAGAGTTTTACCCCGTCATGAACAATGAAAACGCACGAGCCGAGCCAGCGAAATGGAGCCGCCGAAGACTGCTAGGCCACTCGTTACTCGGGCTAAGCGTTGGCGGCTATGGCGTCGTATCGTGGAGCGGTAACGCAGGATTCGCCGATGAACCTGATGATGCCCCCGCGACAAACTCAAGTGACGATCCAACCGCGACGCAACCCGCCTCGCGATTGATTTACGATTCACCGCAAACTCAACAATGGCGAATTGGTTTGCAGTTAACCACCCCGGTGACCTGCACGAATGTGATTGCGACGTTTCCTGTGCCGACCGATTGGCCCGAACAGAAGGTCACGTTGGTCAACCAAGTCATTGATCCCATCGTGCGAGCTTGGGAAGTTCGCGAATTAGTAGGCGGCGTCAAACAAGTTTCGTTGCGGATACCGCATGTCGCTGCTGGTGCTAACGTCGAAATGACGTTCCTGTTCCAAATCGAACGTTCCCGGATTCTGCCTCCAGTCCAGACCGACGATCTTGTCATTCCGCTGCGTCCCGAGCGTGAACTTCGGAACTACCTTGGCAATAGTCCCCACATCGACGCGAGCAATTCCACGATTCGTTCGGCCTCTCGTGATTTGGCAGCAATGGAAGCCGAAAACGACTGGCAACGCGTTGAACAGATCTACGATTACGTCCGCGAAAAAGTCGAGTACGTCGAAGGGTCGCTAAAAAATGCGTCCGTCGCACTACGCGACGGCAAAGGCGATTGCGAAGAGATGACCAGTCTCGTCGTCGCACTTTGTCGCAACGCCAAAATTCCCGCACGCATGGTTTGGATCCCCGGCCACTGTTACCCCGAATTTTATCTCGAGGATGGCGAGGGCAACGGTTTTTGGTTCCCCTGCCAAGCCGCCGGGACACGCCAATTCGGACGCATGGATGAATATCGTCCGGTGTTGCAAAAGGGGGACCGCTTCAAAGTCCCCGAGAAACGACAACCGGTGCGTTATGTCGCTGAATTCTTTAAATGCGACCGTAAAGGCAGTGGCAATCCCGATCCCCATTTCGTTCGCGAACAGATCGAAATCTAGCTTGCTGTGAGACGCTGCGAGCCGATAAACAAGCAGCTCCGAATCTTAATCCCGCCCCAACCTAATCCCGCCCCAACCTAATCCCGTCGGTACAGCCACGTTGGACCGTAGCCGACCGGAGAAGACTAAGAGTAAGATTAGGATTAAGCGTCAAAAGGGGGCAACGCCATCCGGCCGTTTCGATTACGAGCAACGAGGTCTCGTATATTCAGCTGGAAACCGCCAATTGCACCTAAGGGCACCTAGGGCATTGCATGCGATTGCTCCTGACTCGGTCCCTCGCGAACGCGTTTTGAAGTTGCGCTCATTGCTCTGCTTCGGCGAGCGTCACGCGGAGCTGCGTGGGGGGTCACACCATCCGCATTTGTTTCCATTTGCCTTGGATGAATCGCGCGGTCATGCAGACGGCGATCATCCAAACCCATAGCGTGATCATCCACCACCACCAATCAAGCTGGCCATCGGTGGGTTCGCCCCAGGTTCCAATCGAAAACGCCAACAGCGAGGAAACCAATCCGGTGCCCAGCACAAACCAGGTGTCACCGGCGCCTCGTAATGCGCCTGCGAGAATCAATTGCGTGGCATCCATTACGACGTAAAACGCCACGAACTTTAACAGCCCATGGGCGAGTTCGATGGCCAATGCCGAATCGGATGTCGGCGTGTTCAGTTCATACAACTGCATCATCGTTCCGGGAAACGCTAAATACGCGATGCACCAAAGCAGCGAATAGCTCCAGCCGACGAGCAAGGCCGCTAAAACACTTTTTGCTGCTCGTCGCGGTCCGCTTTCAATCAAGTGACGTCCCACTAAAACGGACGCCGCGATCGAGACGCCCATCAACGGAATGAAGGCAACCATGTTGAAGTTGATTGCCATCGTCGTCGCCCGTAGGGGAACGTCACCGAGGCGACCGATGCGCAACACAATCGCGGTAAACCCGCCCGCTTCGGTGACGTACATCAATCCGGTGGGAAAACCAAAGAAGAGTAGCTTGGTTAACAGCGATCGACAAAAGCAAACGCTTTGGCGAATTCGGTATCGGTGGTCGCGATCGTAATAAAAAATCAACCCGGCAAAGCAAATCGCTTTGAACCAAAACGCAATCGAACTGGCGATCGCCGCCCCGGCAATCCCCAGTTCGGGGATCGGTCCGGCGCCGAAAATCAGTAGCAGATCGAAGATTAAGTTCACCACGCCCGAGAGCAGACTGACCCACATGATCACCCGCGTTCGATTGGTGCCACTAAAGAAACCGCTGAGCGCGTTCTCCAAAATGGCACCGATACCGCCGACCATTAACCATCTCAGGTAAGTCGTCTCGGCGGCGATCAGTTCGCTGGGTTGTTCGGCCCATCGAAACAGATCGGGAGCCGCGTAGGCGACCGCGACAACAAAGGGCGTCGACATCAACGTCAACCACACCGATTGCCACAGGAATCGACCGATCTTGTGCTCTTCGCCCGCACCGACGTATTGGCTGATGATGGCACCGGTCATCGATGCGATCCCGATCGGCAAGCAAATGCTAACCCAAAAAAAGTTGCCGCCTGCCATCGATGCACTCATCGACGCGCCGTCATGCCATAACAACAAGGTGCGGTCGACAAACAACACCAACGAGAACGTGCCCGTGCTGACCATCAAGGGCAACGCAATCGCGAGCAATTCCGCAAAGACGAAGCGAAAGGAAGGCTCAGATGGGGGATTGGTGTGATCGTTCAAAGTGATGTTGCAGTCCGTTGCGGAGGAGGGGAGCGGTAACGAGCCCCCCCTCTCTCCGGTCGTTTGTTTTTGCTCTCGGCAGGGCCGTGGCCTCTCGCCCCCACCACGGGAACTCGATTCCAAGGAAATTTGATGCCAGGGAAACTCGATGCCAAGGAAATTCGATGCCAAGGAAATTCGATGCCAGGGGGGAAGCAGCAGCCACAGTCCCCGCGGCTGCGACCTCACCCTGCATCAAGGATCAGGGAAGCTAGCACTACGGTGTCAGGAATACCTGTAATTCCCGGCATCCATGCGCCCCGAGCACCAACGATTGTTCAATGTCGGCTGTTTTGCTCGGTCCAGAGACAAACACTCCAAACGGTGATTTCGGCGTCCCGATTCTCGCGTAGGCTTCATGCAGGTTATGCACCATTTGGCTGCGTGAGACCACGATCGCCAAATACTGGGCAATGAACAACAACACTCGGTGCGGCATGGTTTCACCTTGGACCCAGATCGCCCCGTTTTCGGCGACGGGAAATTCGCCTTTTGCGATCGTCCAATCCAGCGAAGCGAGCGCATGAGGATCGTCAATCGCCGCGAGATCAAAACTGCTGGGAACCGCTTCGGGAACCAACGATACGACTCGTTTGGCTTGCGAGTAGACGGGCAACTTGGCCAGAATCTCACCGATTTGACGCAGATCGTCGACCACATGAGCTTGTCCCCCCACGGTCGCTAACACTTCAATGAATTTCGCCACCGGATCTTCAAAATGGATCAACTGGTTCGGGTCGACCGTGGGCAACCCCGGGCCGATTACCTCGGTGCCAAGCAGTCGGTCGAGAATCGCTTGACGGCTTTTCGTGGTCGCTTTGGTTTGTTGGATCATCGTTATCGTTTTCGGTTCGCGGCATACCAATGACGGAAACTCTCGCGAGGAGGTTCGGGGAGTTCTCGAGCAATCGTCCAAGTGTTCCAGCGGTTGTGGGTCATCCCGTGCGGCAGCCACTTCAGTGATTTGCGTCCCACCCAACCGGCAAAGGTGAACAGTCGCGGATTGCGAAACAGGATCGACGCCCCTTTCATGCTGATTCGTTTCGAATAGGGCAATAAATTCTGATCGACCAGCTCTTTTCGCCAAGCTAGTAATTGGTGATGCAGCGGGATTTTGACGGGGCAAACGTCGGTGCACGAACCGCATAAACTGCAGGCGTAGGGAAGGCTCTTGTAGCTCGAAGAATCGCGAGTCGGCGACAACACCGATCCGATCGGACCGGGCACCGTGGCGCTGTAACTATGCCCGCCACTGCGCCGATAAACGGGGCATGTATTCATGCACGCGCCACAGCGGATACAGTGCAATGCGTCGCGAAATTCGCTGCGGTTTCTCAGTTGGCTGCGGCCGTTATCGACCAACACAATGTGCAATTCGCTCTGCGGGTCGCGAGGGCCATGGAAGTGCGAGGTGTACGTGGTGATCGGTTGTCCGGTCGCACTGCGAGCGAGCAAGCGAATGAAGACCGCTAAGTCCTCGAAGCGTGGGATGATTTTTTCGATGCCCATACAAGCGATATGGACTCGCGGCAGCGATACGCCAAGATCAGCATTGCCTTCGTTGGTGCAAATGACGAATCCGCCGGTTTCCGCGATCGCAAAGTTGACTCCCGTGATCCCGACTTCGCCTGCCAAGAACTTGTCACGCAAATGACCCCGTGCGGCTTCGGTCAAGTATTGTGGATCGGATGCCCCTTCGTCGGTACCAAGGTGCTCGTGAAACGTCTCGCCGACTTCTTCTTTGCGAATATGGATCGCAGGCAACACAATATGGCTGGGCGTTTCTTTTCTCAGTTGAACGATGCGCTCGCCCAAGTCGGTGTCGACGACTTCGATGCCATTGTCTTCGAGAAAGTGATTGAGTCCACATTCCTCCGTCAGCATTGATTTGCTTTTAACGATCCGTAGGGTTTCGTGATCACGCAAAATCTTGAGTACAATTTCATTGTGCTCGGCGGCATCTGCGGCCCAGTGCACGGTCGCGCCGAGCGCGGTGGCGTTGCGTTCGAATTCGCTCAGATAGTCACCGAGCTTCGCGATCGTTTCGGTTTTGATCTGCGACGCGAGCGAGCGGAGGTATTCCCATTCCGGGACCGACCCCGCTTGTTTGTCCCGTTTACTGCGGACGAACCACAACGCTTGGTCGTGCCAATGCGTCCGTTCGTTGTCGGCAACGAACGCATGAGCTTTGGTCGGGTGATCGACGATGGGAAGAGTTTTCATGATGCTTGAGGTTCGAATCGTTACGTTGGACTAACTCGCGCTGGGACTCACTCGTTTTGGCATTCGACCGACTAAGACTTGAGCGACGTGCATGACTTCGATCGGAATCGATTCGCGCCGGATGATGCCTTGCAAATGCATCAAGCAGCTCATGTCGGCCGAGACCAACACCTCGCTACCGCTGGAAACATGGTCGGCGACGCGGTCGCGTCCCATGGCGGCGGAGACATCTGCCTCGTTCACAGCGAATGTGCCGCCGAAGCCACAACATTCATCGCTCCGCGTCGGAGTGCACCACTGGATCCCATGGACAAGGTTCAGCACGTTGCGCACTTTGTCTTCGCGAGGCGTCATGTTTTCGCTGCTCGCACCGAGCCGTAATTCTCTCAGCCCGTGGCAACTTTGGTGAATCGAAACCTTGTGCGGGAATTGCACATCGAGCGATTGAATTTTCAACTCGTCGTGTAAGAACTCGCACAACTCAAAGGTGCGATTTTTGACGTGATTGAATTGGGGGTCATCGTCGGCAAAGTAATCGCCGTAATGGTGGCGAACCATCGCCGTGCAGGAGCCCGACGGACAGACGATCGTGTCGTAGGCGGCGAATAATTCGACGAACCGGTGGGCTACCGGAGCACAATCCGCGACGCAGCCGGTGTTGGCCATCGGTTGGCCGCAACAGGTTTGCCCATCGGGATAGACAACGTCGACACCGAGTCGCTCAAGCAGTTCTAGCGACGCGATCGCAACATCAGGATAGAATTGATCGAGATAACAGGGGATAAAAAGAGCAACAGACATGCAATTGGCCACGTACATTCGATAGCCGTCGGACCCAGCGGACGGCGTGTCGAGTCAGTATAGCGGCTCAGGATGCGGTTGCCTAAGCGGCGTTGGCATAGATCGTGCGGCTATCACGCAATTCGCTTGCCGACGCGGTGATCCAGCGGCGGATGCGCTTCACGCTCGGCAAGCGACGCCCGCGGAGCAGTTTGCGTCCGGGGGTGCTTTCCGCATAACGCTGTAAATCGCGATAAAGTGTCATCGGTGTTTCCATCGCCAAGCCGCGAACGCTGCGGCGATGGATGCTGATCAAC
This sequence comes from Novipirellula galeiformis, assembly GCF_007860095.1. Classification (NCBI taxonomy): domain Bacteria; kingdom Pseudomonadati; phylum Planctomycetota; class Planctomycetia; order Pirellulales; family Pirellulaceae; genus Novipirellula; species Novipirellula galeiformis. Next base: position 446,207 of record NZ_SJPT01000003.1, on the reverse strand, counting down.
AACAACGCGTCGTAGGGCATCATCCCCGGTACCTTGGCCGACAATCGGATCGCTTGACGGTAACGTTTGATCACGCGAACGGCTTTCCGCGGTGAGGGGAATTTCTCTACCAATTTTCTCAAATCCGCCGTGACAAGATCACCCGCAGTGTCAATTCCGAATTCACGAAATCGAGCCGCGCGGCTCTCCGAACATAGCTTCGTGTGTTCGAGTCGCATGCTGAGCAGACGCTCGCGATGGCTTGCTTGGGGAACCGGGTGGGCGGCGATCATCTGCGGTTTTGAAGTCTGCGTACGCCCAGGTTTGCGCTGGGTTTGATTCAGGTAGGCGGCCAACAGGGCGTTTTCGGGCGATCTTGGATCGACGGGAACGGGGTGCTCGGGCGTGCGCGAGAGAAGCTTCAGAAATGATTTTAGCATGGCAGGTTCCGCGTGGAGAAAAGAAAAGACGTGGGGGACGCGATAGAGCGGTGTTAGCCAACAATTTGCTCTCGCCGCTAGAGAGATTTTGAGTTTTACACCGGCAAGTCTTGGTTGCTCGTCACCGCCCCCGCACCGACGACGCCCGCCCACCGCCAGCGTGGTCTCCGCGAAGCATCATGAGGTAATTTATCAACATTCGTCAGCAAAGGAACTCGCAGGACACGCCCTGGGGACGACGTAAGTTGTTATTGGAAAGCGAGTTGCGGCCCCGCGTCCAAACCGACTGCGGGCCCCTGGCACGTCGGATGCATTGGCTGGATCTGCACCTCACTGACGATGACTTCGGATTGATTTTTATGCACGCCGTATTCCTTGCTGATCTTGCCGCGATGATCTCGCAAAATGCCCCCTCCATCGCGTTCCGCCAAAACATTGACATGTCCGCAGCGGTGACAAATTATTGGACCCACACGCGAGCACGATTCGAACTATGGCACCACGCCATCACCCGCTATCGCTACGCCGAGCAAGGCGGCGAGGGGGCTGCGATTCGGGAGTGGTGGAACCGGCACAGCATCTTGCTCGAAGAGATTTTGGTCAGCGAGATTCTGTGTCGTGTCATCGCGGCTCTGGGAAAAACGATGGATGTCGAAAAGGGAATCGATGACGTTTCGCCGATCACCGATACCGTGTTTCGCTCGCACCTAGAGGTCTGCTCGCGTGTGCATCACTTGATGCTGTTTGGACGCGGCAGCTCGGTCCGCAATACCGTGCGATTGAATCGCTTGCGACAGGGGGTTGAGCGTTGGACCGACGCACTCCTAGGACGCATGATTCCGTACAACAAATCGGCGTTGGGCTACGCCATCGATCCCGATCGCGCAACGGCCTATGCCGAAGAGTGTGTCGAAAACGAAGCTTGGGCTCAACGCGAAACGTCGTGCTTGCTTTTTAACACCGCGATGCACGAGATGCTCGTCCAGCGTTCGACGCCGCACGCGGCATTGCCACGTGCCAATCAGCGAGTCGCCGACTCCGTGATGGGAATGTTCAACCGCGATGTGTTCGATAGTGTGGGAGTCTTGAAGTCACGCTGGCTACGCGAACTCGAAAACAATGCAGGGACCGAGGATCGACAACCGACCCAGGAAGTCATTCACACCAAACACCATGCCATTGCGGCGCGGCATACGAAAAACAACGTCGACGTGATCTCCCAACGTTGGTGCGATTAGTGCATGGCCGTGTTGAGAAGTGGCGCCCTCGGCGGGTTCTTCAACAAATCAAAACGCGACGCGTAAGCGAGGGACCGGATCAAGAGTGATCTTCCCTCGCGGATGCTTCGGGGGGTGAAACATGGGCAACGTCATCGTGCCCCTACGAATCGCGTTAGCGTCGTCCCAATGCCGAGCTGTACAAACTGCGTTTGGAGGTTCGTGGAACCGCGATGGGGACCGGGTTCACATCAAACGGAATCAACGCCGCGTGATGCACGGCAACGCCGTTATGGCCTGGAACGTAGCGAGCTTTTTGAGAATTGAACGCGCGATAGGTCTCCATCACACGGCGAATTTCAGGATCGTACTCAAATTTTGCGTCCGGCAGTTCACGGCCCAGCGAAGGGAAGCTTCCGATCGTGACGAGCGAACGTGTGCGGTCGTGGAATTGATAGGCTTCGATTCCTTGTTTGCGAAGTTCGGCAGCCATTTTACCCGCGTCGGCCGCCATCTTGTCGAGTCGCTTGCCGCTGGGGGTAAAGTTTTTTTCTTTATGCCCGTCGACGATCGTGCCGAGGCCTTCGAACGTGGCCACCACCACGGTGTATTTTCCTTTGCACGATAACAAGCTGTAGTCCTTGCCTTCGTTCAATTGCTGCACGAACGAATCGACCTCTGGAGCGTCAAAGTAATCTTCGGGAAGCATTGGATTACGGGTGACAAAGGCATTGGCCATCGGGCCTAACGTTTTGTCGTTTCGACGTTCCATCAATTTGCGTGTGATCGCGCGCACCGTCGTTACCGGGCTCGCCGTGCTGGTTTCTTTGGCGATTTCTTCTTTATCTTCGAAAATCGGTAAGCGTGCCGACTTCAACTTTTGCAGGTCCTGGTCGATCCCTTCATGTTCAACCCGATCGTACTCCCCAACCAACACGGCGTAGGCATCGTATTGGTATTCGTTGGCGTAACGCAGACGGCGACCGCCTGTCTGGTTTTTGCCGACGCTGCCGGTGAAATCGAATTTTTCGCGATAGATGAATGCGGGCATGTTCAGATCGCGACGGATCTCGAAGGCCAAGCGATGCGCTCGCGCTTTGGAGCCCTCACCCACGCACGTGGAGGCCAAGATCATCCAAGGGCCATCTTCCTGGCTGAGCATGTACTCCGCCTCGACATCGGCTTCGACTTGGGACCCCGAGCGAAACATGTTCATCAAGTTCGGAGGCCCGGCTTGCGATGTGCCAGCGAGCATGGCACCGCAACAAACACTGACGAAAAGCGATCGACGTGATAGGGGAAGCATTTGTTTTATCCGCTCGAGGAAGAAATGGATTTCTTGTCCTGCGGAAGTACCAAAAACGCGTCCGACACCGATAGGGAAGAAATCAGGGATGCCGAAGGGGCGTGGATCACTCGGCGTGCTTTTTAATCACGCCCCCCAATGGCTCGCTTATTGGGGGCGGACCGCCCCCGGAGGCGCTGCGATGTTGAGTCGTTCCAATTGAAGATTCTCGACTTCCATGGTCTTTAGCTTCAAGGTCATCGTCTTGACGGCCCCTTCGGGGCCGGCTTGCCCGTCGGGTAGTTGTTGGCGAAACAGGGCCGGGCGATTCGGGGCACCGTGCATTGTGAACTGATCCTTGGCCGCAGAGTAGGCGGCCCGCGTGGCACTGCACTCCAACAGCCCACGCTCATTGCGCGTGCGGAAGACGACCCCTCCGGAGGCTTCGGTCTCCCAGGGCGTGCCAAGTCCTGCAATCGAGGGCAGGTGGATCGCCTCGGGGGAAATGCCGAACCGCAGGTGGTCACAATCAAGCGTCGTTTGTCCCGCCGACAAGGCGTCCATCGATTGGGCATCAAAGACATCGTCCCAGCTGGCCACGTCACGAACGCCGACGCGGACTCCTCGCATGAAATCGAGCGTCTTATGCAACAGGTCACCCTGCATCGTGTCATGAAAAATGAGATGGATTCCGGTCAATTTGCTGCGGTCCACGTCGGCATTGGCCGCGCTGCCCAATTTCAAATTTCCCGCTTCGCCACGCGACCAGCATCGATACCAACCGGGACCCGCTCCGTAAACCTTGCCGCCATCGGCAGGAACGAGTGTTAGTTTTTCGGCATGAAGCACATGTTTTGATTCGGTCAGCCCGTCTCCGGCACGCTGGACCGCTTGGATCATCAGCGGACGCGACTCCGTTTGAAGTAAATCGATGCGTTGCACGGTGGCTGTTTTCATTGTCTTCAGATCGCGAACCTGGACTCCATCGTGCAACAGAATCTCCATGCGGTCCGCTGCAACATGCACATCCCAAGGTTCGGTGCCGTTGACGAGCGATGCGTCAATTTCGACGCCGTCGGTTAACGTGGCTGTTTTTCCATCAAAGACCATTTCACCTTGCCAACGACACAGCGGAGGCTTTGTCCAAGTGAGCTTGGTTGCTGTGTCATTGTTTGTGGTGCTGGACCGGTTCGTCAAAACACCATTATCTTCGCTGCCGCTACCTGCGGTTGCGTTGGCCAAGCTGCTCGGCAGCGCTTGCGATGGAATGCGAAACTCTCCCGCTTCATTGATCCAAATAATATTATCGCTGGGTCGAATTTGGATTAGCGGGCCGACGAAGTAGCCGTCGCCAAGTTCAAAGCGAGCCGGGGAATCGACGCCACTCCCGAGCTGTAGCACGTCTTCGCCTCCGCCATCGATCAAACGCAGTTGTTCGCCGGTCAATTTTGCCTGCATCGGTTGTCCGCCCAATTGAACGGTATGGGTGAGTTTCACCGCGCCCACGACACTCAGGTCCTGGGCATGCACGCCGGCATCGCTGAGCAGTAGTTTTGCGGTGATGGCGTGCCCTTGGACCGTGGGACGCGAGCGGGCAACGGCAACGGGGACCGTCGACGTTCCCGATTCGGGCTGTTTGACCAATTGGCGGATCGAGCCTTTTTCTTCGTCATGATTGCCTTCGATCATCGCCATCGAAGACGGATCAGGATCAACAAAAAACAATCGCAATTGATCGGTGTCTGCTTGCAGTGTGGCCGTGTCGAGATGGACATCGCCTAGGGCCGCCACGCGATCGGGAATCAGTTTTTGGCTCGGTTGCGAGGGATCTTGGCGTGGATCGGGTTTCAAAACACCCTCGACGGTATCGGCTTGGAATTCACCGCCATCGACCAACGTGGTTTTGACATTGCCATCGATCCAAAAACCAACCTCGCTGGCGAACGAATCTTTGGTCATCGGACCAAGGGGTTGCAGCTTGAATCCTTCACTCCACTGAGCGCGCCGGATCGGCAAATTGGGATCGTCCATGGTAACAATGCCGATACCGCGAGCATCAATCGCACCGAGCTTGTCCGGCGACGCGGGATCGTATTGGTAAACGATGCTTTCGAGTCGCGCGTGAATGCCGCCGCGGTGCACTTCGATGCCTTGGATGCCATCGGCGCGCACGAGCCCCTTGGTGGCTTGCATGTCGATTTGGCCCGCGAATATTTCCAGGTCCAAGTTTGGCAGTCGTGCCGCCAACGGCGCGCCGGTCGCCTTGATGCGATGCAGCCAATCGAGGGCGTTTTCGCGCGGGATCGATTTGTTGCTGGGGTCACGAAACGTCAGCTCAATCGTGTCACAATCAAAACGGTCGGTTTTCGCACCGGCGATTTGATGGATCAACGAGACCGAATCGCGAAGCATTAATTGGTCGATGGCAAAGTCATACTCCATGCGCCCATTGCATTGGAGTTGAACCTCGGCGGCATGGTCACCCTGCAGCGATGGGGCGCCCTGCAGCGATGGGGCGGTTGGGACGCTCGACAGCATCGATTCGGGGGCGGGTGCGGGTGCAGGCGACGTGGTCACGGTTGGGGAGCTTTGCCCTGCGGCGGGCCAAAGGCCTCCGTTTTCGAGCGGCATGCGGAACTCTTCCAAATAGATCAGTTCCATCCGATCAAGTACCGCGGTTTTTCCGCCCGGAGACATCGGCGCCGAGGTGTTGGTCGCCAGATGGATCGTCATGTCGCGGCCGACCATTTTGGCCTTGCCAAGATTCATTTGGATCGTTTCGGTCGTCCAAATCTTTTGGTTGTCGATGCCCACATTGGCGGTGCGGATGAACAACGATTGACTTGGGGTGGTCGGATTGGGGCGGCTAATTTGCACGACGCCAATCATGCGTCCCCGCTGGATCGGCGGGGCTCCGCCACTCATCACATCGAGCGACCCGGTGAACTTGATTTCCGCGCCCTCGTTCGACTCGATCACGACCGGAGATGCATTGTTGGAATTTTGTGCGCCGCGACCGATCACGACGGTCATCGGCCATAGTTTCCATTGATCGGGACTGCTTTGCTCCCAGTTCTGGAACAACAACATGCCGTCGGCCGTTTGCAGTCGTTTGCATTTTTCGCGTTGCCATGCCCCTTCGGGGAACAGATCCGCCAACGTATCGCCGACCTTGAACTCGCGAGCGGGCGCAAGGGCAACACGCTCGACGTCCGGAGGACGCAGCCACGCCAGCACTAACACGTGATAGACCATGGCTAACACGCTTAGAAAGGCGAGGGCGGTGATGTAATGAATTGATTTTCGCAGCATCGTTTGGTTGCAGTGACGTGATTCGAAAGGGAAATCACTTGCGTTGGGTGTCGTCGGTCATGGCAATTAAAGTCTTCCTACGCTGCCAATGCGGGATTCGGCAGCTCGGAGGCGGAGGCGAAGCATCAACCCAGATGTTCCTGCCATCGTCCCTTGGCTCGCAGCAATCGTTCAATCAACTCGCGGATGGCTCCCTCGCCACCTTGTTTTCGCAAGACCCAGTGGGCCGCGTCGCGGGCATCGGTGGCGGCATCGGCTGGCGCGACGGCTAATGCAACCCGTGTCATCACGGCAATGTCCGGCAAATCGTCGCCGATGTAGCAAACTTGTGCGGGCGTACAGCCGAGCGTTTCAAACAACGCTTCGGCCGCGGGCCATTTGTCTTCGAAACCTTGCGCCACTTGTTCAATGCCAAGCTCCAACGCCCGTTGCTTGACCGCGTTGCCTTGCCGCGCGGAGAGAATCGCAAATGAAAACCCCGAACGCATCCACAACTTGATGCCTAAGCCATCGCGAACATGAAAGCGTTTGGTCTCGATGCCGTGATCGTCATAGATGATCCGCCCATCGGTCATCACTCCGTCCACGTCGGAAAGAATGCACGTGATCGGTTCGGCAATGGATGCGTCGGTAGAAAGCTTCGTGGGCATGAATTCGCGTTAGGGTTGGAAACTTAAAATGGCGGGGTCATCTTGATCGCCGAGCAGACCAGCGATATCGGTGATGTCGATCAATCCGATCGGGCGATTTTGGGAATCGAGCACGGGAAGCTCACTGATCCGTCGGCGGGACATCACCGCCAATGCATCTTGTAACAACATTCCGCTGGTCGCAGTCGTGGGGTTCGCGGTCATGCGATTCGCAATGCTCTCGTCCAACGCGACATCGTTTCGCGTTTCCAAGATTCTTGCCAGGTCGCTGTCGGTAAAGATTCCGACAAGTTGTTTGGATGCGTTAACCAGCATCACCGCCCCGGTACGCCGTCCGTTCTTCGACGCACTCACCATCGCTTCACGAACGGTGATGTCACTCGGCGCGATGCGACAGGCATCGAGGCCACGCATGATTTGATCAACGCTGGCTAATTTGCGACCCAGCGCGCCGCCAGGATGATATTTGGCAAAATCTTGGGGAGTGAACGATCGCAAACGACTGGCCAACATCGCGATCCCATCCCCTACCGCCATCATGACTGCGGTACTCGACGTCGGAGCCAAACCGTTGGGACATGCTTCGTTGTGCTTGCCAATGGCGACGGTACAGTTCGCCGCGGCGGAGAGCGGATTGTCGTTTGAAGCCGTGATCGCGATCAAGCCCGCAGAATGTTCGCGTAGGTGAGCGGCAATCCGCACGACCTCTTCGCTGCGACCCGAGTTGGAGATCGCCCATACGACATCGCTGCTGCGAACACGCCCCAGATCGCCATGGACCGCTTCGGCAGGATGCAGGAAATGAGCCGGGGTGCCAGTGCTAGCAAGCGTTGCGACTAATTTTTTGCCCACCAGCCCTGCTTTGCCGACTCCCGTCACGACCACGCAACCTTCACAGTTTGCTGTCATTTCAGCTGCGCGCACTGCTTCAACGCCCAGCGTCTGGGCCGCCCGTAGGATCGCATTGCCCTCGATCGACACGATTTCACGCAAAACACGGAGCCGTTCGATCAAGGTCGCAGGCGGCGCAGAGCTATTTTCGTTCGAACCGAGGGAATTCGGCAGTTTTTCGGCAGCGGACACGTCGAGACCTTCCTTGGTACTTCGAGGCCGTTCAAACAGAACAGGGAGAGAGACACCGCCGATACTAGTCGGAATGAAGATACCGAGCCAAGAGGAGATCGGCGGGATCACGGGGAAAGACAGGATCCACGCGAACGGCGCAAACCGATAAGTGCACGCACCCAGCATGCCGAGTTTGCTTGAAACGGTCCGCGTTTCCCGGAAATCATAACCCGACGCATCGACGAGGGGCCGAGCCAAGGTCGATGCCCCCCCCCCTCGCTTACCGGCGGGGTGATTGAAGCGGGCGTCTGGTTGGGCAGCGATGATCGCGGCAGCCGTTGGATGACTGCTGCGAGGGATGCCTGCTACGAGGGATGCCTGCTACGAGGGATGCCTGCTACGAGGGATGCCTGCTACGAGCTCTTTATGCAAATTGCCGGAGCGCCGTTGACCTCGGTCGCCTGCTGCGGGCGACCCTTGGCTGTGACGGCGCTCGGATCAGGACCCTCGTACGCAAGCCCCTCGTACGCAAGCCCCTCGTACGCAAGCCCCTCGCCGACAAGGACGCGATCACGCTTGGGCATCACCCTCGGCGGGGAGCGTTCGCTCAATTTCGTCGACGCGATACCCAAAACCAGGGCCGGAGATCGTCGACAGATCTAGCTTTCCGTCGCGGCGACGATAGAGCCCAGGGTGGACCTTGGCTTCAGCATCCGAGGCGGCGGGGTAGAACTGCATCGCATTGGTTTCGACCCCTCCGATCGTGCCGACTTGGGCAGCCAGTCTTACATGTGGGATTTGCGCCAGCATTGGATTGGTCAAATCCTGGACCATGATGCCCATCCCATGAGCTTTTGCCCAGCAATGGCTCAGCAACGCACCGGTTTGCGTTTTGCATGTCTTCAATGCCACCCCGGTCCAACCGAGTTCACGTCCGAGACGGACATGTTGCCAATCGTGAGCACTTTCGTCGAGAAACAATGGCTTCCGCTTCGAGACCGAATGGACGTCGATGCGATTGGTTTCTAAGTCGTAGGGGAACGGTTGCTCGACATACAGCAACAGATCGCTAATCGCAGGATGCTCTCGCTCGAGCCGATCGAGAATCTCGTTGACGTATTCAGGATCTTGCACCATGCAGTTGAAATCGGCGGTGGTGGACTGCACTCCATTGGCGAGTGCAATTTCGCCGACGCGCACCATTCGCTCGTAGTCCCAGGCGGAATCATTGCCACGCAATTTGATCTTCAACCGTTTGAGCCCGTCCCGGCGAATCCAGTCGCCGAGAAACAAGGGGACCCCATCAGCCGGCTCATCGCCGGTCAATTCGTGTTCTTCGAGTGGGTCTAAGCCGCCCACGAGGTGCCACGCATCGAGCTGTTTGGGTGGATCGGCGACAAAGAAATCTTGCGGATACATTCCTGCGAAAGAAACCGTGCTGTCGTCCGCCGGCGACAGGAAATGACTCAAGTCGTGATTCATCCATTGGCGGTTATAGGTTTCGTAGATGTCGACTTGGTGCAAGTTGCCGTAGGCGTCGTGCAGTGCGACATCAAATGCGCTGGCGCAAATCAAGGCGGCAAGCAATGGCAACGCTTCGTTTGGGGCATCCGTCCCAGCGTTGTGTTGCTCAATCAGCTCAGGCAAACGGGTGCGGATAAAGTCGTATCCGAGTTCCATCGGATGTCCGCTAGCGGTCGAGTTGGACCAAGCGTCCGAGCAACGGCGTGCAAACGCAATCATCGACTGCAACCGGGCGTCGTAGCCAAGCGAGCTAGGCCACGCCCACTGGACCGATAGCGGGGTTTCGCCCCAACCGTCAGCCTGGCGTCCTTGACCGTCTACGACCGAAATGCGAACACGCAGGCACAGCACGCTCGTCAGCGTCTCGGCTCCAAACTTAAGCGGTACCCGCGTTGAAACAGGCAGCAGGTGCATGTGTGACTGCACGACGCGAGCGTTCGTGGATGAATTTGCCGTTTCCGCTGACATATCGAAATCCGTATTTGGAAGGTTCTTCAAGGGCCCAACGCGTTTACGGGCACAACCGCGTTTACGGGCACAACATAGATGCCTAGCTCAAGGAGCTGTAGTCCGGGGTCGGAAAATTGTGAGGTGCGTGATGGGGGTGTGACGTCCGTTTCCGCACTTGGAGCTCGGAGGGGGGGGACAGGCTCGGAGGGGGACAGGCATGAAAAAACCCCACGATGCACAAGGCTTCGTGGGGTTTCAATGCGTTTTAGGCAAACCGTTTTTTTGACTGCCCTCTAGCTACCCCGCAAGGACTCGAACCTTGAATGACTGAACCAAAATCAGTAGTGTTACCATTACACCACGGGGTAGAACTTCACTCAGTTTAGCAGCAACTTGCTAACTCCAGAAGAGGAGCTTTTGAGCTCTTTCCAGGTTCGCAACTTTTTTCATCCGCAACAGTGTGCCTGTCGAAGCGATGCTTCCCTTTACTTGAACGAATTCAAGCAAGCTTCACACCGCTCTGAATTGCCTTTGACTCGCTATCTCCAATTCGCATCGTTGCCGTTGTGAATCGGAAGGTCAGCAAGCCTTGATAACGAAAAAACCCCGTGGCCTTGAGCTTTCGCTCTAGCCACAGGGCTTTCGTGTTATCAGTGACCCCTACGGGACTCGAACCCGTGTTACCGCCGTGAAAGGGCGGTGTCCTGGACCGCTAGACGAAGGGGCCTTGGGTTGTTGTTAACGAGCTTGTCTTTCGACGTGGCTCAAAAACCGCAACGCGTTGATCACTGTGAGGGAGTTTTTAGCTAACACCCCTGACTCTCGTCAAGGGTTCACTTCCCTTGTTATTCATTCTCGGCAAAAAAAAGTCAGAACACTCATCAAAACACGGTGATTATACCAGTTTTTTTTCTTGGCTCCACTTTCGCGGTGACCCCAAAATCCGCTCTGCAGGACTGCTTGCCTTGGTCTTGAAGGGTGGATTGCGTCGCGTCGTTCGCCCCAAAAACATGTGGGACGGTTCTGTCCTAAAGCGATTCGCGATGCCGAATAGCGAAAGCAAAATTGATTTCGCCATTAGGAATACGATGTCGGTGCCATCGTTACCGTCAATGAACCGGTCCAACGCGCGCAAGCGGCGGTATCTCAAGAGCGGCGGATCTTAAGAGAGGGCGGGGGCGCGCATCTTTCACGACGAAAAGGAAAATCGATGGGGGCGCAGGAGAGAAGGAAGCCGTTAGCCATTCGCGTTGAGTCGTTGCCCCGCGGGCCCAGCAAAGTCGCGCCTCGCAAGAAAACAGGCGCCGCGATGAAAAACAGACGGCCCTGTGGACTGGCCAATCCATCAAGGGGCCAATCCATCAAGGAGCCAGTGACCAAGGGGCCAGTGAGTGAACCGACAGAACGTGCGGTGAGAACAAGCGTGCGGTGAGAAAACGACAAAAAGAAAACGCTCGCAGTATTGGGACTACGAGCGACGTCGGGTACGTCGCACGGACGTGAGAGATCAGCGATGCACGCTAGGACTCAACCGGCGCGTCGCCTGATTCAAGGCTGCGTTGAATTGCGTCGTAAACTTCGCGGCGATGAACGGGCACTTCGCGGGGGGCTTCAACACCCAGACGGACTTTATCCCCACGAATTTCCACCACAACGATTCGGATATCGTTGTTGATGACGATGCTCTCGTTCTTCTTTCTCGATAAAACTAACATTGATTCCAGTCCTTTCCTAACCGGCCCTGATTCTTCAAACTTGTTTCGCCTACAGTCCCGATGCACACAGTATTTGGTATGGTAATGGGCGTCGTGGGGGGGGGCACGTTTGCCAAAGCCGCTGCTTTATGGCTTCCGCATTTTTCTTCTGCATTTTAAATGCCCGTCGACAATACCCCCGTCGACATTTCCCCGTTGACCCTAGTCATCGCACGTAGGCCGGTTGTGTCCGCAGGATTGCTCCGTGTATACCCGCTTTCCTGACACAGTGAACTCTAAGTCAAAAATACCATCAGTCAAGGAAATATGCCTTGACAAAGCCAGGATTTTGACCTTTCGCCTGTGCTCATGCTTGCGGATCTCCGTAAAAACCTGGGCGAGATCGGCCCCAAAGTTGCTCAAACGCCCTAAAACAAGCATTTCTGTACGTGTTCATTTGGCCACAAGTCGGTGGAAGCGAGTTTCGTAAATTCTCACGTTCGGGAACCATTGGGGCTTTCGGTTCGTCTTACGGTTAGGTAGACACCACAGTGTGAGTTGCTGCAACGAGCCGATTTCTTGAGACGAACTCGGTGCTTTTGCGAAAATTTTAGGTCCCCGTAAACTCCTGACTGGTTCTTAAAAGATGGTTCGAGCGTTACCAAGCAATGACGGGTCACTGCCGCCCCAAGCCGTGCTCTTCACTCCAGCGCGGGCAACGGAAATGTTGCCTCTGCTCAAGACGATCATGCGGGACGCAATGCATTTGAATCAATCGATCCAACGGCAACGCAATCAAATTGAGGGAATCGATCGCTTAGCCGAGACGATCGATCACCCTTCGTATCGCGATGAGGTGAATGACATTCGCGGAACCTTGGTTGCAGACGAAGCGAGATTGGATCAGTGCATCATGGAACTCACCCGGCTCGGGGTGGAGCCTCACTTGCCGCTTAACGGAAGCATCGATTTTCCGGCGATCCTCCATCGCCAAGCTGTCCGGTTGTGCTGGACTCTGGGCGAGGAGTCGGTCGAGTATTGGCACGACATCGGCCAGGACGCTTCCGTTCGTCGACCGTTGCCGACGCAATCGATCCACGCATAAAAATGCCTTGATTGCTCGTTGCCACAGTGAGCTTTCGACGTCGTGTGCTGCGGTGACTTCCGCTACGATCAACCCGCGGTGATGCCCTTGCTCGTGAAACGGATTTCAATCGGATGAATCAAGATTCCCCAACCCCCGCCGAAGAAACGATCGTGCTTCGCGGGGCTCGATTTAACGTCCATGCGATGTCGTTGGTCGGAAATGACGGTCAAACGTACATTCGCGAGGTGATTCGTCATCCCGGCGCGGTCGTCATCTTGCCACTGCTCGATGCCGATACGATTGTGATGATCGAAAACCAGCGTCCAACGGTTGGCGAAACCTTATTGGAATTGCCGGCCGGGACAAGGGAATCCGAAGAGCCTGCGGAGCAGACGGCGATTCGCGAGTTGAGGGAAGAAACCGGTTACCAAGCAACGTCGATGACACTGCTGCACGAATTTTATTCTGCGCCAGGCATTTGCGACGAATTGATGCATTTGTACGTGGCCCGCGATTTGACGTTGGGGGCACATGCACGCGAAGCGACCGAGAAGATCGAAAACCACATCGCGACTCGCGGTGAAATCCGACAATGGATTGCCGAGGGGCGAATCCGAGACGCCAAGACGTTGGTGGGGTTGTATGCGTTCTTGGCGGGGGAGTGGTGAGCCCGCAAACAGCACTCGCAGAGAGTTCCACCGTGCCGACTCGATCAAACGGCCGACTCGATCAAGCGGCGGACTCGATCAAGCGGCCGACTCGATCAAACGTGACGTCTTTTATTTATAGCGTGACGTCTTATTTATAACGCTACGAGTTTTGGATGGGTTGTCCGGTCCCCAATTGGGCCAACACTTGAAGCACCCCGTTGAGGTGAGCCAAGCGGGGTCCGAAACGATCGACGAATTCATTGAGCATGAACTCGCCTTCCATCAGATGGTCTTCGTTGTCGAGGATTTCTTCGGTCAAGCTATCGAGGAAGCCGGTTTGCACGCGGCTGAGGGTTTCGGCTGCTTGTCGGCACGCTCGCGACAGTTCGGGGTTGGAATCCTTCCATTGCTGGAGTTCACCCGCACGTTGCTTCTGCATCGCTGCGTTTTGTTGGATCAATTCTTGTAGCAAGCGGTTCTGCTGATTCTGGCTCGCGACCATTTGTCGCAAAAGCTCAATCGTTACACGGCTTTCTGACATGGAGGCATCGGATCCGGATTCGGGTGAAACGTCGATACGGAACATTGGCGAGACAGGTTCCTGGTCGAATGACATGGTCGTTATTTCCTAGTACATCAACTGCGTGGGCGGTTAGGTCGTCGGCACAAGTTGCGGCGCCGACGTCATCGCTGTGCCCGCATGGAAAAGAGATCGAAAGGCCAACGGCTTGGCGCGTTGTGCGGATCTACTTTTGTCGTGGCATCACAACTTTGGGTCGTGGCATCACGGTCGTGGCATCACGGTTGTCCCGAGTATAACCAGCAAAAAATACAGTTGTCGAGCAAACCGGAACGACAATCAAAAATTCTCAGGCGGCTCTCGAACTTGCCGATATTTCTCTGCAAACCTTCCTTGACATTACAAATTGCCTGCATTACCAGAAGACCAATTTACGGGTTCAGCCGTTAAAGTCGACACGACCGGAACGCCGATGACGTGACTAGGGATTGGCTGCAGGCACCATTTTCTTTCGCGCCCCGGTTGTGAAAGGTGAGGCGTCGTTTTTGGCAATTGGAAAAGTGGCGACCGTGGCGCTACGTTGACGAGATCGAAGGCCACGTTAGCGAGCGACTTGAAACACCGCTTCTCAGCCTTGTCGTGAAATCCGGCTGGCCGATCCCCCCCCTTTATTCCCGCAATGTCCCCCAAGCCCTAGTTACAAACTGAATGCCCGCTCCGACGAACCCGACGATTGGTTACTTTACGGTGATTCAAGATGACCGCACTGGTTGGACCGGCGGTCTGTTGATTCTCAATCGTGGCGGTCGCCCGGTCGAATTCCAGTGCACGTTGCCGGTCCGCCCCTCGCGAGCGCACGAGATTTTGTTTGGCAGCACGATGCGCGACCATTTAATTGGCGAGGTGATCGGGCCGATGCTGGTATCCAAGTGCCGCACGCCGATGTCGCTGTTGTGTTGCGACCAAGTCGAATCGTTGGCCTTGAACTCACGCGGCGACATTCCGGTGGCCTTGATCTCTGAAGCGGCCGAGGGGGACGAAGGCCCAATCACGAGCGACATGTTGATGGGGGCATCCCAGGTCGCGCTGGTCAATGCGACGTTGAACGTTCCCCTGGAACGCGCCGACGTGGTCGAGGGCTTGGTGAAAAGTTTTGAGGACATGCCCGACGCCATTGAGCCCTTTGAGCGAATTCGCGAAGCCATCCGTGAGGCTCAGTCTCAAATTGCTCGCGCCGCTTAAGCCCGGCGCCGCTTGCCTTGTTGCAGCGTACCGCGCGCTGTCGTCATCCCCACTCTCGTTCTCTCTGACGCCAAGAAACCATTCGCCATGCTCAACGTCGAGATCAATCCGCAAGCGAGCTGGTGCGAAAACGATCTGGTGCCATCGGGCACTTACGAACTTTCGATTCCCGCGATCGAACCACGCTCGTTACCCATTCGTGTCTCGCCGCTGAAGGCACGGGTGACTGGATTCCTGTTCCCGGAAGCGAATCAGTGGGTCGCGCCAAGCTCGAAAGCCGCGGCGGCGGGCAACGAAGAGAACGGTTTGAAGGTTGCCGAGGCGACGAAAAAGAAGCCCAAGGTCGACCGCAAACGCCATCGCATCAAGCCGCCCAGCGACGTGGTCAAGCTGCAAGACCGTTTGTACTACTTGTTGCAACCGCCTCTCGATTTGCTCGTCGGCAGCGGGCAATTGAATTTCCCCTTCGAACCGTTTCCTTATCAACTCGATGGGATTGCGTTTATGTTCCCTCGTTTCGCTTGTGTGCTAGCGGACGAGATGGGATTGGGCAAAACGATGCAAGCGATCAGCACGATTCGTTTGTTGCTATGTAGCGGAGAGGTTCGCAGCATCCTGTTGGTTTGCCCAAAGCCGTTGGTTTCGAATTGGCTGAGAGAATTTCGCGTTTGGGCGCCTGAGATTCCAATTGTTGCGATCGAAGGCAACGCGGCGAAACGCGATTTTCAATGGCGATCGACGGAGATACCGGTCAAGGTCGCCAACTACGAATTATTGATGCGAGACAAGGAAACGGTCCTGGAAAGTGGATTGCATTTCGACTTGGTCGTACTCGATGAAGCGCAACGGATCAAGAATCGCAACAGCACGACGGCGGAGATTGTCCGTGCGATACCGCGTACACGTTCATGGGCGTTGACCGGAACGCCGGTCGAGAATTCGCCCGATGACTTGGTCGGAGTGTTTGATTTCCTCTCGCCGGGGTTTTTGCAAGTCGGAATGCCGCTGCCGCAGATGGCCGCGAAGGCACACGAGTATATTTTGCGCCGCACCAAGGACATGGTGCTCGATGACATGCCTCCGAAACTTTACCGCGATGCCGAACTCGATCTAACCCCTGAGCAATGGGCTACGTACGAGCAGGCCGAGTCCGAGGGAGTCATTCAATTAGAAGAGTTGGAAGAGATGTTGACGATTCAACACGTCTTCGAACTCGTCTTGCGACTGAAGCAAATTTGCAATTTTGATCCGATGACGGGCAGCAGCACCAAGCTCGAGCGGTTGGTTGCGGATATGGAAGAGGTTGCCGCCAGCGGCAAGAAGGCGATCGTGTTCAGTCAGTGGGTCAACAGTATCGACCAAATGAAACCAGCGTTGGAGCGATTTGGCCCGTTGGAGTACCACGGTCGCATCCCGCACAAGCAACGCGAAGGAGTGATTGATCGATTCAAAAACGACCCGAAAAGCCACGTGATCTTGATGAGTTACGGAGCGGGAAGCGTCGGTTTGAATCTTCAGTTTTGTGAATACGTGTTCCTGTTCGATCGTTGGTGGAACCCCGCGATCGAAGATCAAGCGATCAATCGAGCGCATCGTATCGGGGCCAGAGGGGCGGTCACGGTGACGCGGATGTTGGCAATGAATACGATCGAACAACGCATTGCTGCGGTACTGGATCAAAAGCGTGAGATGTTTGACGCCTTGTTCGCGGAGCAGGGTGGCGGCCCGGTCGCGGCAGGAGGTGGCCTTAGTCGCGAAGAGATTTTCGGTTTGTTTGATTTGCGTGCACCGTGCGGCAAGAAGGTCGCTTAACGGCTCACCATGCGGCAAGTAGGTCGCGTACACGCTAACGGGCAAAAATGCACGCACCGCTCGATGCACGGCCAGCGTCGAGCCTGGTGTGTCGAGCCTGGTGTGTCGAGCCTGGTGTGTCGAGCCTGGTGTGTCGAGCCTGGTGTGTCGAGCCTGGTGTCCTGGTATAATGCGGAGCCTCCCAGGCGAGCGTGCTTTTCAGCAGGGCCGCTCGCTCCCGTCGCTTCGATCCCCAGGAAAGCGAACCGCGTGTTTTCCTCCGCCTTTCTTTCGGCTCGCTCGTTGATCCACCGCGGTATGCAAACCGGCGTTTGGATGTGTCTGACGCTCTGGTTGAGTTCATGGGCGTTTGGCGAGGCCCCGATCCAGTTTGTGGCCGACGTCGCTCCGCTGCTCCAACAGCACTGTCTGCGTTGCCACAACGATGTGGATCGCAGCGGTGAGCTCTCGTTCACGACCGCGGACGACTTGTTCACCAGCGAATCGATCAACCGCCTGGATCCCGAAGCGAGTCCCTTGCTCGAACGGGTCACGCCGTTGGATGGCCAAGCCTCGATGCCTCAGGACGCACCACCCTTGTCGGCCAGCGAGATTGCGATCCTGCGCGACTGGATTGCCGCGGGAGCCCCGTGGCCAGCCGACGTCACCCTGGTCGAGCCGTCCGTCTCGGATCTCGATTGGTGGTCGCTACAAACGTTGACGCTCCCCAAACTCGCTATGGCACCGTCGACCCATCCCATCGACACTTTCATTGATGCAAAATTAGACTCTCAAGGGCTCAAGCCGGTTGGGATGGCGGACGCGCGGACGCTGATTCGCCGCCTGCATTACGATCTCACCGGGCTGCCACCCTCCCCACGCGAGGTTGATGCGTTTGTGGCCGAGTCACAAACGCATCCCGAGGCCGCTTATGTGGCGTTGCTAGACCGGTTGCTCGATTCGCCTCACTTTGGCGAAAAGTGGGGGCAACATTGGCTTGACATTGCTCGCTATGCCGAGACGCACGGTTACGACAAAGACAAACCGCGCAGCAATGCATGGCCTTATCGCGACTACGTCATTCGCAGCTTCAACGATGACAAACCGTACGCCCGTTTCGTGCAGGAACAGGTTGCCGGTGATGCGTTGTTCCCCCATTCCGCCGACGGCATCATCGGGCTTGGGTTTCTAGCCGCCGGCCCCTGGGATCTGATCGGCCACGTGGAAGTGGGCGAGGGGAAACTCGATGGCCGGATTGCCAAGCACCTTGATCGCGACGAAATGGCAACCGCAGTGTTCAACGTCTTCATGAGTACAACGATTCAATGTGCTCAATGTCATCACCATAAATTCGACCCGATTCGCGCGGAGGAGTACTACCGTTTGCATGCGGTGTTTGCAGCGGTCGATCGCGCCGATCGTGTTTACAACGGCTTGCCGCCCGAACAAAAGGAACAACAGCAATCGCTGGCGACCCAGGTCCACTCGCTCCAACAGGAGCAGCAAGCCATTGAGTCCGAACTCGAGCATGCGATTAGTCAACGCACCAAGGAACTTGACCGTCGCATCGAGGAACTGGTGGCAATGCACGGCATCACGCAGCGAGCCGAGTTTGGCTATCACAGCCAAATCACCAAGGTTCAGGAAACGACAAAGTGGGTGCAACTCGATTTGGGCGAACGTCGCTCTATTGCACATGTGCGAGTAACGGCTGCGTATGACGATTACAACCACATCGGCGCCGGCTTTGGATTCCCGGTTCGGTATCACATTGACGTCTCCAACGACGAGCGTTTCGAAGACGAGTCGGTTCGGCGAATTTTAGATGCGAGTGAACAAGACCAAGCCAATCCGAAGTTACAAATGATATTGGCCGCGGTGGGTGGCGAACCCATTCGCTACGTCCGATTCACTGCAACTAAGCTGGCTCCTCGCCATAACGACTGCATGCTCGCCTTGGGCGAATTGGAAGCACTCGATTCGGCATCGGGAATCAATCATGCGTTGCAAGCGACGGGCAAGGCGTTGGACAGTATCGAAGCGGCACCCCGCTGGGGCATCGATAACTTGATGGATGACGTTTCCTACCGAAAATTTGATGACGAGCAGGCGATTACCGAGTGGATGCAACTCGATGCCCAAAGGTCCGAAATCACGCAAACGCTGCGTACCGCAGAGCACGAATCACGTCTGCGAGCGATCACGCAATCCATCGCCTCGCTCGAAGCACAGCTCAGCCAGTTTCCACCAGGTCAGCTCGTCTACGCTGCGACCACCCAATTCGCTCGCCAAGGGCAATTTGTGCCGACCGGTGGGAAACCGCGTCCTATTCCTTTCTTGCACCGCGGCGACGTGAGTTCGGGCGGGGAACCGGTCGTTCCCGCTCTGCCGCAGCTATGGCGCAGCAAAGCATCGTCGGGGAGCATCAAACCGGACGCAAGCGAGGCGGAAATGCGGGCGAGTTTGGCGCGCTATCTGACTGACCATGATAACCCTTTGCTGTGGCGGTCGATCGCCAATCGCGTCTGGCAATGGGTGTTTGGGCAACCGCTGGTGAGCACCCCAAATGATTTTGGTCGTATGGGAGCATTGCCCACCCATTCCGAACTACTCGATTATTTAGCGGTGCAATTGCGAGATGATCCCAAGCAATCGATCAAATCACTCGTGCGGATGTTGGTCACCAGCCAAGCCTATCGCCGCTCGAGCGCCTACGACGAAGCCAACGCTACCGTCGATTCAGATAATGCGTTGCTGTGGCGATTCAACCGTCGACGTTTGACCGCCGAAGAGTTCCGAGATTCACTGCTATCGCTCGCGGGGGTGTTGCGGTTAGACGCTCGCGGCGGCCCAAGCTTTCAAGACTTCGTGATCGAAAAACCGGAGCATTCGCCGCACTACGAATATCATCTACACGATCCCCAGGATCCCACGTCGCATCGGCGCAGCATCTATCGGTTTGTCGTTCGATCGCAACCCCAACCGATGATGACGGCACTCGATTGTGCCGACCCCTCGATCAGCGTTCCTCAGCGTGATGAATCCACCACCGCGATCCAGGCGCTGACGCAGTGGAACCATCGGTTGACCGAAGCGATGTCGGTTCATTTTGCCAAACGGCTCCGAACGGAATCGCCGCACACCCTCGATCGGCGAATCGACCAAGCGTGTCGATTGGCATGGGGGCGGAATCCCAGCGAAGCGGAGCGTGCGGTACTCGAAAACCTGATTCGCGCCGAGGGTGAAGAAACCTTCGCGAGAGTGCTCCTGAACACCAGCCAGTTTATTTATGTGGAATAGTCGTCACGTGAACAATTTATCTCTCCCGCTCTCGCGACGATCGTTATTGCAACAGGGGCTGTCGAGCTTTGCGGGGTTAGCGTTGGCCGACCTGCTCCACAGCGATAACGCGTTAGCCGGTGCTGCCGGTACGGTCACGCCCTTGCACCATCCACCGCGTGCCAAACGAGTCGTGCAGTTGTTCATGGCGGGTGCGGCCAGCCATGTGGACACGTTTGACTATAAGTCGTTGCTGCAGAAACAGAATGGCAAACCGTGGGATCCCGGCGAACAGGTGGAGTTGTTCCAGAGCGCCCCCGGTGCGTGCATGGCCAGCCCATGGAAGTTCAAGCCGTACGGCGAATCGGGAAAAATGCTTAGCGATATCGTGGCTCCGCTCGGCGACGTCGTCGACAAGATCGCGTTCGTCCACAACGTGGTGGCGAAGACGGGCGTCCACAGCCAAGCGACACTGCTACAAACCACGGGATTCCAATTGCCGGGGTTTCCCAGTGCCGGGGCGTGGGTTTCGTACGGATTGGGCAGCGAGAACGAGAACCTGCCCGCGTTCGTAGTGTTGCCGGACCATCGCGGATTGGCTTCCAATGGTGCCAAGAATTGGGCGAGCACGTTCTTGTCCGCCGAACATCAAGGAACCGTGATCCGTGTGGGAAGCGAGACGCCGATTCGAGACCTGTTTGCTCCGCATAGTGACTTCATTACAGCGGAAAGTGACGCCGCTGGTTTAGCGGCGCTTCGCCAGCTGAATCTCGCTTATGCTGAACGACGTCCCGACGACGAGCGACTTGCTGCCCGGGTTCGCTCGTATGAACTCGCCGCTGCGATGCAACTGAGTGCTACCGATGCATTGGACGTTTCATCAGAACCACAATACATCCAATCCATGTACGGGCTCGCTACCGAAGGCCCGGGCGTGGATGATTCGGTGATCAACCGCAAAGCGGAAACCGAATTTTTCGGACGCAAGTGCTTGGTCGCCCGCCGCTTGCTCGAACGCGGAGTCCGATTCGTTCAAGTGTGGAGCGGCAATGACAATGGACACCCACGTCGAAATTGGGACAGCCACGAAAATGTCCGTCGTGATCATGAGCCCTTGGCATTGGGGATGGCTACCGGGGCTGCGGCCTTGATCAAGGATCTCGAACAACGGGGGATGCTGGACGATACGCTGATCCTGTGGACTACCGAATTCGGTCGCATGCCGTGTTCACAGGGGAGTGAAGGCCGCGATCACAATCCGTTTGTGTTTACGAATTGGATGTGCGGTGGCGGCATCAAAGGGGGGACCTATGGGCCGAGCGACCCGTGGGGCTACAAACCGCTGGAACGTCTACGTTCTCACCAAGTCTACGACATCCATGCTACGATCCTGCATCAATTGGGGATCGACCACACGCGATTGAGCGTGCGAAATAATGGCATCGACCGCCGACTCACCGACGTGCATGGGCACGTGATCGAGGACGTGTTGAGTTAGCGATCGAGCATCTCGCTGCTCGGACGCGGTTGAGGCTTGGGAGTTAGATTTGGATAACGGCGCGTCCGACCATGCCTCCGGCCAAGATCTTCGAAACCATTGATGACAATTCATCCATGGGCACGATCTCGGTCAATGAATCGAGATCGTCGAGCTTCCAATCACTCGACAGACGCTGCCAAATCTTTTTTCGTATCGGCATCGGGCACATCGCTGAATCAATCCCACAGAGCGTCACGCCGCGCAACAGGAACGGATAAACCGTCGTGTTTAGCTCCGCCCCGCCGGTCAAACCACAGGCGGCAACGCAGCCGCGGTACTGGGTCGACCGCAACAGCGTTTCCAGCATCGTTCCGCCCACGGTATCGACCGCGCCGGCGTACGCCGCGCTCAACAACGGTCGTCTGCTGTCATCAATGAACTCGCTTCGCGATAGCACGTGGTCGACACCCCGCTGCTTCAGAGCTTCGTGCTCGCTCTGCTTTCCTGTCACCGCGACGACGGAGTAGCCCAGTTTAACGAGCAGTGAAATGGCCAGACTGGCGACACCGCCGGTCGCTCCGGTTACCACGACACTACCCGATTCAGGGGTCACGCCATGATCGATCAGCGCGGCGACACACTGAGCCGCAGTAAAACCGGCTGTGCCGAGGGCCATCGATTGCAGCGGGGTGAGTGATTCCGGTAGCGGCACCGCCCACGACACGGGAACATCAATCTGTTCGGCCCAAGCGCCGAAGTGGGTGACCCCCAATTGGTTTCCCGTTACGATCACTTCAGCGCCAACCGGGAACGCCGCATCTTGGCTTTGAATCACACGTCCGACCGCATCGATGCCGGGGATATGAGGAAAGTGGCGAACGATCCCAGGGTGCCCGGTTGCCGCCATTGCGTCTTTATAGTTCAGCGACGAGTATTGGACTTGAATTCGGATTCGCGGCTCGCTCGTGTCGGATGAATCAAGAATCGAAACAGGTTTGTCGGTCAACGACGAAGTCACTTCGCCCGATTCGCTTTTCTCTACCCAAAAACAACGCATCGGATTTATCCTTGCTGAGTCAGTATGATTTGTTCCATGTCAGGCCACTCCACAAAAATCTTGAAATGGAC
Organism: Novipirellula galeiformis; assembly: GCF_007860095.1. Taxonomy (NCBI): domain Bacteria; kingdom Pseudomonadati; phylum Planctomycetota; class Planctomycetia; order Pirellulales; family Pirellulaceae; genus Novipirellula; species Novipirellula galeiformis. The sequence goes on along the minus strand of NZ_SJPT01000003.1, from coordinate 423,414 downwards.
CTTCGTCGTTGTTTGTAGCAAAGCGGTCAACGATTGCAATTCCGCTACCCGTCGCGACAGCTCGGTGACCCGTTCGGATTGCGACTTCAAATCGGATCGACGAGGTCGGATTACACGTCGGGTATCGGTGTTGGCGCGGTCATACAACGCTTCGATTTGAACGGTTTGTTTTTGCAATTGGTCTGCTTGAGTCAGCAACTGATTCGCAAAATCGGCCAATCCCGCTGAGGTAAACGTCTGCCAAGCGAACGTGGGGTCGAGTCGCCCCGCAATGCGCATTCGGCAACTTAGTTTTGTCGTGCATTTGACTTCAAAGCGAATGCCGATTTGCACCGTTTCTCTGTCTCGTAGCGACAACACCGCGACGCCCGTGGTCCGTCGTGGCGACGCAGGATCGAAGGGGGCAATCCAAGCTTGCTCAACTTCGTCAGGCAATTCAAAATCAATCGCCAATCGAGAAACGTTTGCCGGCAACCCTCCGGACAATTCCCAACTGGGATGAAAATCAAACTCATCAAACGAAAGCGTCCAAGGATCCGCTTCCACTCGAGGACGCAAGTAGGTCATGTTGCCACGGGCGTCTCGCAGACGCCCGTTCAATAGCGCTCCCGCTTGAGAACTCGCTTTGGCGTGTTCGGACCAAGTAAACGTGAACGAATTGGATTGGCGTGTTAAACTCGCAATCGCGATCTCATTTCGCGTGTCGCGAATCGTAAATCCTTCGCTGTGATGTTCACCGACGCCATCGTTCGCATCCATCGCAATCGGGATGTCTAAGGGGAATTCGAGCGTGAGATTCTCAATCGGGATGCCAACGCCAGAGGGATGTGGATTTAGAGACAAAGAGTCAATCTTGGGCGCGGTCTGTGTGTCATCGGTGGGTGGCAATTGAATCGACTGAATTTGCATGGTGCGAACGATTTGCGGGGATTCCGGCAACTCGTTTTCGTTTGCGTTGGTTCGTTCTTCGTGGGCGGTCGTCCCTATCCCATTGGACTCGGTTGTCTGCTCGGGGCGCGCGATTGACGATGTCTTTAGAAAATCGTCCTCTCGCACCGGCGCATCAGCAGAGGGATCCGATGATTTGGGTTTCATCGAGTCGGATTCCGGCGACGGTTTTGCATCCATCCACGGGGCGTCGACGCGGTGTTCGTTTGCCGCATTGCTGCTTGATCCAAACGACTCGAGTTTCAATGATTTGCCGTCGCCTTCGAATGACGTGCCGGTATCGAACGTTGCGCTCGTTGGGGGCGGCTGAGATCGACTCGTTTCTTCATTGGAAAAACGCTCCGGTTGAGGGCGTTTGGGGGTCATCGACAGCGTTCCACCCCGTGCATCGACGCCCGTCGTGTTTCGGCCGAGGTACCACCAAAGCGAGCCAAGTCCCGTGATGATGACGAGTGCTGCCGTGATCAGAACCAACGCCTTGGGGTGCTTGCACGACAGGGTTTTTCGAGCATGCGTCTCAGACTCCGGCGTCACGTTCGCATCGATCGACAGGGTCGCTTCCGTCATCGCAGCCGGCGCTGGCTGGTTTTGATCTTGGGGGTGGGCGACGTGGGCTTGTAAAACTTGGTCACGGAAATCACGTACCCGTTGGTCGTTGATCGCGATTGCATCCTGGTCCGAGTCAGGCGTCAGGTTAGCATCGCGGGCCTGATACCCGCTCGATCGCAAACCGACAGCACCACGAGTGTCGACCCACCACGATCTCAGATCGATCGGAGGCAACGGTTCTCCGCTGCGTGTTTGAATGTCGTTGGCGATCGCTTGCACCTGGAGGCACCAAGCTTCAACGACATCCCGAGGCGGGGTACCCAATCGAGCGATGATGTCGCGGACCGATTCAACGGGCCAGTGGGAATCCGCTTGCCCAGGACCGCCGGACGACGGATTCGCCGGTGAGCTGGAAAGCGGACCCGATCGGGAAGAGGAACGATGGCTCATGCTGAGGATCGCTGCTTCGGTAACGTTTTTCGAGCGGTTGACCGTGCCCCGTCAGCGAGGTTGTTCGCTGCGAGTGAGGTGGTTGCCTGCAAGCGAGACTCGGTCGGTTTTCAGTCGGATGGCACTGTACAGGTCGCTGTATTGCCACCGCCACAACTGCCGATGATAGCAATTTTGGAGCAGGCATGGAAAATTTTTCCTGAACGTATCCGCCGGAATAACCAAACCTTAGCGTCAGGTTGTGCCGATAAATCCGCGTGAAGGAGTTATGTCGAACGTTCCAAAACTTTCGTTTTTTTGGGCTGTGAATCGGCATGACTGGCTTCGAAGCCAACCAAGGGGGAAAAGGTGGCTTTGATCCGGCGCGTCGCGATTACGCGGCTAACGGGGTCAATGGCACCTCAGGCATCTGCTGCGAGGGTCGCGGCAGGGGTCATCGATAGCAACGGTCCAGAGTTTGGATCGCAATTGCTTCGTTCCCGCTTTTGACACACCGGCTTTTCCACACCGGCCGATAGCGAGGCGGCGTTTGCCGCGGAGACGTTTGCAATGCACCGAATGATTCCAATAAAAGCGACTTGTCTGACTCTGTTTGCCGCAGTGGGCTTTGCCTTGGGGCTTAGTCTATCACCGACACAAGCTCAACCGCCAAGTGTGGTTCACGCCGATGCGGATTATGACGCAAGCGGCTACGTGACCCCGGCGGGCATGGTGCCTCCGTCGATGTATCAAGGGTCCGCATTGCCCTTAGGGATGAGTAGTGGCGTCATGCCGGTGGGCTTCAACGGCCCCGTCGATTGCGATGGCGGCGGAAACAACGGGATGTTCTCCGGCGGCATGCTGGGCGGTGGCGGTTGCCAAAATGGCTACTGTGAAGGCGGCTGTGAGAACGGCGAATGTGGTGAAGACTACGATGCCGGAATCTTCGGTCGCCGTGCTCGTTGTCGATTGCTTGGGGGGAGAGGATTCGCAGCCAACATGACCGCCTGTGGCGGATGTGCTCATCCCGGATGCCGGGCCTGTGGCGGATTGACGAACACTCGTTTCTTCTGCATGTTTTGTCGCGGTGGTGGTTGCGAAGCTTGCCAGTTCCTCGGGCGTGGATACCTGCTCGGTGCGATTGGCAGTCTGCTTCCTTACCAAGACGCCGGCCGTGGTGCACAACGTTGGTATGACCTTTCTGCTGAAGCCCTGTTCCTCAGCCACAGCACCGGCAACGGCAGCGGAGTGGTCACGACTCAAGGTGTCAGCGGCACCCCAGTGCTCAGCATCGGTGACGCAGACAGCGATGATCTCGAAGCCGGCATGCGTCTCTCCGCTGCGATGATCTTCGGAGCGGGCGGAAATCTCGAGTTCACCTACATGGGTGGCCAAGAATGGGATAGCACCGCAACGGTCAACGATCCTACCGCCCAACTGTACTCGGTGATCAGTGATTTTGGAGTGACACCGGCTGGCGGTTATGATGATACCGATCAATCGCTCAGCCAATCGTTAGGAAACCAGAGTGAGTTCGATAGCTTCGAATTGAACTACCGACGCCGAACGGTAGGCCCTTACAATCGCTTCCAAGGCTCGTGGCTCGTTGGGCTTCGTCATATCCGCTACAACGACCGCTTGATCTATTCAGCGATTGGGCTCGACAACAATGGAGTCGGGGGTGACCGTCGCTTCTTCACTTCGAGCGACCGTAACAAGAACCGCTTGTTCGGCCCTCAAGCGGGCTTCGACCTGTGGTACAACGTGATGCCTGGGATCAACCTTGGCTTTGGCTTGAAGGGAGCTTGGATGCAGAACGATGTCAAACGCGACTCCTTCCTGGCGTTCAACTCCGAAGCACCGCTGGCCACCCCAGGTTCGGTTGAGTTCAATGACACCGACCAAGACTCGACCGTGATGGGGGAATTCGAAACCACGTTGCTGTATCGTCTGAGCCATTCATGGACGGTGCGTTCGTCCTACTACTTGATTGGCATTGATGAAGTTCGCTTCGGAGCGTTCGACAGCCAGAACATCCGCAACTTTGCCGCCGCAGTACCGTCAACGCCACCGAATGCGAACCGTGCCCAAACCGACAATTTGGTGATCCAAGGCTTCTCGGTCGGTGCCGAGTACATTTGGTAGTGGAGCCGCACCTACGCCATCTTTTGGACTGAAAAAATCCCGCGATTTCAATCGCGGGATTTTTTTTTGTCGTTTGGCAACCGCTCTTCGGTTTTCAAGGGGATGTCTTCGGCGGAGCGCACGTCAAACGCTTCGGTTTCTCTAAGCGGGACGCAGCCACGGCTCATTCGGTCGCAGAAAACAGGGCGAAAAAGGGGCTGGCTCGGTTGGGACGGCGTTCGTTTTAGCCCCCCGAGGTCAGGCATTCCGATCGGCGAAAACGCTCTGGAAAGTCCGCTTAGAGCGATTTTTTGGGCTATCCCGGAACTTCCGACCGGAATGACGCGTCCCAAACGCAGGGTTTCGTTGACACCTCTAAGGGTGCAATTAGAATCGCATCTCGACCCTTTTCCCCTACATTTTGCTCCTTCGTGTTCTCTTACCCATTGTGACTATGTTTCGGAATGGGAAGGCGTTCACTAAATAGCAAAAGGCACCGAGTCGAATTATCCGATCCAGTTCAAAACACCCTGGCATTTTGACCCCCGCGATTTGGCATCAGCCCAAATGGATTGGGGCAAATCAAAGGGTGCACGAGCGCATCCGCTAATTAGACTGACAGGCGGCTTTGAGAGAGAAGCGGCACGAAAACCACCGAAGACGACTACATCCACCTCGCAGCGTCATTGATTTGACGCCCTTGGGCAGAGCGTGACAAAAACCGGTATTGTTGCGTGACACCTTAGGCAATCGTTTGGCAAGAGACCCTCGATGATCAAACGCAGTGAATCGATTCAAGCATCGACATCTAGCGAACCCCAACCCGCTCGCACCTCCCGTAAACGGATCAAGCGAAACTTGAAGCCGCGTGGGTTGCGAAAACGAAACCTGATGCTCGAAGGCCTCGAGCAACGCCAAATGATGGCCGGGGATACATTATCCTCGATCGTCTCCTCTGCGTTGAACAAGTACCCCGAGCCCCGTAACCTCGGAACGGTGCAAGCGTTTTCCGTGATTGAGGCGGAAGCGTTTGATGCACGGGGACAAAACGACTCGTTTGCGACCGCTCAGCTGATCCCCTTGGGCAACCAAACCGGTCAACGCAACACCGTTGATTTGGTGGGGAACACCAACGTCAATATCATGTCGCAAACCGGGCTGATTCAGACCGACCTCGATTTTTATGCGGTCGATTTGAAAGCGGGCGACATCTTTGACCTTGCCGTAACGGGATCCGTTAGCAACATCACGGTCTACGACGAAGGGGGCGCCCTTTGGTTTAGCACCGATGTGAACAATGGTGAGTTTGGCTATACAAACAATTCTCCGCTGCAGACATTCGGCAATGCCGCGGCGGCTCAGGTCGTTCCTGAGGATGGTCGCTACTACTTTATTGCCGCGCCGAGTGCATCGCCGGGGCCGTACACCTACGGGCTGAGAACCTATCGCCCGGTGACCGAATCATTAGCGGTTGGGCAAAAACAGATTCTGTACGTCGATTTCGACGGTGGTTTCTACTCCGCAGACCAATTCAATCGATTCACTCCGACCGGCGGCATCGTCAACATTCCGAGCCTACAGGAATCGTTGTCGCTGCTGAATATCGACGATTTCGACGTCGCTGCGACCAATCGGCTCATCCGCGAAGTGATGGCGGAAGTCAAAATGCACTTCCAATCGATCGCCGACAATGGATCCAACGGTGATTTTGCGGCCACAGGAATCGCCGGCCAATACGGTATCGAGATTCGTAACAGCTTGGACGATCCCGATCCGGGCTTCAATAACCCGCTGGTCACGCGAGTGGTCGTGGGGGGAACGAACGCGGATTTGGGCGATATCGGTGGAAATCTGCTTGGGGTTTCGCCTTCCGGAGATATCGGCAACTTCAATCCAAACGAGATCGTGCTCTCGCCGCTTGATTTGGTGCTTGATTATTCCACCCAATTTCCATTCTCGTCCAGTGCTTCGGTGCTCGACGCGATCGCTCGCACGATCGCAGTGACGGTGTCGCATGAAGCCGCTCACTCGTTTGGAGCGGAGCACACCAATGGCCTGAACAATGTCGGCTCGTTGATTGACGGGACGGGGCCGCGCGTGCCCGAATTCGACCTCGGCGTTGGCCCTGACCAAATCTTCGGCACGCCGGATGACACCGAGATTGAGTTTGTTGTCGACCGCTTCAGCACCACCGAAACCTACACTGGGGTTCAGTACGTTCCGCAAGCGTTGTCGTGGGTTTTGTCGACCGGGCAAACGGGTGGCGGGATCACCGGACGCGTCTTTAATGACTTAAATCGCAATGGCAACGGCACTGGCGATCTTGGTTTGGCTGGGGTTACCGTGTTTGCTGACATCAACGGCAACCAGGTCGCGGATCCATCGGAACCGACCGCGGTCACCAATGCATCCGGACAATTCACGTTGACGGCGGCTCCGGGAACGTACAACATCATCGCGATCGCGCCCACAAACTTTGTTCCGACCACTCCGGCGTCGAAGTCGACCACGGTGTCACTCAGCGGAGTGGCTGGAGTGGACTTTGGTTTTAGCAAAGTTCAAGCGGATATCACGGGCACGAAGTTTAGCGACAACGACGGTGATGGATTCCAGGATCCAGGCGAAGCTGGCATCGGTGGCGTCTATATTTACCTCGACCTCGATGGTGACAAACGTCCTGACCTTGGCGAACCAAGTGCGATCACGAAGCCGGATGGCAGTTATTCGATCAATTTCCCCGGCCCGGGAACCTATACGATTCGTGAAGTCGTGGAGCCTGGTTTTGTTCAGACCTTCCCAGCCGGTGGCGAGCATGTCGTTGTTTTTGACGGCACGGTGCTGAGCGATAATTACAATTTCGGCAACTTGCCTTCTCGCGACTTTGGGGATGCTCCGGATTCGTACTTGACGACCGAAGCGGTTGGGGGAGCGGCCCACGGAATTCTAACCGGGCTGACGATCGGATCGACCGTCGATCGTGAACTCGATGGTCAACCGTCAGTCGGCGCCGATGGCGACGACAATAACGGCAGCGACGACGAAGATGGCGTTCGCCAAGCGACTCCGTTTGGCTTGGGGTCCACCGGGAAATTCTCCGTAAACGTTACCAATACCAGCGGGCTGCCCGCCTACCTACAGGGCTTCGTCGACTTCGATGGCGATGGCACGTTCAATGGCGTGGGCGAGCGGTTGGCCGAGAAACTCATCCCGAGCGGCGTCACCGATTCGGTTCAAACCATCGATGTCGCGGTTCCTCAATACGCGGTGGTTGGCACGACGTACACACGTTTCCGACTCAGCCAAACCCAAGGCTTGGGGCCTGCAGGATTCGCTGAGACGGGCGAGGTGGAAGACCATCTCGTCTCGATTTTGCCGACTAACAATGTTGCCAATGACGACCTCAATGAACAGGTTTCTCGCAACAGCGACCCCAAACGATTGTTGCTGCTGGCGAACGATTTCGAAACGGCCGAAAATCCGCTGACCATCGTTTCGGTCGGAACCGGTGGCACGAATGGTTCGGTCCGAATTGCGACGGACGATGGCGGACGCTCGGTTTTCTACACGCCGCAGAACGGGTTCACCGGACGCGATGTGTTTACGTATACCGTCAGCGACGTCTTTAACAATCTGTACACCGCAACGGTCGTCGTGGAAGTCACCTTCCAATCGAATGTGCCGATCGCGATCGACGATGTGTTTAGTGTTCCCGAAGGAGCACAGAACCGCGCCCTCAACGTGCTCGACAACGATGTTCCGAGTCTTTCGGGTGGCTTGTCGATCACCAGCGTGACTCCAGGTAGCGCTGGAGGAAACATCACGATCATCGGAGGAGGGCAATCGCTGCGTTATACTCCCGCCAGCAGCTTTGCTGGGACCGAGCAATTCTCCTACAGTGTGCAGGACGGGGCGGGATCAACATCGAGTGCCCAAGTCACCGTCAACATGTTGCCTGGATCCGCGGCGGATGATCTCGTCGAATTTTCGATTGATTTCTTCGACCCGTTGAATAACACCCCGATCACCAACCTGCAACTGAACTCAACCAATCCGGCCGCTAATCGATTTGGTGTTCGCGTTTCGGTTGACGACCTCAATCAGTTAGGCAATCGCAATCCCGAAGGCGTGGCCTCGGCATTCCTCGATTTGTTGTACACCGACGAATTGGTCAAAACGGTCGCAGCGAATGGCAGCTCGGCGTTCCCGTTTGACATCTCGTTTGGCCCCTTGTTCGCTGGTGGCACCTTCCAACAGGGCAATTCGCAAAAACCTGGTTTGATCGATGATGTCGGTGGCGTGCAAATCGTCAACAACACCACGCCATTCAACGGCCGGGTGGAATTATTCACGATCACCTTTGAAGCACTCTCGCCCGGCGTTGCTGTCTTCGCGGCAGATCCCGCCGATGACGCTCGCAGCGAAACCGTGCTGATTGGCGAAGATGTGGCTCTGACCCCAAGCCAACTGCGATTGGGACGGAACGAGTTTGTGATTTTTGCTGGAAACGGAAATTTCGTGACCGCGATTGATGATGCCTTTATGCAAGGTGTCGATTCCGCAGGCCAAACGATTTCCGCTTCGTCGTCCACCGCGGCTCGATTGGATGTGCTTGGCAATGACCGATTCAGTGACGCTCAGTTGCAAGAGTTTGGTGTCGTGGTGCAGCCCCAAAACGGCAGCCTGACGATCAACAATAACAACACGCCTAGCAATCTGAACGACGACTTTTTCCAATATCGTCCTAACAACAATCCAAGTGCCAGCGGGTTCGACCAATTCACCTATGTCATTGTGACCGATGAGGGCATTCGCAGTACCGCCCAAGTGACGTTGGCCTACGGCAACGCGAACAGTGATGACCAAGTGTTGATCGGATTGAATCTGGTCAACGCGGGCGGCCAACCGATTAACTCTAATCAAATTGGGGTGGGCGATCGATTTGGGGTCCAAGTCAGTCTCGAAGACTTGCGAAACAACAGCACGTTTGTGTTTGCCGGCTTCTTGGACATGCTGTACGACGCTGGCATGATTCGGCCAGCTAACACCAACTTGGCGGACGACTTCGATTTTGATGTGAACATCCTGTCTAACTACAACGCTTCGGCGGCTGTAGGAACCGCATCGCGGCTGGGCATCATTGATGAATTCGGAACGGTTACGACCCGCACCAATGCCGCCGAGAGCGAATACCCGAGTTTGAACCCCGCTACGATGGCCACGATTTACTTTGATGCCATCGCGCCGGGTTCAAGCGTCATCGCCAGCTCGCCTGCGGATGCGTCACCGTTCCAAGACACGCTGCTGTATCGTGAAGATGACCCCGTGCCGACGTCGCGAATTCGCTACGAAGCCTTGCACATCACGATTGGTACGGGCGGTCAAGGCGAGTCGCCGTTGCAAAACTCACGGCTTCCCGCGGACGTCAACAACGATGGCGAAGTGACTCCGATTGACGCCTTGCACGTCATCAATGAAATGGCGCGTGCGGTCCCCTCGGGGGCTCAGGGCGAAGCCATGCTGGTCAGTCCGTATTATGTCGATGTCAATGGCGACCGATCGATCACCGCCCTCGATGCATTGACGGTGATCAACGAATTGAGTCGTCGGGCGAAAACGGTCGGCAACAGTGGTGAAGGCGAACGGGTCGTCGCAGACAATCAGGTGGTGACGGCGATTCTGCCTCAAACCAACTCAGCCCCAAGCGACAAGCCAGCGTCGGATTCGGTCTTCGCGGAACTGTCCAACGGCAATGCCAAGGCGGTTGCGACCGATGTTTCGAGCGACTCGCAAGCCGCGACCGCCGTTGTACTCGCGGCGGGCTCCGTCGATGATTCCAACGACGATGACGAGATGCTCGACTTGCTTGCTGACGACTTGGCGGGGTTGCTAAGCTAACCGCCGCTGCGACAGAGAAGGATTGATCCGCTGCTAGGCAATTGCCTGCGGCGGCATCCTCCGCTGTTGAAGTGGCGTGATTGGTTGTCACGGAGCAACCGTTCTCGATAGCCTCGGACTTGAGACCGAGGGATTTGCGTCAATCTCGATCGAGTCCCGGCGGGACGTTTCGTGATTCAGTTTCGTGATTCAATCATTCGCCACAATACGTCGCTTCCCGATTGGGGGGCCGATTTCTGAACGGAAACCTTGGACGACAGTCCCAGTCCAGCACCCAAAGTGCCTCCGCCGCGAAACAGCCGCTCCCAGAACTCCGTCGCGGTCCGGCTCATCGGTTCAAGGGCCGAAAACGCGGAGGGGGGCCCATCGAAATCCCAAACGTCCGGCCCCGGGGCGTCAGCGTCGGCGAAGCGGATTAAACTAGTGGGAAGCTGACTTGACAGATTCCTCGAAATAATAACGTTGGCAACGTGAAAAACGCTTCTCAAGCTCCGTTCACTGTGACCCGAATCGGTTGCATCTTCGCGTGTTGGTTCATCGGCAGCGGATGGGTCAACGCCCAATTTTTGTCGAATTCGAAGCATCGCGATGCTACCGATCGCTTTTTCCAAATCGAATCCTGGCTGCCCACGCCGACGAGCATCCGCACCGCATCAGGCGCTCCCGGCCCAAATTACTGGCAACAGCGTGCCGATTACGAGATCGATGTCCATTTGGATGACAAGAACCAAAGGATACGTGGCACGGCGACCATTGATTATCACAATCAATCGCCTCATTCGCTCTCCTACGTGTGGTTTCAACTCGACCAAAATATCTTCAAGCCCGATTCGGATGCGGTCACCACCTCGCCCGCTCCATCGATGCATCCGCGTGCATCGTTTGGCGTGATTCGATCGCTCTTAGCCCGCAGCGTATTTGCAGGGGGTTACAACATCAAATCGGTGACCGACGGCGAGCACAACCCGCTAGCGCATTCCATTGTCAAAACGATGATGCGTGTCGACCTGCCGGAACCTCTCGCGCCCGGTCAATCCACAAAACTAAGAATCAAATACAGCTACAACATCGTCGACAGCAAAGTCATTCGCGCTCGCAGCGGTTATGAATTCTTTGAAAAAGACGAAAACTATATTTACGAAGTGGCTCAGTGGTATCCGCGGGTAGTCGCCTATACCGACTACGCCGGTTGGCAACACAAACAGTTTCTCGGCCGCGGAGAGTTCACACTTGAGTTGGGTGATTTCGTGGTTCGGATCACGTTGCCGAGTGACATGATCGTTTCGGCGACGGGCGAGTTGCAAAACAGGGATGAAGTGCTCGATCCGAAATGGCTCGAGCGACTCGATAGCGCTCGCAGCGCCGAAAAACCTGTCTTTATCATCACACCCGAAGAGGCGAAAGCCAACGAAGCGAGTCGCTCCGAAACGAAGAAGACTTGGGTTTTCGAAGCCAAGGATGTGCGTGACTTTGCGTTCGCGGCCAGTCGCAAATTCATTTGGGATGCGATGGGCGTCAACATCGAAGGCCGCACGGTGATGGCGATGTCGTATTATCCCAACGAAGGCGAGCCGCTTTGGAGCACCTACTCGACCGAGGCGATCGTACATACGTTAGAGGTTTACGGACGCTATGCATTCCCCTATCCCTACCCCGTCGCGATCAGCGTCAATGGGCCGGTCTATGGGATGGAATATCCGATGATTTGCTTCAATGGTCCGCGGCCCGAAGAGGATGGCACCTATAGCAAAGCGACGAAGTATGGATTGATCTCGGTGATCATCCACGAGGTCGGACACAACTATTATCCGATGATTGTCAACAGCGATGAGCGACAATGGACTTGGATGGACGAAGGGCTGAACACGTTCTTGCAGTATTTGGCCGAACAAGAATGGGAAGAAAACTATCCATCGGGCCGCGGCGAGCCGGCCAAAATCGTGCCTTACATGAAGGGGGGACACCAACGCCCGATCATGACCGGCAGCGAAGAAATTCTCAGCTTTGGGAACAACTCGTACGCCAAACCCGCGACAGCGCTGAATATTTTGCGTGAAACCATTCTGGGACGCGAATTGTTTGACTTTGCGTTTCGCGAATACGCCTTGCGTTGGCGTTTCAAACGTCCCACCCCCGCCGATTTCTTTCGCACCATGGAAGATGCATCGGGGGTTGATTTGGATTGGTTTTGGCGAGGTTGGTTTTACAGCACCGATCACGTCGACATTGCAATTAGCGACGTGCGGCTTTATCAAATCGACAGCGGGGATCCGGAAGCCAACGCCGAGATTCAACGCCAAGAACGGGACAAAAAAGAACCGTCGATCAGCGAAGAACGCAATGGGGATCTTCCCCGACGAATTGAACTGCAACCGGGGCTAAAGGATTTTTACAACCATCCTGACTACGACGAACACAAAGTCGAAGAGTCCGATCGCAAAGCGTATCAAAAATTTCTCGATGGACTCGATGCAGACGAACGCGCGTTGCTGCGCCGTAAAACAAACTTCTATGTCGTCCGTTTCAAAAACGAGGGTGGCTTGGTCATGCCCATCATCCTTCGCATTCACTATGCCGACGACACCAGCGAAATCGTAACGATCCCCGCACAGATTTGGCGCAGCAACAGCCAGCAAGTCGACAAGTTGTTTGTTTCCGAAAAGGAGATCACTCGCTTGCAATTGGACCCGAAACAACAGACCGCGGACGCCGAAGAATCTAACAATCATTGGCCACCCCGGCTGGTCCCAAGTCGCTTCAAATTATTCAAGAGCGAGAAGGGCAAGAATGAAATGCAAAAGGCGCTAAAACCGGACGTCGACGACGCTACGGACGACAAGCCCAAACAAGAACCGAAAGTGGACAAAGAAGGCATCGACAACCAAGACGTCGACATCGACCGCAAGACGATGCCGCCCGGAAAGGAGAAAACCGGAAAGGAGAAAACCGGAAAGGAGAAAACCGGAAAGGAGAAGTCGAGACAAAGCGAGTTTGAGAAAGCACCTGCCAGCAAAGTGAAAGCAAAGCCCCCCAAGAAATCTGCGGCCTGACTCCCTTCTTCCTCCCGCCCCTGTTTGATTGCCTGACTACCAATGCACTATGCACTCCTACTTTTTGCGATGCTGCACCCGGTTCACGAAACTGTCAGCGAGGTCCAGTGGAATGGGGAGACGAAACGTTTTGAAGTGGCGCTGCGGCTTCATCTTCTGGATCAGCAATGGATTGAAAAACGCTCCGGTTCCTCGCAGGCTGTCGAACACTGGGGCGTAAATTACTTGGAAAGGACGTTTTTGATCCGCCCGCAGACGAAAGCCAAATCGCAGCCGCCTGGGGATCCCACAGGCAACAAGGCGACCATCCATTGGGTTGGACGGAGCGATGAAGGGTCCCACGTTTGGTGGTATTTTGAAGTCGAACCGGTGACAGCAAATCAGACGCCAGCGAGGTACGAAATCCAACAGCAGATGTTCTTCGAACGCAACGAAGCGTTTCGTAACCGGGTAATCTTGATTGGGCAACTGTCCAAAACCGCAATCACGCTTACAATCGAGCGACCTATCGCCCCTTTGGAAGAATCGATTGATGAGCACCCCAGTCTCCCGCCCGAAAACGCAGGCTCCGTTGAAGTTATCGGCCGAAGTGATTTCGATCGGCGATGAAATGACCAGTGGGGCGAGGTTGGACACCAATTCGCAATGGCTCAGCCAACGCCTCGGCGAATTAGGGGTCGAAGTCCGTTTTCAAACGACCGTGGGCGATATGTTGCGCGACAACATTGACGTCTTCAACATCGCCATCGAACGAGTCGACCTGGTGATTTGCACCGGGGGGCTGGGGCCAACGCAAGACGACTTAACCCGCGAAGCGCTGGCCGAAGTCAGCGATGAGCCGCTGGAATTCCGCCAACAGGCGATGGACCATATTGAATCGCTGTTCAGCTCGCGAAAACGTCCGATGCCCGAGCGGAACCGCGTGCAAGCAATGTTCCCCAAATCGAGCCAAATCATCCCCAACCCGCAAGGCACCGCTCCGGGGATCGATCTATTCATCGATCGTGGCAGCCATGCGCGCTGCAGAGTGTTTGCATTGCCCGGCGTGCCTGCCGAAATGCAGTTGATGTTCAAGGAAACGGTTTCGCATCAGATTGCGGCCATGTCGGGCGGCGGCAGTGTGATTCGCCACCATGTGATGAAATTCTTTGGCATCGGCGAAAGCGACATGGAACAGCGGCTCGGAGACATGATCTCTCGTGACCGCCAACCCCGCGTCGGGATTACCGTCAGCGCCGCGACGATCTCGTTGCGAATCACGGCGATGACTGAATCGGCCGAGCGCTGCACCGCACAGATCGCTCAAACGAAAACCGAGATCCTCAATCGCGTTGGGGAATTGTACTTTGGCGATGGCGAAAACTACGAACAATATCATGTGATCGATTCCATGCTGCGAGCTCGTGGCGAGTCGTTGGCGTTGTTGGAATTGGGGTTCGCTGCACCGTTGGGGGACTGGTTCGCAGCGCTTGGCGAGACGCCGGCGTTTCGCGGTGGGTTGTCGCTCGCAGCGATGCCCAACGTTTCGCTCGAGGAAATCCAATCGCGCATGCGGTCCGATTGGTTGTTGGTCGTTAACGCTTATCCCGCGATTGCCGATGACTTGGTCGGCCATGTGCCCGCCTCGGAGGTCGAGTTCATCCTTGTCGCTCCCAATGGAAAACAGCACGCCCATAGGATCACAATCGGAGGCCACCCCGATATTCTGCAGCCCCGCATTGGAAAAACGGCTATGGCATGGTTTCGCGGTGTGGTCGCGGGCTTACGGACCGCTTAGGATGGTCGTTATTACGGGGTGCCCCCGCCCGATGTTTCCTGTTCAGCGAATCCGATTTGGGAAATCCCCCTTCCACTCCTCCTCGCTTTTGAAATAACCATGTCACGATTTTTAGCTACTCTCGGCGTCGCTGGAATTTTCGTTGCGCTTTCAAGCACCGTTGGCGTTGCGGACGAACCTGTGAAGGGCGATGGGCAAGTCTCTCCGACCGACGATCGCGCGGAACGACTCGCGACCTATTTAAGCGGAGCCAAGTTTGTGGGCAAGTTTACGGTGGATGGCAAAGAAGATGCGTTGCCAAAAACCGAAGAGTACACGATCAGCAAGTGCGAAAAGTTAGCGGAAAAAAACATGTATCGCTTGACCGCACGGATCAAGTACGGCGACGTGGACAGCGAAATCCCAATGGATTTACCGATCTTGTTTGCAGGCAACACTCCCGTGATTACTCTCCATTCGTTTGGCATTCCTGGGATGGGAACGTTCGACGCTCGGGTGTTGATTCACGATGGGCGCTATTCGGGGACGTGGCAGCATGACCAAGTCGGCGGCCACTTGTTTGGTAAGATTCTCAAAGAGTAAACGCCCTGTGGTAGACCGGCCACGCCAATTCCGTTTGCATTTCACCGCCCGCCTGAGCTGGGCATCCCGTCCCTTTTATTCCTCCACGACCTCCTACCTGAAGAGTTTTTGCCCATGTTTCGTATCACCCGTGGTATGGCGTTTGCGATCTTGATGACTTCCTTTGCCGTAGCCGAAAAGCCGGGGGAAACGGTCTTTTCGGATGATTTCGAAAACGGCGACGCGCGTTGGGAGATGCTCGACCCGAATTCGTGGAAGCTTACCACCCAAGACGGCAATTCGACGATCGAAATCACCCAGCGAGGGAGTGAGTACAAGCCTCCGGTGCGAAGCCCCGGCCACGTTGCTTTGATCCGCGATTTGGAGTTGGGAAGTTTCGACATCACCTTTCGCGTTCGTAGCACGAAGGACACCGGCAACCATCGCGATTGTTGCGTGTTTTTCAATTACCAAGATGATCAACATTTCTATTATGTGCATCTCGGCGCCAAACCTGATCCGAACAGCGGTCAAATCATGATCGTCAAGGAAGCTCCGCGATTGGCACTCACGAAGAATGAAACCTTGACGCCGTGGGACGATCAATGGCACACCGTCCGAGTGACGCGAAATGTCGATTCGGGCGAGATCGTCGTCTTCTTTGATGACATGACCACGCCGCATATGAAGGTCGTCGACAAAACCTTTCGTAAGGGCCGGATCGGGATCGGATCGTTCGATGATTTGAACGAATTTGATGACGTTGTTGTGCGTCGTCGCTAGTCCGCCAAGCACCTCGTGTTGCCCTTTCCCGCGTCGGGGGGGCATGGTGGTGGGGGCGGAATCTGTCTTGAACTCCCCCTCTTTCGCCCTCAACGGTGTCGGTGGGGGACCTCGCCCGGTTGTCCTGCCGCTTTCGACCAAGCTTCACGTGTCGCAGTTTGTCGGTCGCGGTTTGTCGGTTTTCGCAAAAGGCACTATCCTGGGAATAGATGAAATGAACTCGCCCCTGTTTGGTAAAGGAAGGCTGGAAAAATAGCCTGTTTGATGATGAGAACGAGCACTCCAGCGAACATGATTCGCAACGCGGCGGCGTTAGTCGTTTTGTTCGGAGCGGGATTGATGATCGGCGCAGCATCGCTGTTCGCCCAAGCGATCGCCGAACCGCCCGTCGAGACAAAGCCGAACGCAAAGGTGGCCTCATCGGAGGGCGCCTATTTACGGATCGATAAAACCGACGCGGAAAAACCGCGAGCTCTACAAACTGCGATCGTGCGTTACGTCGGCAAACCCAACACGCCCTACGCCGGTCGCATCGTCGACCTTGTCGGCGTGGTCCATATTGGTCAACACGAATACTACGCGGCCTTGAACAAGCGATTGGCAACCTACGATTCGGTGCTCTACGAGTTGGTTGCCCCCGATGGCACGCGAATTCGCCCCGAGGATCTGGCGAAACGTCGTTCGATCCTGTCGTCCATGCAATCTGGCATGAAAGACATGCTGGGGCTGGAGTACCAGCTTGAGAAGATTGATTACATGGCAAAAAACTTTCGTCATGCCGACATGAGTCCCGAAGAGTTTGTCGAGGACTTGAGTCGACGTGGGGATAGCGTTTGGAAGATGGCCGCGCGAATGATGGGCGCTGGCCTCGCTTCGCAAGCCGCCACCGGCGGCGAGGCCGGAATGTTGTTGGCATGGTTCAGCGATGACCGCGCCAAGCACATGAAACAAATGATGTCGCAACAATTGATCGACGTCGACGCGGTCACCGCCGGGCTAGATGACGCGAACGGTGAGAACACTTTGATTAAGGGGCGTAACGCAAAGTGTTTTGAAATTTTAAAAGAAGAACTCGACGCAGGAAAAAAGAAAGTTTCTGTTTTTTATGGGGCCGGGCATTTGCCAGACATGGCCGAACGTTTGGAGAACGACTTCTTGATGAAAGAGAAGAAGACCTCCTGGTTGGATGCTTGGGATTTAACCCGCAACTAGGCCTTCGGCGGCCGCTTTCGCCGCGCCAGTCCACCGGCCCGCCAGTCCACCGGCCCGCCAGCCCATCGGGTAAGGATGGCTGCGAGGCGGGTTGGCGATTTCGGCCTTTTTCTCGCTCGCCCGCGTGAAGCGTTCCGGGCGACGTTCGTTTTTGCCGCCCCGATGTCTCGCCGCCCCGGTGTCTCGCCGCGCCACGAAGTGACTCGCCCGGCGGCTGGCTCGACGCGTTTTGTCGGATCTCGGGCCGCGCTCTTGCTCGTTCGCGGGAATCTCATCGCTGCGAAGCTCCCTTTCCTCCGGAACGGTCGGTTGCTGTAGTATCGATCCCCCCGTAAACTCGATGAAGGAACGCAGGTTTTCTTTTCCAAAACCGTATTGATCGAGGGTAGTCAGCCGATGTCTATCGGAACTGGGCTTTTCCATGAGCAGCAACGAATTGCCAGCTGATAGTGATTCGATCTCATCGCTGAGAAATCGTGCGGCGGCGTTTCGTGAGGAATTGCAGCACAGTGGGACTTTTTCGTTTTCCGGCGCCCCCGCGGTTAACGAAACGCGATTGAATGCGATCTTGCGATGGTTCGATCGTCAACAGGATATGACCGCGACGAAGTCACTCGCCTCGGAGGGATTGTCGAGCGATATTGAGGCACCCCAAAAAATTGGTCGTTTCAGCATTCGCGGCGTCATCGGTGTGGGGGGATTTGCGACCGTTTATCGCGCTCATGACGAAATGCTACTGCGTGAGGTCGCGTTAAAGTCGATTCGTCGAACGGCGAAAACGATGACCGATGATGAGGATCCTCGGTTGCGAGAGGCGCGGGCCGCAGCTCGGCTGAGCCACCCCTGTTTGGTTCCCCTTTATGAAGCGTTCCAGGATGTCCAATCGGTCTATTTGGTGTCCGAATATTGTGAAGGCCCGACGCTCGCCCAATGGCTGAAACAACACCCTGGACCGGTCGATCCCTCGCTGGTGACAGATATGGTATTGCGGTTAGCCGATGCGATCATCCATGTGCATGAACGCGGACTGGTTCATCGTGACATTAAGCCGCAAAACATTTTGCTTCAGGAAGCGGCGACTGCGGAAGGCAAACGCAGGCTGACTCCGCGATTAACGGATTTTGGGTTGGTTCGCGATCTGTTTACCGAATCCGCCGACGATTCCGAGGGGCGGCTGGTGGGAACATTGCATTACATGGCCCCAGAGCAAGTGATCGATAGTGAACACTCTCATGGCGAAGCTTGTGATATTTTTTCCATCGGTGTGTTGATGTACCAGATGCTAACGGGCTTTCTGCCGCATCGTGGCGTGAATGGTGCCGATTTGTTCAATGCCATTTGCTTCGACAATCCCATCTCGCCGCGGGTCGTCTCGGGCATGATCCCCCGAGATCTCGCAGCGATTTGCCTGAAATGCTTGGCCAAGAACCCCAGCGGCCGTTACGCATCGGCGAGTGCACTCGCCGCTGACCTCAACCGGTTCCAACAAGGGTTAGCGGTCCGTGCCCGGCCACGCTCGATCGCGGAGCGGACATGGCGTGCCGTTTGGCGATCACCCTTGGAATCCAGTTTACTGGCGACCGTTTTCCTGCTGATTGCGGTGGGCGTCATGGGGCTGGCACGCAGCAATCGCCGCTTGGAGGAACAACAGAATTCTCTACGCGTGGCGTTGGCGGACGTACGCAAGAGTGAAGAAAGAGCGGTTGAACTCGAGCACCAGACAAGAGAGCAACGCGATCTGGCGAAGTCGAGTGAGCGTGTTGCGATCCAGACCGCTTACCTTTCCGATTTGCGCAACGCCTACGCATCGCTTGCGCACCATAATCCAGCGACGGCACTTCAAATTGCTGCTTCGATCCAGCAGTACGCCGACGGGGTAATCCCCGTAGGTGTCGATTTGCGGTTGCTGCAATCGAAGGCGAGAGCGGGCTGGACAAAACTAAAACCGCATTGGGGGCCGATTCGCGACATTGTTCTTTTGCCAAACCAAAATGGCGTGGCCGTGGTCGGCGAAGAGGGGACCATTCGAATTCATAATCTGGATGACGGAACGGTCGTCAACGAATTTCCTCTGCGAAGTGACATGCATGTTTTTGCCTTAGCGGTGACGCCGGATGAAACGATGCTTGCGGTGGGCCAGCAAATCGCGCCCGATGGTCAATGGCTAAACGCCCTCAACCAGGTTGAGTTCATCGCTTTAGACGAACGACCGGCTCCCGCCCGCTTGATTGACTTTCCAACCACGGTGGAATCACTCGCCTTTTCTCCGGACGGCAACCAAATTGCGATTGGATGTCGATATGAGAGCGTCCAAGTGTTTCCTCTCGGCTCGGATCGGACGTCACCAGCGGCCCAAGCTTCGATGATAATCGAAGCGGTTCGCCGCAATCATTACATCGCATTCTTCCCCGAATCCCAGCATTTATTGATCTTGAAAGAACCCAATGAGCCTCACATCGTTGAGTTGGCAACCGGAAAAACCATTCGTCGATGGTCGATGCCTGATTCGCTAGACCGCATGGCACGCTCGGCAAACGGGCGCTTCATTGCATGCATGTACCATGCGGAGAATTACGTTCACTTGCTCGATACGGAATCGCCCGATCAATGGATCACTCTGGAGCATCCAGGCAGCGTGACGGCAAGTGTGACGCTTTCCGCGGACGGAACTAAAGTCGTCGCTGGACTTCGTAACGGCGGCATTGCGACTTGGGATCTAGCGAAACAAGGTTTCCGATGGCGTGACCTCCGATCGTGGACCGAGACGAACGCCGATTCGATCCTGCCCTTGTCCGAGCCCCAGGTGTTGCACAATGGCATGGTGACCGAAATCGTTCTGGATGAGCATGGTCGCATTGTCAGCGGGGGTGCCGACGGTTCGGTGGCTCTCAGTTCATTTTACGGCGAGCGTGAAACGCCAGCGTTAACGGACAAGAAAACGACCTTCGCGGAACTGACTCCCGATGGTAAAACCGTTTTCATGGCCTGCGACGATGGCGAAGTCTTGTGGGTGGACATCGCCACCATGCAAGTTAAAAGTGTGCTGCCCAGCAATCCAAGCACCTACCCCACGGTGCTATCGGTATCAAAAGATGGACGTTGGCTAGCGGTGGGTTTCGATAACGGTGAAACCAATTTGGTGAGTGTGCGGCACCCTGAGGTCACCTATTTGATCCCGCATCCGGAAGCCGGCGACAAACACACCTTCATTGAGAGCATTGAATTTGATTCGCTCAGCAATCGAATGCTCGTCTCGACCTTCGCCGGCAACGCGGTTCGTTTATTCAAGCTCCCTCCCCGCGCTGACACGTCCGATGATCTTCCTCATCAGATTGAATGTGTCGGACAGCATGCATTTCCGATTTCGCACCGAGAGAGCATCCTGTTCGATGACGGCCGATTTTTGTTGTTCGGCGATTACATTGCCGAATTCCAGTTTCCACAATCGAGTATCAACCTTGTCGCACGCGGCCTTGCCGATATGCGGTCCGCGTGCATGGATCGTTCAAGTCGCCGAGTCTTCACCTCCGCAGCAGACGGTCGCATTCGCTTGCACGATTCGGGTGGACGTATCCTGAAGACAAGCAATCGCTGGGAATCGATCCGGAACGGGACCCGTTGGGCACCCGAAATCGTGTCCATTGCTATGACCCCGGATCAGAACAGTGTGCTGACGGGCGGCGATGATGGCTCGATCGGTATTTGGAACGCAGAGGATCTACGTTTTGTCGGCACTGTGATCGAAGGCAATGGAAAGGGTGCGATCAGCAACATTGCGTTTGCCAGCGACGGCAAACGGTGGATCTATCACCAAGCCAACGACGACGACGATGCGTCGGAGATCGGTCTGAGGATCCATTCGATCGATTGACCCGTGTGATTGATCTGCGCGATTGATCTGCGTGGTTGCACCGAGCAGTGCAGGCAAGCGACTTTGCAATGGAATCACTCATATCGCTTCGCGGTAAGACAAATTAGCCGCCGCGCCCGATGGAACATCTCAAGGCCAATCAGGAGCCGCTAAATTTGGAAGTTCATTTCGTCAGCGAGCGAATCATTTTTTCCGTTGCGAACCTTCAATTGTGGCTTCTCTAACACCACCGTCGTCTGTGGGCCCACACTCTTGGTGATCCAAACGCTCGAGCCAATCACACTGTCTTTGCCGATCGTGGTTTTCCCACCCAGGATGGTGGCGTTGGCGTAAACCACGACCCCATCTTCGATCGTCGGGTGTCGTTTGCTGCCGCGGATCAATTGACCGTCATCATCGGTCTTGAAACTGAGCGCCCCGAGAGTCACCCCTTGATACAACTTCACTCGGCGACCGATTTCACACGTTTCACCAATCACAACCCCGGTACCGTGGTCAATGAAGAAGTGATCTCCAATGGTTGCACCTGGGTGAATATCGATCCCGGTTTGCTTGTGCGCCCATTCGGTCATCATCCGTGGGATGAAGGGGACGTCGAGCTTGACCAATTGATGAGCGATACGATAGACCGTGATCGCTTCGAAGCCTGGATAGCAGAACACCACTTCGTCGGTGGTTTGGCAAGCGGGGTCGCCATCAAACGCGGCCTGGACATCGGTCGCAAGAATGCGTCGCAGTTCAGGAATTCGCTTGAGCAATTCGATCGCCATCGTTTGACCTTTGGCTTCGAAATCGACGTCGCTTTCGCAATCGGTGTGTTTCTTCTGAACGCGACTTTCGTGCCGCAACGCACGAGCGATCTGAGTGGTTAACTCGTCGTGCAGCGAATCGATCAAACTACCGACGTGGTAGCGAATGTTGCCGGTATGAAGCCCCGTTTTGCGGCGGTAGCCCGGATAGAGAATATCCTTGAGATCGAGCAGGATCTCGACCACTGCGGTATAGCTGGGCAGCGGGCAGTGTCCGAGATGGTTGATCGAATCCTTGGGGGTGTAGGTCGCAACAATCTGCTCAGTTAATTCCGGCAGCTGCTCTTTCAATCGAAAGTCGGACGACACGGTGCTTCTTTCTAGTCAGACGTCAGAGGAACGGAACAAACTCAATCAGACGCATGGGAGGTAACGGTGGCGGACGCTTCCATCACCCACATTGTAACGGCACGCCTAGCCTTTGGCGTCGCCATTCTAGCGGACATGCCTCGCAGCCAGCCGGTTCGGGTGGCCGTTGAGTGGGAGTCCGCAGTTCTCACTGGGCCCTTGAATTGCGGCTCGAAAACCAAAACCAATTCCCGGCGGTGTCAGTCTTATCGCCCTCCGATTGGCTTTAGCGGCCGATCGACGGAGGGTTGTCCATCAAGAAATCACGAGGCCCGCGATGACTGTAGTATGGGTAGGCAACTTGGCCGGTGGGAGGTCCGGGAGTGAACGGTTGCCCCTGCAGTTGAGCGCCCGCCTGATGCCCCAACACGCCGGGGTTTAAGTGCGAGCTGTAGTCCAACCCGCCCTGTTGCCAGCCGAGCTTTCCTGCAACGCAGCCTTGACGACCACACCCGCCTTGGGAACAACCGCCGGGACCGCATTGTCCTTGGCCCGCAAAGCGTCCCGCGAGCCGCCCCGCGATTCCGGGGCGGCCAACCGTATCGCCCGCGCCGCAACTAGCATTGCCACAGCTATGGCAGCCGCCGCGAACGCCGTGTTGCATGCAACCCGAAGTGCTGATCAATAGAGCTGCAAGAGAACCAATCAAAAGCCAACGATTCATCGCCGAATCCTTCTGCGAATTACGCCACATGCTTGTAGCGAGAGTGCTGTGGTCTGTATTTAAGGGTCGCTCATGCAAATCCGTTCTTTCAAACCAATTTGCTTGACGCGACTTCGTTTCAGTAGTGTCATTCGGTCTTTGACGGTTAAGCCATACACACAATCGCTGCGACCCGAGCAAAGGGAACTCGTAGGGCGTGACAAAGACGACTCAAATTGCCTGGTTTATTGCTAGCGTCGACGAGGAAAGGTGGGTCGGCCTATTTCAGCAGGTGGCGAGCGGCAGGTGGCAGGTGGCGAGCGGCGGGCGGCGGGCGGCGGGCGGCGATGTCGGTTCGAAAGGACCGAGCTGGCGCCGCCTCATTTTTTTCGCCTTGCCATCGATCGTCCATCTTTGGTAGTCCCGAGTGCGGCGACCGTCTCGATCGCGGTCGCCGCATCCTCGCGGTCTTAACAGGATCGTTAACGGCCTACGTATACGACGCAAAAGGAATCGACCGTCATGCTCCGGCACTCATGGATCAAGCTAGCAATTTTTATCGGCCTGTTCAGCGGAATCCAATTCGCCGTTCCTCCATCTGCCAGCGCCCAGATCACCGCTCCGCGCACCCTCTCGGCATCGTCTGGTCGGCTGGCGACGCTCGAAGAGCAATTGACCAATCGCTTGCGAGCGACGAGTGAAGATCAGCGTGCTTACCTGCGATTTTTAGTGCTCCAGGTCAAAGAGGAGAAGCTCGATACCCGGCTTGTCGTAGCGGTCGAACGCTATGCAATTCGCCGGCGGCCTGATTTCCCGTTTCCGTTCTTCGAGCGAGCAATGAAAGTCCAGGCGTTGAAATACGGCGTGGTGATGCCTCCTGTGAAATCATTTGCTTCGACGATTTCGCTGGACTGATCGGTTCACCGAGTCGAGGCTAACGCCGCGATGCAGTATCGCCGGAGGGCAGATGCAGTATCGCCGGAGGGAAAGCGAGCGGCACCGATTTCGAGCGGTACCGATTTCAACCGGCACCGCTATTGAGAGCTCGGGGGGAATCGAATCGAGAGATCGATGACTTCACTGTGAGTGGGTTACCGGTTGCGACTACGCCGCCGCAAGGGCCTCGGAAGACGCCGCGTGTCGGCAGGCTTTTTACGGATGGGCATATCCGCCGCGATCGCCGCTTTGGGATCTAAGCCGACCGGGCGTGCTAACCAACGTCCCAACGGACTGGCCATCAACGATGGCAACAACAACACGTCGCCGAGTAGCGCGGCTAGCAACAAGCCCATCATCAAGACTGCGAATTGGCTGGTCGGTACAAAGCTGCTGAACCAATACGGCATCAGTGACAAACCGCAAACCAACGTCGTTTGCAGCATGGCCCATCCACATTGGGACAACGCACCAAAGACCGCTCGGATTTGCCCAAGTCCCCGTGCACGCCGCGAACCGTACCGGCTGACCAAATGGATCGTATCGTCCACTGCGATTCCCAATGCAACACTTGCGGTCATCACCGATCCAATATCCAGCGGTGTCCCGTACAACCCCATGCATCCGAACAATGCGACTGTGGGAAACAGATTC
Source organism: Novipirellula galeiformis (assembly GCF_007860095.1). Classification (NCBI taxonomy): domain Bacteria; kingdom Pseudomonadati; phylum Planctomycetota; class Planctomycetia; order Pirellulales; family Pirellulaceae; genus Novipirellula; species Novipirellula galeiformis. The sequence continues at coordinate 398,825 of NZ_SJPT01000003.1, read as the reverse complement.
GGGACCATCGCGATCAACCCGCCAAGGATGCTGCGTAGCAAGAACATCATGACGATGGCGACGATCCCAAAGGCCGCCAAGAAACTGCGGAACAAGTCTCTCAGCAGAACCTCTTGCGCTTTTTGCACGATCGCAACGTGTCCGGTCAGGATGACCTTGGCGTCGAGTTCACTATTGGCAACCTCGTCTTGCACCGCGTGACGGATCTGCGCGATCATCTCGCCATGATCGACGCTTTCGTTTTGTGGCAATCGAATGCTGACTCGCCACACCTCGGCTTTCTCATCACGCGAAATGAAATGCAGTTTTCCAATCGAGGACTCAGGGTCACGGATCAACGAACGAATCACGCTGCGGTTCGCGGTTGCCGACAAACTTGAACCGGATTGCACGGGCGGAATGAACGATAGCGGGGATAAAACTCCATCGACTGAATCTTGTTTCAACGCCGTCATGTGAACCCGTTTGACTAGATCCAATCGCTCGAGCGGATCTTGGTCGTCGCTGATGGGGGGAAACGAGACGAGCAATTCACCGGTGACGGTAGGGCCAATCTTTTTCTCGAACCATTCGTATTGGCGGCGAATATCGCTGTCGGGAAGAAACATGCGCGGCACGTTGACCGACGTCTCTAAATTTCGAAGCCCAAAGCCAAGTCCGATCGTGATCGCGACAAAACCGATGATCACCGGCCAGGGGCGTGACAAACGTCTGCGGATCATGCGTCGCAAACGGCCACGAATCCTGCGGAACAAGGTATGGGTGGGCTCGACGTCTGGACTTAGCGTGCGGGGATCCGTCAACACCATCGCGCCAGGCAACACGAGCAGCAACATCAACAACGTGCTTAGCACGCCAAGTGATGCGATCGCACCAAAAACTCGAATCGGTTCGATCCGCACCAGCACCAACGACCCCAATCCGACGACGGTGGTTCCCGTGGCGAGTAAACAGGGGGCCATCCCGGCACGCATCGCGCGATACGCCGCCCCGGTGCGATTCAACTCCGGATGTTCGTGTGCGGCGTCGAGGTAATAGTTGCTAAGGTGAATCCCAGCCGAAACGGTTAGCACGAACACCAGTGGCGGTAACACAATCAAGACCGCGTTTAGCGGGGTGCCCCAATAATAGACGGCAGCCAAAACCATGCCTTCGCCAATCACGGCAACCGACGTGATCACGGCGGTCAAGGGAATCGAGCGGAGTGCGATAAAACATAGGATCGCGGCAAAGACTGCCGAGGGGGGGGCGAAATAACGGACCGACCGCACACTCGCTTCATCCACCGCGGCGCCATCGAACGGGCCGCCCACCATCGCGATCATGTCCGCTTCGAGTTGGACGCTTCGAGCAATCAATTGGCGGATCACCGGTAACACGCCACGTCTGGCGACAAGCGCGGCTTCGTCCATGGAAAATACCATGCACGTTTGTTTGCCATCCTCGCCCACCATCGAACCACGCAAGCGGGCCACGGCAACCCGCCGGGGTAAATTGGCGGGAGCGGCCATCATTTGATCCATCATGTTGGATCCGGTGCGACACCATTTTAAGGGCCGTTCCACCCCGCAAATCTTGCGAATCTCGGCGATCGAATCCTCTGCCCATGGGGGTAATGGATCGCGATCTTCGTCCAACGATACGTTCACTTGCTGGCAAAGCGGCTGCAGAAAGGCAGCAGCACTTTGAAGCGATTCCGAATCGAGATCAGCTCCTTCCCAACCCACCAAGATGATGTCCGCGGCGGAGAAGCGATCGGTGAATTCGTTAAACTCAGCCTTTTCGGGTAGCGAGTCGGCAACCCAATCGGGCGGACGATTCAAAATGCTCTCAATGGCTGCATGCGAGTGCAGGATTGCCGGAATCGCGAGCAGCAACAGCAAACCGACACCGATCGCGAGTCGTCGCAAATAACGACGTCGACGGTAATCGATTGCGGGCATGGAGGAATTCTCGCGGTTGGATTGACAATGGGAACGTCACGCCTCCATGGCAGGACGCCCCGGAGGCAAGGTTGCGGACTAATATGGGTTATAGCCATCGAAAACGGATTTTTGCAGCCGCTCTCTACGTAGCTTCGCAAAGAACCTTGCCATGCGGGTTAGAATAAACCGACAAGAGAAACTGTACCGAGCGCGCTTCCGAGGGGAAGCTTTTTTGCTTACCGATGCTTAAAATTGCGACTCGTTGCGATGCTCACGCCGGCTTCGATGCCGCTCGAGCCGGATACAAGTCGCCAATTGGCCGACCGTCTCGTGTCCCAATGGCAAATAAACGAGACAAGTCCCTGAAGAAGAGGAACATGATGAAGTCAAGTTACGATTGCGTGGTCGTCGGCGGCGGACCCGGCGGATGCTCGGCAGCGGCGATCACCGCAGAAGGAGGCCTTTCGACGCTACTGATTGAACGCGATCCGTTTCCTCGTTTCCATATTGGTGAATCGCTGATGCCAGAAGTTTACTGGCCCCTACAGCGACTCGGCATGATCTCGCGGATGCAGCAGGCTGGCTTTCAAGCCAAAAAAAGTGTCCAGTTCGTGACCCATCGTGGCACCGAATCGGCGCCTTTCTTTTTTCGCGAACACGACATGCGCGAGTGCAGCAGCACATGGCAAGTCGAACGCAGCGAATTCGACAAAATGCTGTTTGATCGCGCTGAAGAATTGGGGGCGGATTGTTTTGATCGAACTCGATTGCTCGATGTCCGTTTTGACGAAATGCAAAAAGTGATCGGAGTCACCGTCCGCGACAAAGACGGAAACGACCACGCAATCGATTGCCCGGTCGTAATTGACGCGACTGGTCAACAGTCGTTTATCGCAAACAAGCTGGGATTACGGCAAGTCAACCCAGACCTTCGCAAGGTGGCCGTGTGGTCCTACTACCGTGACGCCCTCCGTGGCGAAGGGGACAACGAAGGAGCGACCATCATCCTGAATACCGAATCAAAGGACTCCTGGTTTTGGTTCATTCCCCTGTCACGCGGGATCACTAGCATTGGCTGCGTGGGGGATACCGATTACATGCTCAAAGGACGAGGCAAACCCGAGCAAGTTTACTTTGAGGAAATGGAGCGCTGTCCCGGCTTGCAATCTCGTCTGGAGAATGCGACTCGACTTGGCGATATCCGCACCGCAAAAGAATTCTCGTACATGACCACACAACATGCCGGCGATGGGTGGGTGTTGGTTGGTGATGCGCTCGGCTTCCTCGATCCCGTCTATTCCTCGGGCGTCTACTTTGCGCTGGAGATGGGAGTGCGAGCGGCAGACGCGGTGGTCGACGGATTCAAGAAAAACGACTTCAGTGCGTCACAACTTGGGCGATGGACACCCGAGTTTCTCGAGGGCATGCAGTGGTTACGTAAACTCGTGTACGCGTTCTATCGCAAAGAGTTTAGTATTGGACGCTTCATGAAAGAGCATCCCGAGCATCGAGGTCGTGTCACCGATTTGTTGATCGGACGGATCTTTGATGAGAGTTCCGAACAACTGTTTCGTGACATGGACCATTCCATCGCCAAGGCGCAAAAGGCGATGTAAGCGGTCGGCCCACGGAGAGTTCTTTAGCGAAGCCTCTCGGACGCTTGAGTACTTTTGCTAGGTCGTAGGGCCGGTTCGCATGTCAATTTTTAATGTGCTTAGAGGCTTCCGCCGCGGCTTGGTTTTCGGAGCGTGGAGCTTGTGAAAGATCCTGAGCAGCGGATGATCTTTGACAAGCATCCACGACGCTCTACCCAAAGGTAAACGGTCAACCCGAAGGTAAACGGTCAACCCGAAGGTAAAGGGGAGATCAAATACCAATAGCAGCGTCAGGATTTGATTTTGGGTAGCGGAACTCGCGTGGGAGTTTCGATTCGCAGCGTGATTTGCCGAAAGTCTTGACGACTTCCGCTACCTACCCCGCCCTAAGTCTCGTCCTTAGCGTTACACGTCCAAGTTACGCACATCGAGTGCGTGCTTTTCGATGAATTCGCGGCGGGGTTCGACTTTTTCACCCATCAACAAACGAAACATTTCGTCGGCCGCACCGAGGTCGGTCATGTTGACCTTCACAAGCGTTCGGTTGACGGGGTCGAGGGTCGTTTCGCGGAGCTCTTCCGCGTTCATTTCACCAAGCCCTTTAAAGCGGGTGACCTGCAGACCTTTCTCACCTGCGGCGCGGACTTCGGGAAGCAGTTCGCGAAGGTCTTCCAACGGTCGCCGAAAATCTTCTCCCCGCACCAACTCGAACCGCGCCGTCGTTGATCCGGTTCGTTCGATCGGAATCAAATCCTCCAAAGTGAACTGCAGCGGCAGGAGGTCCTTCAAGCCGCTGTTGATCGTCCGTACTTCATGAAGTTCGGCCAAGTGAGCAAGCACTTCGGGGGTCTCCGGTTCCTCTTTTGCTTTTTCGCCCGCGTCATCCGAGGTCAATTTGAGCTGGTCTTCTTCGCTCTCCTCGCTATCGAGTCGCCATCCCTTGTCGTTGAGCATCGTTTCCACTTCCTCTTGGTTGTGGAACCAGTGCTCTTCGTTTTCGTAGGTCAACAAGAGTGCAGGCAATCGACCGGTCACGGGATCTTGGCGTACCGCGTGAATTCGCAGACTAAACCCACGTCGCTCGAGCGCCAAAATCGCATCTTCCATCGAGGCCAACGTGGTACACAATTGGCGCATCGTATCGCCTTCGGCGCGGCGACCGTCTTCGGCCTCGAAGATCGTGTCGTTCAAACCCCGTTCAAGCAATTGAGACTTCATCTCTTCATCGCTTTGAATGTAATAGCGCGACTTGCCGTGTTGAACGCGGAACAAAGGAGGTTGGGCAACGTAAACGTGTCCGGCGGCAACCAATTGATACATTTGACGATAGAAGAAGCAGAGCAACAACGTGCGAATGTGGCTGCCGTCCACGTCCGCGTCGGTCATGATGATGATTTTGTTGTAGCGACGCTTGGTCAAATCTTGGTCTTCACCGATGCCAATCCCGATCGCTTGGATCATCGATTGGACTTCCTCGTTGGCAAGCACTTTGTCTTCGCGACTCTTGTAAGCGTTGATGATCTTACCTCGCAGTGGCAAGATCGCTTGGTATTGCCGCATCCGCCCCCCTTCGGCCGATCCACCCGCAGAGTCACCTTCCACCAAATAGACTTCGCACTCTTCCATCTTTTTGCTGATGCAATCGCGAAGTTTGCCTGGCAAACCGCCGCCGCCGAGTGCATTTTTTCGATTCCGCAGCAGGTCTTTTGCTTTCCGAGCTGCTTCACGGGCTTCAGCAGCGAGCAAGCCTTTGCGCACGATCGTTTTGGCAACCCGCGGGTTCTCTTCAAAGTACTTTGCCAATTGCTCGCCCACGCCCGCATTGACGATGCTTTCGACGTCGCTATTACCGAGCTTGGTTTTTGTTTGCCCTTCGAATTGCGGATGCGGGACTCGCACGCTAATGACGGCGGTGATCCCCTCGCGGAAATCGTCGCCACCGGGGACGGCCGAGCCTTTGAATAAGTTTTCTTTCTTGCCGTAGTTGTTTAGCGTCCGCGTCAATGCGGAGCGGAACCCCGAGACGTGCGTGCCCCCTTCGATCGTGTGAATGTTGTTCACATACGATTGGACGTTCTCGGTGTACTCGGCACTGTACTGCATCGCGATGTCGAACTGAGTCCCGTCCTTGTCGCCTTGCAATTGGATCACGTCGCTGTGCAACACATCGCTGGCGCGATTGAGATGTTCGACGAATTCGATAATCCCACGCTCGTATTTGAAGTCGCCTCCCTCGCCATTGCGTTCATCATGAAATTTGATGTGCACGCCGCTATTCAAGAACGCGAGCTCTTGCAGACGCTTGAAGAGGGTGTCGAAGTTGTACTTCGAAACACTGAAGATCTGATTGTCGGCCTTGAAGGTGGTCTTCGTACCGGTGCGTTTCGTCGCACGTCCTTTCACGACCGGACCGGTGGGCACACCACGCTCGTATTCTTGGGTCCACGTAAATCCATCGCGGCTGACCTCAACCTCGGCCCATTGGCTCAAAAAGTTGACGACGGTGACGCCGACGCCGTGCAACCCGCCCGAAGTTTGATAGGCGCCTTTTTCAAATTTGCCTCCAAACTTGAGTACCGTCATCACGCCTTCAAGCGTACTGACCTCTCGATCGAGTTCCTCCGAGAGTTGGTCATGGCGTGTGACCGGGATACCGCGACCGTCATCCTCGACCGTCACGCTACCGTCGGTATGGACGGTGACCGAAACGGCGCTGGCGAAATCAGCCATCGCTTCGTCGATCGAGTTGTCGACCACTTCGTAGACCAGGTGATGCAGACCACGATTCGATGTATCGCCGATATACATCCCGGGACGCTCGCGGACATGCTCTAAGTCCGAAAGGTGCTGCAAATCCTTGTCGGTGTATTCCGAGTTGGCTTTGGGAGAAATCGAAACCTGGATAGCGGCAACTTGCTGAGTCTCAGCAGCATCGGTCACTGCCTCAACTTCGGGGGTTGCGTTTGCATCAACAGAAGGATTTGCATCGTCGGAGAGGGGTTCCGATTGTGGGTCGTCGCTCATGAAAAGCCTGTGTCGAGAACACTCGGGAAGTAGCCGAAAAAAGTTAATCGGGTTGCGACGTATTCTAACGGTTTTGGCGACTTTCCGCGATGCCTCCTCCGTTCCGCGAAACGGGGCGTTTTTACGGCGTTTTTGACGTTTCCTAAAGGGCTTGGCACTTTGCCAAAGCTGGATCGAGAAAACCCCGGTTTGCGGCCGTGATGGATACCTCGTCGGGGCCGTGAGTGTCTCGCATTGCCGAGGGGTGTGGTGGCGTTGATTAAGACCGCTCGCAACCCGACTGGCGTGTGCGTTTCAAAGCGATCGATCTGCGGACGCCACGTTTAGGGCGGCAAGGGCCGTTGAGGGACCGAGGACCGCTTAGCGCGCCGATCGCGGCAAGTATTTCTGGTACGCCTGGACGGCTAACGTGTCACAGCGTTCGTTTTCGAGATGACCGGCGTGCCCTTTGACATGGTTAAAGATGATCTTGTGCTGCTGCATCAAGCGATCGAGCTCACGCCATAATTCTTCGTTCTTGATCGGCACTAACTTGGAACCATCCTTGCGTTTCCAACCGCGACTCTTCCAGCCCTTCATCCAACTGGTCATCCCCTGACCCACGTAGGTGCTGTCGGCATGCAGCGTCACCTCGCATGGCTCCTTGAGCGACTCTAAGCCGCGAATCACCGCCATCAACTCCATGCGGTTGTTGGTCGACTCGGGTTCGCCATCACTGCGTTCGAGTTCCTTTTCGGTTTTGCTACAGCGTAAAATGAACGCCCAGCCCCCGGGGCCTGGGTTTCCACTACAGGCGCCATCGGTAAATAGATCCACTTTTTTCATAATTCGATATTTGGCTTTGCGCTTTTCGTAAGACGCGGTTCGTGCTTTGCAATTGATCCAATGAGTTGATCCAACGAGTCCCTTCGGCAAAACCGATGGCCAACCCCACTTTCGCTTTCAAGAGGGGCATAACGACGCGGAAACTTGCGATTTCCCCATCACGCCACCTCCCCAGCCGATAACCTAACAAATGCGAAGGCCAGCGAACATTGTTTGTTTGCCATCCCTGGGTTTCGACATGCATGTTGGGGGCTCATGGTGGGCGCAGGCCGCTTTTTGCATTGCGGCGACCTGATCGGCCCTGATCTCCCCCGTCTCCCGATCTCGGCCGTCGCACGTACGGTGCAAAACGGAGGTGGTGGCTCAAGTGTCCAGATCGCGGCGTCATGACAGGCATGAATTTCACGAACCCCGACGAAGCTAGGGCTTAAACAAGCACGGATTTGGGAGACAAAGGATCGGAGCTCCTCATTCATGCCGTTTTGCCGCAGGTGTATTGGAGTGCAACTGGCGAATTCAGGGGAACGACAATCGTATCTCAAATTTTGTAAAAAGACGGAACCGTTTCTCGTGATCGAACGGTCGCATGGCTTTGCCTTCGTTTGATTCTGAATCGCAATCTTACGCTTCATCCTCGTCTTGTCGGGTTTTCTCCGGCCGAGCGCGGTTGCGCAGACGGGATTCCAATTTAGAGTTGCTTGTTTGAGTGGGATGGCTATGGCTATGGCTATAGCTATGGCGAAGCAGACGCGGCTACGGCGAAGGCGGCGCCGTCGTCAAACCACTTGCGGTGTCTTGTAATGCCGATGGCAGTGCACTTGGCGTGCGGTTGGACATCGCAGGGACCTCTGGTAACCGCCACGGCAACGTGACCCAAAATCGGCTACCACGCCCCAGTTCGCTCTCAAAATCGACTTCACCGCCGAGCAGTTTTGCTAACTCCTTGACGATCGATAGCCCCAGTCCGGTGCCCGAGAACTCACGCGTTAGCCCTTCGTCGTTGAGTACCTTTTGGCTCTGACGAAACTTCTGGAAAATGATCGATTGGTCCTCTTCGGCAATCCCCACCCCGGTGTCGCTGACCGAAAGCCGGAAGCGACCGTTTTTTACCTCTTCGATATGAACGGTGATCATGCCCCCTTCGGGGGTGAACTTGATCGCGTTGCTGAGCAAGTTGTTGATGATTTGGCCGAGTTTATTTTGATCTTGGAACGCTTTAGGAAGATGTTCGGGGACCTCGACGGTGAGCGAAATATTCTTCTCTTCGGACAACGCGTGAATCATGTCGCACTGGGCCGAGACGAGTCGGGAGAGATCAAATTCCGTTCGTCGCACTTCCATCTTGCCCGCTTCGACTTTTGCCAGATCCAAAATGTCGTTGATCATTTCCAAGAGCAAACGACCGCTTTTGCGGATATTCCCAGCGTATCGCCGCTGTTTGTCATTGAGCGAATCGATGCCTTGAAGCACCTCGGAAAACCCGATGATGCTATTGAGCGGTGTTCGTAATTCGTGACTCATGTTAGCCAGAAAGTCGCTTTTCAGCCGGTTGGCCTCATAGAGCTGCAGGTTTAGTTGTGCAAGCTGATCCACCCGAGCATCGAGTTCGCGATTGACCTCTTGGATCTTGTCCTGAGTTTCGGTCAAGTGGCGAAGCATTCGATTGAAGGCATCGGCCAGTTCGCGAAACTCGTCTTCGGTATCAATCGTGGCTCGTTGATTCGTATCTCCGTGGGTGATCGCATCGCTGACATCACGAAGGTGATACAGGGGTTGGAGCACCAAATAGCGAACGATCGCGTGTAAAACAAACAGGGTCACCGCGATGATCAGCATCGCAAGTGCAATGACGATCGCGCGAATCCAAGTCGTTTGCTCGTGTGTTTCCTGGTACGGCATACTGACCCGAAACACACGAAACGGATATTGGGACGCCAACGTCGCCGGATCTTCATCGGGGGATGTCGAGATCGCGCCGCCGGTCGGACTATGGCACGACAACACACAGGTGGGTTTGAAGAAGACGGGCGAGTAATAGATGTAGCGATCGCCCACAGGGCCATCTTCGGCGAACACCGTTGTCCCAAGCAAACCGATGCGACTCATCGATTCGTTCTCGCCTAAATCCAACGGTCGTTCCACATCGGGACGGTCTTGCGCGATCTGACGCGTTAACCATTCGCGATACTGTGGCTGCAGACTCTTCAAGCGGCCAAGTTCCATCGCGCCAAGCGTGGTCGACGACGAAGGCAACGCAATGCTGGGCAAATTGTCGTAGGGCGACGCGTCTCGCAAAGCGAGAATTTGAAAGTCGATTTTGGAATTCAGTAGCTCCGAACGTAACCCGCCCAGTAGTTCTTTGTCCCGATTGACGACCTCCGAGGGCAGTTCGGAGGACCACTGAGCGTCGCTGTGGATGAGCATCAATTCGGCTGCCGCATAGTCTCGCGCTCGCTGGCGTGTGGTGTTCGTGACCAGACTTTTGGCCAGCAATTGAACCACAAAAAAGGCGGCACACATCAATACAAGTAGCGCTGAGCCAAAAAAGAGCAGGCATTTCCGCTCGAGGCTCATGGAGGAGAAAACGCTCTTGATGAAGCGAAACATGGGAATCAGAGGCAATCGTAAAAGGAAAAAAGGCAGCAAGGTGACACGCTATGGCACCCGAAACTTGCCTCTCAAACAATCAAACCGGCGTTGGGAAACCGCGGCTTCGATCGCTTGAGCGGCACCACGATAACCGCGATCGATCGCTAAATCATCGGACGGGGCGGAATAAGTTGCCCCTTCTGCGGGGCTGTTCGTGAGGGGGCCGAAGGAGTTGTGGTTGACCTACAGTGTGACGGATTCGGCCGATCCAGGGGAGGCGAGTTTCGCAAACGCCCTTCGGGTCGGTGCTCCTAGCTCATTCTGGTGATTCGTTCCTTAAAACCCCACCCGTCGCCCTACGGCTCTCAATTTAACCATAATTCGCTGCTTGCCTGCTGATTTTGTGATAACTAGCATGGGAGGGTGGATGAAGGCCCACGCGGACTTAACGCGAACTTGACGCGGATGTTTCGAGACGATGTTGCGGAACTCGGAGTTAACGCTGGCCAACGGATTCCTATCCCGCCTTAATACTCGCACGCGACCCGCCCCCCAGTGGTGCGGAGGAGACAAAACTAACTATGAAACGCACGGCCCGACGTCTTTACCGATGGAGCCTCGTTGCCACATTGAGTTGCCTCGTTGGCATCAGTCCTGCTTCGGCAGGGTGGCTTCTTCGAAATGCCTGCTGTCAACCAGCTCCTTCCTGTGAACCTGTCTTCTGTGCTCCGGCACCGATTGTCTCGGCACCCCTCTGTGTCGATGCTTGTTACCCCAGCCCGATCATCTCGGCGCCCGTCGCCCACGGTTGTGGCCACCACGGCGTTGTCACGCATGGCGTGATCTCCTCCGCAGCCGGCTGTTGCGAGCCAGCGCCTGTGCATTGCGGTGCTGAAGTTACTTACGAGGTTGTGGATAACAGTTGCGTTTGTGATTACAGCGGTGTCGACGCCGGTGTGGTGGTTGAGCCCGCTCCGATGGTCTACGAAGAGGGAAGTGTTGAATCACCCGCGGTGATGGAACAACCCTTCGAGCATGGCGCCACCATCGAGGGTGATACGATCGAAACGATCCCAAGCGGTCCAGCAACAAGCTCTCCCTCGGATTCACCCTTCGCAGCACCTCAGGATGCGGTGGACTCTAGCTCGGACATGCCTGCGGAAGCCCCAGCGACTCCCGCTCCAGCAGCGGAGCCAGCTCCGGTTGTACCTGCGGCAGAACCCAAACCAGCTCCCGCAGCAGAACCCAAGCCAGCTCCCGCGGCAGAACCCAAGCCTGCTCCTGCAGCAGAACCCAAGCCTGCTCCTGCGGCAGAACCCAAACCAGCTCCTGCGGAAGAACCCAAACCAGCTCCTGCAGACGATTTGTTCGGCGATCCTGCGCCAGCGGAAACCCCTGCGAAGCCAGCTACGCCACCTGCAGTGGACGACATTTTTGGTGCAGACGCCCCAGCCAGCGGTGAAGAGAAGTCGGCAAAGCCCGCCATGGACGAAGATATCTTCGCTGCTCCGGCGGATGCCCCTGCAGCGGAAAAACCAGCTCCTGCAGAAAAGCCAGCACCGAATGCGTTTGATGATCTGTTTGGTGGCGATGCCCCAGCGGCAGACGCTCCCGCCGTGGAAGCTCCCGCTGCAGAAGCTCCAGCAATGGAAGCACCTTCAACCGAGCCCGCCGTAGGCGACACGAACCTCGACGATCTGTTTGGTGGCGATGCCCCAGCGGCAGACGCCCCCGCCGCGGAAGCTCCCGCTGCAGAAGCTCCAGCAATGGAAGCTCCTGCGACTGAGCCCGCCGTTGGCGACACGAACCTCGATGATCTGTTTGGTGGCGATGCCCCAGCGGCAGACGCCCCCGCCGCGGAAGCTCCCGCTGCAGAAGCTCCAGCGATGGAAGCACCTGCAACCGAGCCCGCCGTTGGCGACACGAACCTCGACGATCTGTTTGGTGGCGATGCCCCAGCGGTAGAGGCTCCCGCCGCGGAAGCTCCTGCTGACGCTGTGGAAATGGAAGCTCCTGCGACTGAGCCAGCCGTGGGGGATACGAACCTCGACGATTTGTTTGGTGAACCAGCAAAACCTGCTGCCGCTACGGACAAAACTGAGGCTCCTGCAGATCCGGCCGATAGTCTCGACGATCTTTTCAACGCAGCCCCAGCCGAAGAAGCGGCGCCTGCGAACGAATCGATCGACGACTTGTTTGGCCAACCCGCCGAAGCGGAAGAAACCAAAACCGAAAAGGACACCGCGGGAGCCTCCATCGATGATCTGTTCGGCAACGTCGAGCGATCCACCGCTCCAGTGGCGAAGGGGGCTACCGAGCTACGCGGTGCGGAACAGACCGCTGCTCAAGACTCGACCCAGCTTGTCGTTTCGGAAAAGAGTTCGGTTAGCGTGACTTCGATATCGGACACTCGCTCGCGTACTTGGATCGATAACACCGGCAGCTTCCGCACCGATGGGCGTTTGATCGAAATCAATTCGGGCAGCGTTCGTTTGCTGAAATCCAATGGCAAAACGTGCACCGTACCGATGTCACGGATGTGCGCCGCAGACGTCGCCTATGTCGAATCGATCCAACGCCAGATCGAATCGTCGAAGGTCGCGATGCTGACCAGCCGTTAATGCGTCGCTTGGGTGTGCAAGCCTCGTTCTGAAATCGCAAACCGGGCCAACGAGAAATTCGTTGGCCCGGTTTTTTTGCAAGCCGCTATTGGGTTGCTGACGCGTGCGATCGATCGCACGCGTCGGCGAACTCGACGGGGCCTGGATTGACACGCTAGCTCCAAAACGTGCCGACTTCGGTTACATTCAAGTGATCCACCTGATTCTCTCGCGAGGCCTCAAGACATTTTTCCGATGGAAACCAATCCCGTTCGCTTGATGCACTTTGATCCACGATGGCGTCAAGAATTCGAGCAAACACGAAGTAGCATCCTGCAATCATGTGAAGGGCGGGTGGTCGATGTCGTTCATATCGGCAGCACCGCGATTTCGGGGCTCATCGCCCGTCCGACCCTCGATTTGCTCGCAGGGGTGAGCGAAGCCGATATGATGGAGCGTGCCGCATTGTTGATCGAAGGACTGAATTACCGCCGAGTCGCATCGCCATTGTGGGCAGGATCCTGTATCACGCTATGCAAACCTCGTTATGTTACCCCTGACCCCCCTGACCCGACCCACTGCGTCTATTTAATGATGGCGATGAGTCCCGCTTGGGTTGAGGCGGTTTCCATTCGCGATTATCTGCGTCAAAATGCCGAATCAGCGGTCGATTTTGAAGCCGCAAAAGTGAAGCGATGGCGGCGTGGCGAAGGGGACCTCGAGCGATACAATGCCGACAAGGCGATCTTCTTTGCACACTTGAAAGACCAAATTGATGCAACCTAAGTGAGCTTTAGCGAAGGCAGCCTACCGCACTGGGGAGAATCCTACCCCGGCGGACGCGGCCAATGTCATCGCCTGTCCCCCCTCTTCTCCTCGGTTCTCCCCACTCCGTCACCATGCCCCGCAGTCGACTTGGACCTTTAGCCATCGAAACCAAACTCGGCGACCATCCGTCGCAGAGTTCGGTGTGGCGTGCCATTCACGTGCAATTGAAGAAGGCCGTTGCCGTCAAGGTCTTTTCGTCCCCGTTTGGGGCGACCCCTGAGGCACGCACTCAATTCGCGGCCGAGTGGGAAACGCTCAAAACGCTGCAAAACCCGGCGATCGCTCGCTGCTACGGCGGTGGCTTCGAAGACAAGGACGCGTACCTTGCTTATGAGTTGGTCGAAGGGGAAACGTTGGCCGCACAATTAGAGAGACGTGGCCGTTTGCCGTGGGAATCGGTGCTTGAGTTTGCCGAGCCGATCATTGCGGCCCTGTGTTATCTGCACGAGAAAGGGATCACCTACGGGGCCCTTGCCCCCGACAAGATTGTTTACGCCGGGCTCAGCCCGCTGCTCGTTGATGTTCGTACCGATCGATTCCAGTCGCACTTCAAGACATCGCGTCCGCCCACGCTTCACGAAATTGCCTTTCGTCCTCCAGAACTGATCGACGATCCGACATCGATCACCCACCGGTCCGATTTGTATTCGTTGGGGGCGACGCTCTATTTCGCCATCACCGGACGCCCTCCGGTCCAGGGCGATACGGTCGAAGAAGTGACGCGAAATGTTCGAGAACAAATTCCTGCGTCCGCTGCATCCTTGGTGATGGATTGTCCGGTTTGGTTTGACAAGCTAATCACTCAACTGCTCGAAAAAGATCCGTCGGCACGTCCGTTTGGCGCCCCCGCGGTTCAGCTCGCCCTTGCCGAGGTGCGACGTCGATCGATGTCACGCGCGGGCGTTGCCGAGCATGCTTCCTCGGGATTCAGTCCGTTGAGCGTGACCGACCAAAAAGAGCGAGACGAGGCGCGCACGTTGCTCGGTCGTGAATTGGTTGATGTCGACAAAGAATCGCACCCCGATGCCACTCTTTGGCATGACAAGTCGTGGGTTTTGATTGGCGTTCTCGTCGCCATGTTGTTGATGCTCGGCTATGTCGCTTGGCCGCTCAACGAAGATCAAATGCGAAAACGCGCCGAAACGCTCCTTTCGCAAGAAACTCAAACGTCCATGAATCAAGCGAAGAACAACTACCTGCGCCCGATGATCGCTCAATTCCCCGACGGCGAACATGCCGCTTGGGCCGAAGAACAGGTCGATCGGATTGAAATGATGCAGGCCGAGCACGCCTTAGCGGTCAAGTTAAAGCGTAACCTAGCGATCAAAAACGAAGGGGAGCGATTGTATGCCGAAGCGGAGCAATTTGAACGTTTCGGTGACACCTCGACGGCGTTGGACAAATACCGCAGCATGGAAACCTTGCTCGGCGACGATCCCAAATATCGTCCGTTCGTCAATCTTGCCAGACGCCAAATCGCTCAGATTGAAAATCGCTCCTTGATCAAGGACGAAGCCGCAATCATCCTGCAAGAAAAACTCGATGAAGCGGAGCGAGAACACCGCCGCGGCAATGTGGTCGCCGCACGGCAAATCTGGTACTCAATCATTGAGTTGTATGCGAGCAATAGCAACGTAGGACCGTTGGTGCTGAAGGCTCAACAACGTTTGAGTGACAGCAATGCCCCCGTTGCGAATGCCCCCGTTGCGAATGCACCTGTTGCGAATGCACCTGTTGCGAATGCACCTGTTGCGAATGCACCTGTTGCGAATGCACCTGTAGAGAATTTACCTGCCTCCACCACGCCCGAAGTTTCGCAATGAACCCGCATGCCGACCAGGATGAGTCGCCAATCGAAGCCAAGCTTTCCGCATCGCCATCGGCGGCCGGCGATGTCCCGGTGCCCCCGTCACCAGCGGCAACGCCCCCTTTTCAGCAACGTCGTTTATTGCAAAGTCGTGGTGCAGTGCTGGCAACGCTGTTCTTGGTCACCGGAGCGTTGGGGATTCCTTTGCTGTGGATGAACAAGGCATTTTCGAATGTCGAGCGTTATTTCTGGGCTCTGATCGTTTCGCTCTACACCGCGCTGTTGATCTATGCGGCATGGCAAATTTGTAGATGGAGCTACCACCAGATCGTCGGCTAGCCCATCGTCGGTTAGCCCATCGTCGGTTAGCCCATCGTCGGTTAGCCCAGCGAGCTCGCCCCGTCCGTGGATCGCTTGGGCTTTTTTCTACTCACGTTCGGCTGCATCGATACACGAACGCTGGCGGCAAATTTCGCCACACCGTGTGACTTCGCCCCACCTCGGGGAAGGTTTGCTTCAAGCGACGTGAAAACCGTTGCCCCGCTGGCAGTGCCAAGCCTTGCCAATACGCAAAGGTGGCAAATTGGCCCCCCGGTCGTAACACCTCCAGCATCGAGTCCATGATCTCGGCTTGCAATGATTCGGAGAACGATGCCCACGGCAGCCCACAAATCACTGCATCGACATGGGGCATTGATTCGCGTCGGCAGAGCTCGACCACGTTCGTCACACTGTCTTCGTAAACGGTCGCGGTGGGACAACGCTGGCGGGTCGCTGCGACCAATTCCGCGGAGCGTTCGATCGCAAAAAACTTTGCATCGGGATGCAATCGATCGATGATTCCTTCGGTGAAAACGCCTGTCCCCGGTCCGAACTCGACGACATTGCGTGCCGAATCCCAATCGAACCAATCGACCATCGCGGAAACCAAACCGGCGCTACTCGGCACGATTGCCCCGACTTGGGTCGGATGACGAAGGAAGTTTTTCAAAAAAGTGAGCGTGTCTTTCATCATCATAGCGTATCGCACCTCATTGGGAACGTGAAAGGCCGTATTATTTTTCCAACACAACTTCGCTACATTGACGGCTATGCGAGTTCCCAATCCTAACAACGTCTCCCCGGTCGGTGCGAACATGACGCCGATGATCGACGTTGTCTTTTTGCTGATCATTTTTTTCTTGGTCTCGAGCCACCTCGCTCGGCAGGAGAACTATTTGCCGGTCGATTTACCGATCGCAAGCACCTTTCTACCCGCCTCCCCCGATCGCGTTGCGTTGACCGTCACGGTCGATGCTGAATCGAACTACCGGATCTCGGGAGACATCATCGCCGCCGATCAATTGCAGGCGATCCTGCTCGATCACGTTGGCCGCAGCGGCGCCAATGCGTCGCTAAGATTGCGAACCGACGGTTCGGTTGTCTACCAGTACATCGAACCGATCCTACGCGAAGCCGCACTCGTTGGGATCCATGATGTCACGATCTCGGTTCGCGAGGCTAACCAATAATGAAGGTTCCGTTACGACGCTCTCAGGGCTCGTTGGATGTCGAAATGACGCCGATGATTGATGTCGTCTTTCTGCTGCTGGTGTTTTTTGTTTGGACGAGCAGCTTTGAACAGCCTGAATTCGACCTCCCTAGCGCAGTCGCTCAGCCCCCCACGATAGGCACCCGCGACGATCCGGCTGATGCGCCACCTATCGAGATTTTTGATGAGCTCATCGTTCGCATGATCGCGAGAGAAGGCGGCCATGTGATCGAATTGAATGGACAACCGGTACGCGATACTGGCGAGCTGGAGAGTCGATTAAAAGAGATTTTGAAGCTGGGCGTTCAGCCGCCGGTGATTGTCGACCCCGAGCCCAACATCGCGATTGCCGAAGCGATTCTGGTTTATGATATCGCCCGAGTTGCGGGCGCCGATCGAGTTCTATTCGCTGCGAACGCCGAATGATTACCATGCCCGCATCCTGCGCTCGATTCTTGATTGCAATCGTATTCACGCTGTTCTTGCCGTGCGGCTTGGTGCTTGCCCAATCCTCCGCGGCCCAGCCCACCGCGGTCGGCAGGACCAGCAATGATCGAGATGCGGATTTGATCGCCGAGTTGATTCGCCGAACGGAGTTCGATGTCGCGGAAAACCTAATCCTCCGCGGGCTCGAATCAACCTCGCCGATGAGCGACGCATACGCGCGTTGGACGCTTTGGTATTGCGAGCTGGAAACCGCCCAGCGACGAACGCGTGAAGACTTTTCGGACCAAGAAATACTCGCCGCCCAAAAACCGATTCGCGAATTACTTGATTCGTATCCTGAACATCCGCGAGCCTTGTTTCTTCAATCGCAGTTGATTGGGGTGGAAACGGCCGCCGCCGAACACGATTTGTTGGCGGTGATGATCCATCCCGCTGACGAACAACGCACTGAGCGAGCGCTTCGCCGATTGACGGCCGCGGCCTCGGTACTGGAAACGCTCGCGACGACGACCTTCGAAGCAAAAACGCGGCTCGACTCACGCTCCCCCACCACGCCTGAGGCCGCGGCCATGGGAAGCGATTTGGCTCGTTTGGCTCAGCAAACCCAGGTCGATCTTGTGCGTGTGAAGTTGATGGGGACCGAGCTGTTTCCGCGTGGTAGCGACGACCGCTTGGCGGCCTCGACGGCGGCGTTGCAAGCCGCCGACGAGGCGCTGACACAGTTGCCGAGCGAATGCCAAGCCCGCAACGAAGTCGAACGGCTTCGCGTGATTACGCTTTTGCGCAGCGAGGACTTTGATCGTGCACGCCGTGAATTCAACCAACTCGTCAGCGAAGTTCCCGTGGCGTCGGATCTTCGCATGCGTGCGTTAGACATTCTGATCGACCTGCGCAGCGACCGTCACGATGAAGCTTTTCGGAAACTCGATGCGTTTTACCAGCCATCTCCTTCGCAGGCTCCGCTCTCAATTGACATGGATTTGGTTCGCCTCGAGTCGCTCCTGCTTCGCGATGCTGACGATCGAAACCAGGGCGGGGATTGGATGGAAATGATCGGCAAACGCCACGGAGCGTATGGCCGTCGCCGCGCCGAAACGATTGCGATTGACGTGTTGCGATCCGCACCGAGCCATGCCTCTAGCGGCGAATCCCCTTTGCGCATGGATCCCGGGATCGTGGCCGCCCAAGGGCGACAATACCTGCGTGATGGCAACCCCGTTCGTGCGGCTCAATTGCTCGCGAGTGCGGCGATGGCCGAATCGACTCCTGACCGTGCGATCAAACGCTCGCTCGAATCGGCTGCCGCATTTGTGGCCGCAAAGCAACCGAGCGATGCAGCGGACATCTTGTCGGGGGTGGCAACGTTGAAGCCGTCGGGCTCCGGGGCCGCAGCGGCTCATTTGCAGGCTGCGATTCTGAAGTCGCAAGCGAAGGTTTCCGCCACGGAACTCGAAGCGATGCTGCAAACCACGATCACCACTTGGCCGGACAGCGAGCAAGCGAACCAAGCGGGGAATTGGCTGGTCAAACTATACACCGCGCAACAACGACGCGTCGATGCAGCGGAGGTTGCGACCACGCTGGGGGTGAACGATTTCGAGACCGCCTTTGAACTTTGGGAAGATGCGTTTCAATCAAGCGACGAAGCCGCACGCATTGAAATGATGCCCCGGCTAAAGCACGCGTTTGCAAAATCGATGGACGAACCCAGCGTGGCGGAGCGTTATCGTCATCTCGCAACGTATTTTTTTGACCGCGTTGACTTGGACGATTTGCCGCCGATCGACCCCTCCGCGGCGGCGACGGTTTCTCCGAGCGAAGCGTTGTTGCGATTCCGGATCTCGGGAGCCACAGCGGCGGAGCTGCAAAAACTCGCTGGGGACAAGCTGGAAATGGCCGCCGCACGTCTGATGAAAGATGGTCGCCAAGACACCACGCTGCGAATTCCGATCGCGACCCTAATCGAAAGTTGGCCGCCGGTCTCCGCAAACTCTCTCGAGCATGCCGAACGTCTGGTTTGGCTCGGGCGAATCAAGGAAGCGACGACCGCGATCAATGCACTCGCAGGAGAGCCCGATGCGCCCAGAGATCTCGTTCGGCAAGCAGCCAGCCTGCTTAGCAGAAGCGACAACGACGCTGCAAAACGGATTTCAATTGAGTGGTGGGATCGTTGGGCAGCCGGATTGCCGGTGGGCAGCGACGATTGGCACCGAGCCAAGTTAGAATCGATTACGACACTCAAACAACTCGGTGATGTGCAGCAGGCACAGCAACGTGCACGTTACATTTTGCTAACCAATCCGCCTAAGGATAATGCGCTGCGAGATCAGTACTCGAGTCTCCAAAGGTAGTCAAAGCCGTGACGACATGACGGCACTCGCGATCGTGAATCGAGTGTTTAGGAAGTCAGCGTCATGTCGATCACCTTCGCTGGATCACGCCCGGTGTGGCGGCGAACCCATTGTTTGAATTCAAATTGTGCCGACCAAGCACTATGGCAAGCCTTGGCCCACCATCGTGGCGCGACCACGCGGAGTTGAAGTAGCTGTGTCGGCTCCGCTCCATTGCGTTGCTTGTATGGCTCGTCGCCACGCATGAATTCGATGCCACGCAGACGCTGGTCATGGGCATGCTTGATCGTAACGGTACTCAAAATCCGACCGGGTTCGAGTTCGGCTGCATCGAGATCGTATCCGTTGCTGTAGACATACAAACGATCCTCATTCAAAAAGCACAGCTCACCGCCAATAATGCGTCCATCCATTCGTAGCACAGGCAGGTACAAACGCTTGGCTTGGAACATTTCGTTGGCCACACGGATCACGAAGTCACGCAGTTTTGCGTCGCCGTAGGTGCCCGGTTCGCCCACGGCGTTCCAGCGTCGTTGGTGGAGTTCGATCATGGCATTGAGGAATTCGTCGAGTTGCTCTTGAGTTTCCGCGACCTCCTTTCGCAGTCCGGGCGTGTTCGCGAGACGTGCCAGGTAGCCATTCACTTTCTTGCGTGTTCGCCCGCTATAGCTTTTCAGCATTTCGTCCCACGTGGCTTCGGTCTTCAAAAACCAAGTGTGCATCCGTGATTGGGCATGCACGATCGATCCGGCGTTGCCGAGTGCGTTCGAAAAATGATGCATCACCGTATCGTCGGCGGACACACCATCGATTTCGATCAAATCCCAACCCTCCGCTTCGCTGTTGGCATGCTTGCACAAGAAACGGGCCATCGCGTTGCCAATCGCAATCGACTCGGCTGGATCGCGAATGGGGTCAGTCAAAATGGAGACAAAATCGGTGCACGCGTTGTTGTCTCCCATGTTGCACAATGTCCGTGGCGAGCCCGCTTTTCGATAAAGCGGCAACAAACCTTGGATTTCGCCTGCCGCGTTGCGAGCGACCAGCACATAGGCGTCTGATGAGTCGCCAAATCGATCCCACCACGGTTTCAGCCAAAATGTTTCACGAAATGGCACTCCCGAGGCCAGACGGTTCCAGGTGTCTGCTTGGGCAAAAAGCAGGTTGACGTTGTTGGAAGATTCGACGCGGTGCATTGACGGGCCATCAACGGAGGGGCAACGATGTTGATTTACCTGAAAATCTAGCCCCCCGGATTGGACTACGGGGACGAACTGCTCGCTTTCGCTTACAATGCAGCATGCAAAAAAACGAACTTGTTTTGCAATCGATACAATCGATGCAATCGCGTCGGTTTAAGCATCCGGTACCCTGGCACCCTCGATTTGCCCAACATCGTTTCGCCCCGCCCTACACGCTCCTCCTTCCTCTTTCAAATTGCCTTGGAACTCATATGACATCCACCGCTGGTTTTATTGGCAAGTCATTGATCGCGATCCTGGTTGGTTTGGGATTGCAGACGATTGGCTTTGCGGAGTCCCCGCTCCGCACCACCGGGGTGGCAGCCCCCCAAGCCGCTTGGTCTGAATTCCACGGGGCTAGCGCCCACGGGTACACCCCGCACGGCTCGCTTCCCGACCGTTGGAAGGATGGCGATTATGCCTGGCGGCACAACAGCGGCGCTTACAATGTCGGTTCCCCCATCGTTGCCAACGACCGTGTCATCTTCCTGGCATCGAACGCCAAGGAGCAAGCGATCGCGGTCCGGGCACTCGATTTGAAGACGGGAGCCCTGGTTTGGAATCAGTCGTTTCCTCACGCGGTGGGGCATCTTCACTCGCGTAACACGGCGGCTTCGAGTACCGCAACGGCGGACGCGTCCAATATCTATTGTGCATGGAGCGACCCGCAGCACACGACGCTCAAGTGCTTTGACTTTGAAGGTCGTGAAGTTTGGTCTCGCGACTTTGGCACCTGGCAAAGTCAACATGGCTTTGGCACCTCACCACGCTTGTTTGGATCGATGGTCTTGCTGTTCAATTCTCAGCAGGCCGACCAAATCAAGCAGGGAGAAAGTCCTGGGCAAACTCGGATGATCGCCGTCGACCGTAAAACCGGTGAAACGGTATGGGAAACGCCGCTGAAAACCACGCGAACGTGTTACGGTGTCCCCGCCATTTTCCAGCCCGAAAATGGCAATGCCCAAGTCATTAATGCGGATACCGGCAATGGCATGTTTGGCTTGGATGCCAAAACCGGTGAGTTACTTTGGAGCTTGCCAGTGTTCAGTGCGCGTTGCTGCAGCACTCCGTTGGTCGTGGGCGACCTTGCCATTGCCACGGCGGGAAGCGGCGGCGGTGGAAATCATCTCGTCGCCGTTCGCATTCCGAAGTCAAAGCAGGAACAGCCCGAGCAAGTGTATCGCATCGACCGTGGCTCGCCTTATGTTCCGACCCCCGCACGCAAAGGCGATCATTTGTTCATGATCGATGACAAAGGGATCGCGTCATGTGCAAACGTGATGACGGGCGAAACCCTTTGGAAAGAACGCATTGGCGGCAATTTTGGGGCGTCTCCGATCATCGTTGACGACAAAGTTTTAATCATCAGCCTGGATGGCCAAGCGACGATCTTTCGCGCCAGCGACACATTTGAAAAGTTAGGCGAAGTCGACCTGGGGGGGCCCGCGGGCGCGACGCCGGCCTATTCCGAGGGGCGATTGTTGCTTCGAGTCGGTGAGGAAATTCGTTGTTTGGATACCCGCAAAATGTAATTCCCAGTGCCGCATAAAAACGCATGTCCAAGCGTCCCCCTGCGAGCACACCGGATCCATGCGGAGCCGTAAGCACGCGGAGCCGTAAGCACGCGGAGCCGTAAGCACGCGGAGCCGTAAGCACGAGGAGCCGTAAGCACGCGGAGCCGTAAGCACGCGGAGCCGCAAGCACGCGGAGCCGATCACCCGGGCGTCTTGATTTTCAGATCGGTTCTGGGAAAGCGGCTCGGTTTGCCTGCTTAAGCGTCATTGGCAATCTCTTCCCCCCCCCTTTTTTTTTTACTTGCTCTTAAACGCGACTCTCATGCATAACGTTTCTACTAACGCCGCACGCTTGATCGAGCGGATCGCTTCGTTTCGCCGTGTGACGGTTGCGTTTTCCGGTGGCGTGGACAGCAGTGTTGTTGCCGCTGCGGCAACGCGTGCCAAGCTCGATGCTCTCGTTGCGGTTACCGCGGATTCGCCGAGCGTTCCCCGCTGGCAACTCCAATGGGCCACGCGAATCGCCAACCAAATCGGGATTGCGCAGCGCGTTGTCCCGACTCACGAAGGCGACCGCGAAGAGTACGTCCGCAACGATACGAAACGATGTTTCTATTGCAAAGAAACGCTTTACCGTACGCTGGGGCAATTAGCGAACCATGATCCTACGACGGTCCTCGTCTCGGGCACCAATGCGGATGACCTCGGCGACTATCGGCCTGGGATCGAGGCCGGGAAAAACGCCTCGGTGCAAACGCCGCTGGCCGATTTGCGGCTTGGCAAGCAAGAGGTCCGTGAGCTGGCCCGATTCTTTGGATTAGAAAACGCAGACCTACCTGCGTCCCCTTGCTTGGCGAGTCGTGTCGCCTACGGCGTCGAAGTCACGCCCGAACGTTTATCCCGAATCGAACAAGCCGAAACGTGGCTTCGTGAACAAGGATTCAGCGACGGACGGGTGCGAGTGCATCATGACGAACTCGCCCGTGTGGAGGTTCCTAGCGATGAACTTCCGCGGCTGCTGAGTCCCCCGTTGGCATCGGAGCTAAACGAATCGCTACGTGCGATCGGATTCCGATTTGTGACCGTCGATTTACAAGGCTTGGAATCGGGCAGCATGAATCGAGTGCTCGTGCAGATTGGGGAGGCACAACATTGACATCGGAAACTCCCTTCCCCGCGCCGCAGGACGACACGGAGTTGGCGTCATCCAAATTGATTGGATATCGCTTAGGCGAGTACCAAATCCTTCGTAAACTTGGACGCGGTGGGATGGCGGACGTTTATGCCGCACGCCATTTGACGCTCGGCCGGGATGTTGCCATCAAGGTGTTGCGAAGTGATTACGCGCGTGACCAAGACTACATCACCCGGTTTCGCCGCGAAGCTAAAGCGGCCGCGAAATTGAACCACCCCAACATCGTGCAGGTTTACGATGTGGGGAGTGTGGACTCGTTTCATTTCATGGCGCAAGAGTTAGTCCACGGTGAGAATCTACGTCATGTCCTGTCCAAGCGAGGTTCGCTCTCGGTCGACGAAGCGGTCGAAGTCATCGTGGGGGTTGCCTCGGCGCTCGAAAGTGCCTCCAACGCATCGATCACGCATCGTGACATTAAACCCGAAAACATCATGCGGTCGGAAAACGGCATCATCAAAGTTGCCGACTTTGGATTGGCTCGCCTTGGTTTGGATGTCGATGCCACACGCGGCGATTTGACGCAAGCCGGGCTGACGCTTGGCACACCTCGCTACATGAGCCCCGAACAGGTGCAAGGGCACACCGTTGATGTCCGCAGCGATTTGTACTCGCTAGGCGTGACGATGTATCACTTGCTGGCCGGGCGACCACCGTTTGAAGCCGATGATCCGTTGGCCTTGGCTGTGATGCACTTGCATGAAACGCCGCAACCGCTGGACCGAGCTCGTGGATCGCGAGACGTGCCTGAATGGCTGATTGCGATCATCATGAAATTGCTGCGCAAACGTCCTCAGGATCGATTTCAATCTCCCAGCGAACTGCTCCAATCAATCCACGGCAAGACGACGGATGCCGTTTTTTCCAGCGGAGCCACCGTGGGAACCGCCGCCGCCACGATTCGTTTGCAACGCATTAGCGACGAAACTCGCAAATGGCGTTACACACGGATGCGACGTTATGCGGCGATCTTGCTGCTGCCGCTGTTGTGCGCCGCGGTGGTCAGCACCGCGATGCTAGCGCGACCCGCCAAGAGCATCGGTCGTTTGCTGCGCCCCGAGCAAGTGCCCCAAACCGACTCCGTGCAAGAACAGTACTTGGTCGCCGTCACTCGCAATGACGAAGCAGGCTGGCGGGCGGTCCCAGAAAACTTCCCCCCCGACGCCAGTTCGACGAATGCGAGCTACTATGCCAAAAGCATGCTGCAATTGGCTCGATTCATGTCGAGCGAACAACAACTTGGGCAGGCGGAATCGCTATTGGAGCGTTTAAGTGCGGACCCCCGAATCGATCGGCTCTATCGCACGTTGGCGCTTGCCCAGCGGTGCAGTGTGCTGGAGCAAATGGGGGATTCGAAAGGGCTGGGCGAAATCCGCACGCAATTGCAGGCGGCCTATCGCGAATTAGAAGCGAACAACCGTGAAGCGGTAATCCAGTTCGACCGCTTGGTTCCCGAGAAGGAACGTCTGCGATTGGGACTCAAGCCCATCGTCAAGGATGCGTCGAGCGCGTGAGGTTAAAGTAGCCCGCGAGCCCAAATTCACCCGCGAGCCCAAATTCACCTGGGAGGACAACGCAACGCGGGATTGCTTGCCACCGTCGGGTGATCGTTTTCGCCCCCTCCCGCGGTTCGTATCCGATGTTTCCGTTCCTCTGGGTGCCATTCCTTTGGGTGCCATTCCTCGGGCCCCACTCTCCATCAAGGCAAGACGTTGCCTCGGACAGGGCTTCAAAAGTTGCTATGATCTACCCACCAGTTCAATTTTCAGTGAGGAAACGGCGATGAGTTTTACGGTTGGTTATTGTACGAACGTGCATGCGGGCATGGATCTGCCGACGATTCGTGAGAATTTGCTGCAGTATGCCGTGCCGGTACGCTCGAATTTGTCGACCGAGACAGCGCTTGGGGTTGGGCTTTGGTTGCCTGCGCAAGCGGCAAATGAATGTGTGGCAGGAGGGCTGAAAGGGTTCCGTGCATTCTTGGACGAGAACCGACTTGAAGCGTTCACGATCAACGGGTTCCCGTACGACAATTTCCATCAAGACGTCGTCAAGCATCGCGTTTACGAACCCACGTGGTGGGAACAAGAACGCTTGGTCTACACCAAACAACTCGCCGTCATCCTGAGCGAATTACTTCCCGCATCCCAATCCGTGGGGTCGATCAGCACGCTGCCGATCGGTTGGGCTTCGGACGCCGTTACCGAGGATCAGCTCGCTGCCGCCGCCGCGAATCTGCGCGAGTTGGCGGAGTTTCTGTCGGCATTGGAATCTCAAACCGGGCGCCGCATCGTGATTGCGATCGAGCCGGAGCCGGGGTGTATTTTAGATACCGCCGATGATGTGGTGCAGTGGTTTAGCAAGCGTTTTCCCGATGCGAAGCATCGCCGACATTTGACGGTTTGCCACGACGTTTGCCACAGCGCCGTGATGATGGAATCGCAAGCCGAGGTGTTGCTTCGCTACGCCGCCGCCGGAATCACGATCGGTAAAGTGCAAGTTAGTAGCGCCATCGTCGCCGACTGGGACGCCATGTCCATCGGTCGACGACACGAAGCGATCCAACAATTAAGCGGATTTGCCGAAGACCGTTACTTGCATCAAACCGGTCGTATCCGTGGGGACAACTCCTTTGAATTAGCTGAAGATTTACCCGGACTGGTTTCGCCGGTTCCCGCGTCGAGTGATCCCGCACGCGGTGACAAACGTTGGGTTGTCCATTTTCACGTTCCGATTTTCCTCGAACGTTTTGGTCATCTCACGACAAGCCAAGATGATGTGCGTGAGTGTCTGCGAACCTTAATTCGCAACCCTTCCTCCATTGACTTTACCGGTCACCTCGAAGTCGAGACCTATGCCTGGACGGTGCTTCCCGACGCGATGCGGAAGCGAAGTTTGGCGGAGGACGTCTCTGAGGAATTGCGTTGGCTACGCAAAGAATTGATCGAGTGCATGTAAATACAAACCTCCCCTTGGAACCGCACGCCGCGGTTCCGTCACTATCCCATTGACCTCTAAAATCCAAGCAACTCATGATCGAACTCGGCGTCAACATTGACCACGTCGCGACCGTTCGCCAAGCACGTCGCACCTATGAACCCGATCCGGTGATCGCCGCGGCGCTCGCGGAACAAGGGGGAGCCGATGGTATCACCTTCCATTTGCGGGAAGATCGCCGTCATATCCAAGACCGTGATGTCGAGGTCTTGATGAAAACAGTGACCGTTAAAACGAATTTGGAAATTGCCTGTGCGGATGAAGTCGTTGCGATCGCGTGCCAAGCCAAACCGACATGGGCGCTGCTGGTCCCGGAGAGTCGCGAAGAGGTGACGACCGAAGGCGGACTGAATGTGCTGGGCGACCAAGGCCGCATTCGGGCCGCAGTCGAAAAGTTGAAGGGCGAAGGTATTTTGACCAGCCTGTTTATTGATCCGGAACCCGAGCAGGTCAAAGCCTCCGCCGAGATCGGCGTCGAAGCGGTTGAATTGCATACCGGACCGTACGCATTGGCTCGGGGGGCTGCTCAGATTCACGAGCTCGATCGATTGCGATCCGCTGGAAAAGTCGTCTCGGACCTGGGCATGCGACTTCACGCCGGACACGGTTTGACGTACGCCAATGTTCGGCCCGTCGCGGCGCTGCCAAACATGATCGAATTGAACATCGGACATGCGATCATCAGCCGCGCCGTGATGGTCGGGATGCGTGACGCGGTGGCTGAAATGCGGCGGATTCTCGATCTCGTTTCGTAACGCGAAACGCAGGGGCAAAGCGAGTTTGAAACGACGTCTGGTTCTGCCGGGGGGGAGTGGGTGTCGCTTGGGCTTAAATATGTCGCCCTTACGTGATGGTAATGCTTTGATTCTGCGCTAAAGTCCGTCTATAACATTGAGACAGCTTCTATTGTTGCTCGATTCACTACTGCGGAAAACGAATGTCCTTCTTTAAGATCACTTGCCCCGGCTGCAACAAGTCGCTGAAAATCTCGGAAAGTTTAGCGGGCAAAAGTCGTGCCTGTCCCTATTGTCGTGCGACGGTCCGCATTCCCGAGATGCCCCCGCCGGAAGCGGAACCTGCGTTTCCTGGGATCCAAGTCGCCGAGACACCGGGCTCTGCAAAATCGCGTCCCAAAGCAGGCGAAACCGCAGCGTCGGTTGCGGGATCGATGACCCCTAGCATCCAGACATCGGCCGGATCGGCTGTCGCTCCTACGGTTGCCGGCCCGACCAAGAAAGTCGTAAAGCCACGCCGACGCGAAAAAAGCTGGTTCAGCTCCGGAGGCGATTCGGCCAGTAGTGACGTCAGTTTGGTGCTCAGCTTCCTGATCGGTGCCAGCGCGGCGTTGGTCTGGTACGCCGCCACCTTTCCCATCCAAGACACTGCGTTTGGGCAATTGTTTTGGCAGCGTGGTCCCGTTCCTTTCCCCACGACGTTTCTGATGTTCTGGGCGATTGCGATCTTGGCGCTGAAGTGGCTGAATTTGAAAAAACAGAAAGACGCGATGTTATTGGACGTCTTGCCAACGGAGGTTTCTGCGGAAATCACCGTGGGGTCCATCGATCGCTTCATCGAACACATCAACCAGCTTCCCGGAGCGAGCAGCGATACGTTTTTGATCAACCGAGTGGTGCGCGGTATCGAACATTTCCGCGTACGTAAAAGTGCTGCCGAAACGGTCACGATGATGGAATCGCAATCGGCGATCGATGCGAACAATGTGGCGGGAAGCTACACGATCTTGAAGGTCTTCATTTGGTCGCTACCGATCTTGGGTTTTATCGGTACGGTCATGGGGGTTAGCTCGGCCGTCGCGAGTCTCGCCTCGAGCCTCAGTGATGGTGGCAGCATGGACGCGATGAAGGTCGCTCTGCAAGACGTCTTCGGTGGACTGGGGACCGCGTTCGATACGACGCTGTTAGCCTTGATCATGAGTATGTTGGTCAAAATCCCGGCTTCGGCGCTGCAAAAGAGCGAAGAGGATTTGATCACAAGCGTCGACGAATACTGTAACGAAAATCTGCTGCGTCGGCTCAACGACGGACGCGAAGGAGGTGCCGAACGGGGGATGAGTGGTGGTGGGGCGGAAAGCGATATCTTTCGCCAAGCTGTCGAGCAAGCGCTCGGAACTCATCATGCTGAGATGGAACAGTGGCTCTCTAAGCTCGATACCATTGGTACCCACCTGACGGATCAAGTCGCGCAAGGTTGGAACAAGGTCAACAAACAAATCGAAGTGCAGCAGCAAAAGCATGTCACTGTGTTGCATGAGCAACAACTCGACCAACAAGCCCGCTTGCAGGCCCAGTTGGATCAGATGGCAAACGCCGCAGACAAGATCCAACAAACCTTGTCGGCGCTCTCGACACAAACCGCCACGCTGCAAACTCAAGTAAACGAGACCTTCTCTCAGACGAATACTTCGTTGTCGAACCATCTCTCGGGGGTTCAATCGGGATTGTCGAGTTTGAGTGGCGTTTTGGAAAAACTTGGCGATCAACAGGTTGTGGTGCAACAAGTTGCGGCGGCCCCCGAGCCCCGTCGCAACGGTTGGTTTAGCAAGAAGTCTCGTGCCAATGGACGTGCATAACGATGGCGCGTAGACCGAGAACGTCGGACGACGACATTTCGCTGTTCCCCTTTCTGAGCATCATCGCCAGCGTGATTGGCGTGTTGACGATGATGATCGCGACGTTGGCGCTAGCTCAGACCGACACGCCCGATATCGCTCAAATTGAACAATTCGAGAAGTCGCAAAAGGAACTCGATGCGCTCGAGGACGAAGTCGAGGAATTGAAGCGTGAAATCGAGGTTTCCGACTCCACCGGACTCAAATTGCGTGAAGAGAAGAAACTACTCAACATCACGCTCGCGGAGCTCGAATCGCTGCTAAAAGAACAAGAGGAAATCGACAAAGCGTTAGCGGAGCAAGAGAAAATTAAGGTCGTCATTCCGATGGTGAATGAAAAGGACCGCGAGACCGCAGGGCAAATGAAGTCGGAATTGGAGTCGTTGCAAGAGGAACTTGCACAACTTGAAAAGGAAGCTGCCGAGCGTGCCGAAGCGTCCCAGTCAAACGTCACGGTGCTGCCTCAAGGCAGCGGGCTGAACTTTGTCCCTCATTTCGTCGAGTGCGCCGAAGGGGCCATCGTGATGCACCATTTGCAGCCCGCCAAACGGATTCGCGCGGCTGAGATGGCAAAGGACGCCGACTTCATCGCGCTGCTCGAAAAGACGCTCAATGGCAAGGACGATACGATCGTATTCTTGGTGCGAAGTGACGGACTCTCGGTTTATCGATCCGCCAAAAAAATGTGTGACGATCGTGAAATTCGCAACGGAAAAATTCCCGTTGTCGGTAAAGGCCGAATCGACTTGAGTGCCTTTGCAAACCCCCAAAATGTGACAGGTGAGAAATGACACGCCGGCCACCCGCGGAAGACGACGATGGTGGATTGGATTCACTACTCGATACAATGACCAACGTCGTTGGAATCTTGGTGCTCGTTCTGATCGTGACTCAGATGAGTGTCGCCGAAGTGGTGACACGCGTGACCTCCGAGTCGACCATCGATGAAGAACAAGTCGAGGAACTACAGAAAAAGCTGATCGCCAAAAAGCAAGAGGCGTTTGAACTCAATCGCATCCTGGTCGATCCCCTCGATATCGATGCGGATGCTCAGCAAGCCGAGCTGCAAAAGAGCAAGGAACTGCTGGAGCGACGCAAAAAGAACCTTGCCCAACGCAAACAGCAAATGAACGAATTTGCGATCAAGATCGAATCGGATCGCGAAATCGCAAAGAAGAATGCAGCCGAGATTGCTAACACCAAAGAGCAACGCGAAAAGATGAAAGCGTTGCTCACCACTTCGCTCGAGCGGAAAGCGGAACTCGAGGCGATCTTGGACAAGACGCCCCGACGACAGGCCCCACCCGACATCCAAGTCAGTATCCCCAACCCGCGTCCCGCACCGCCGGGCGCCAAGCAAGCCACCTTTGTTTGCGTCAACAATCTCGTCTATCCGGTGAACGCCGAGTTCTTTCGCAAACGTGCGGAGATCAAAGCCAAGGCAATTATCCAGCGTTTAGGACTCGATCGCGATCCCGCCGCCGGCATCGATCCTGAAAAGTTCACGCCGCTGTACGAGAAATTAAAGGACCAAGACGATTTCTTTGATGTTGAATACTATGTTCAATCGAATACTTGGCCGCGGATCCGCTTGATCCCTCGCGAGGGCCGCGGTGCAAACGAATCCGTGCTCGCCACCCCGCGTTCAAAGTTTCGTCGAGAAGTGCTCAGCCAACTGGACATCAGCAAGTACTACGGTCGTTTTTACGTCCTGCCGGATAGTTTTGATGTCTACGTCGCGGCCCGTCGATTGTTCAGCGACCAAGGCGTGCTCGCCGGTTGGGAGCCTCAGAATGCGGATTGGGTGTACACCTCGCATATCGATGGCGGTATCCGGCTGGGGCCTCCGCCGCCTCCGCCTAAAAACCCTCCCGATCCCAACGCGCCTAAACCCAAACCGGCATCGGTGATCGATTAGCGTGGTCCCGAGAGCACGTGCGTCTTTGTGAGTACCAAGTCGGAACCTTTTGGCACACGGTACGCCTCTCGCTTTCCAGGAGCTTGATCCGATGTGTCGCCCCTTGCTGTTACTCATCGCGTCCTTGTGGACCTCGGTTGCGGCAGCCGATTTCCCGCCGTTGTTCAATTCCGAGCCGGAGGGTGACGCTCCGGTGATGAGTGCAACCGAGGCGGCGAGTCGCTTCACCGTCCCGCCCCAATTTCGCGTCACGGCATTCGCCGCTGAACCCGATGTGATGAATCCGATCGCGATGACGTGGGACGCACGTGGTCGTTTGTGGGTTGCGGAAAATTTCACTTATGCGGAACGTGAGCAACGCTTCCAACTTGATTTGCGTGACCGTGTGGTGATCTTCGACAACACGCACTTGGAAAAGGCGTCGGTGGCGAAAAACGAGGCCGCTCTCGCTACCAGCCAAGATCCGGCCCCCGTCCGCAGCGTTTTTACGGATGAAGTCCAGATGTTAACGGGGATCGAAGTGGGCCATGGCGGCGTCTGGCTGATGTGTCCCCCAAAGTTGATCTTCATTCCCGATGCCAATGGCGACGACATCCCCGATGGGCCCGGCCAAGTCGTGCTGGACGGGTTTGAGGTTGCTCAACAAAACTATCACAACTTCGCCAACGGTATCCGCTTCGGACCGGACGGTTGGTTGTACGGTCGTTGTGGGGGCTCCTGTCCCGGTCGGATTGGCAAACCGGGCACGCCGAGCCATCAACGGCCGGCGCTCGAAGGGGGCATATGGCGTTATCACCCCAGGTACGAAATCGTCGAAGTCTTGACTGCGGGAACCACCAACCCCTGGGGACACGATTGGAACGACGTCGGTGAAATGTTTTTCTGTAACACGGTCAACGGCCATCTGTGGCACATGATCCCGGGAGCCCACTTTCCCCGTCCGTTTACGCTCGATCCGAATCGACACGCGTACGAGAAGATTGAAATGCACGCCGATCATTGGCATTTCGATACAGGGCAAAGCTGGGCCGATTCGCGTGACGGGGCAGCGAATGACTACGGCGGAGGGCATGCTCACTGCGGCACCTTGATCTACCAAGGCGATCGATGGCCCGATTGGTATGTCGGCAAATTATTCACATTTAACTTTCATGGACGGCGCGCCAACCAAGAGCGGATCGAACGCGATGGTAGCGGTTACGTGCTGCGTCACGACGACGATGTGTTTCTCGCCCGCGATCCATGGTTTCGCGGGATGGACCTTAGCACCGGACCGGATGGAAACGTGTTCGCCATCGACTGGAGCGATACCGGCGAGTGCCATGAACATACCGGCGTCCATCGCGAGAGTGGTCGGATTTACAAAATCAGCTACGACGATGCCGCGACAACGCGCACGCCACGCCCTGCGGGAAATCTCGCCTCATGGTCGCTGGTCGAGTTGGCCAACACCCATCTGCCTGGGAATCGATGGCAACGCCGACAAGCCCGCATGATCTTAATCGATCGAGCCCACCGCGGCGAAGATATCTCCGCGGCGACGATACGTTTGAAAGAGATCTTGAACTCCCGTGAGACACGCGAATCGACAGCGGTTCAGGCCCTGTTGACGCTGCACGCCTGCGGCGAACTCGATTCGCATGCGATGACGAAACGACTCGACCACCCTTACGAGTACGTGCGTGTTTGGGCGATTCGCTTATTGACCGAAACGTGGCCAATTGATGACGTGATGGGGGCGCAGTGGAAAGCACACCTTCCGGTTCGGGTGACGCAGAACGCTGATGAGTTGCTCTCGCGTTTCGCAGTGATGGCGGAACAGGATCCGTCCGCTGCGGTTCGGTTGGCGTTAGCTTCGACGCTGCAACGATTGCCGTTGCAGGACCGACCGCCGTTGGCTAAATCGCTGGCGCAGCGCGGCGAGGACGCTGACGATCACAACCTTCCATGCATGATCTGGTACGGCGTGATGCCGCTGGCGAAGGATCATCCAAGCGAATTGGTCACCGTTGCTCAATCATGTGAACAAGCTAAGACGTTGCAATGGATCGCTCGTTGTTTGGCCGAACAAATTGAACATCATCCCTCGGCGCTCAACGCGTTGTTGGACCAGGTGGCCTCTCGCGATGATCTTGAATTTCAACAAGCGGTTTTAAGCGGGGTCCGAGACGGATTGCGTGGCTGGGCGAGGGCACCGCGACCGCAGGTGTGGGACCAAATTGCGTTAATGGATGATGCCGAACTTCGACCCGCGATTCGCGAATTGAGTGTGGTGTTTGGGGATGGTCGCGCCATGGACGAGATCACTCAAATCGCATTGGGCAAGCAGCCGACGGGGGCCACCGAAGAAGTCTCGTTTGAAATCCGCTTGGCGGCTCTGGAAACCTTGATCCAAAGTCAAAGCGAGGAATTGCGATCGGTGTGCGAAACGTTGCTTTCGGACGCGCGGATGAATGTCTTGGCTGCAAAGGGATTATCCACACTGGATGATCCGCAAGTCGCCAAAATGTTGGTGGCCCGTTACAACCGATTCCGAGGCACGGACAAGCCGCAAATTGTTTCGCTATTGTCATCTCGCAAATCCTTTGCCGCGGCGTTACTCGATGCAATCGGCAGCGGCAAAATTCCTCGCCGCGATCTGTCCGCGTTTCAAGTCCGTCAAATCCAAAGTTTCGGCGATCCGTTGCTTGACCAACGGATCGCCGAAGTCTGGGGCGAAGTACGTGATTCATCGCAGGACAAACTGCGTTTGATCGAGACGCTGAAAAATGAATTGACGGCGGACGTGCTCGCTAAAGCGAACCGCAGTCAAGGACGAGCACTGTTCCAACAACATTGCCAAAATTGTCATCGCTTGTATGGCGAAGGTGGCGAGGTCGGCCCCGATCTTTCAGGTAGCAACCGCAGCAACATGGACTATTTGTTGTCGAATATCATCGACCCGAGTTCGGTGGTCGACAAGAGCTATCGGATGACGATTTTAGCGCTCGATGATGGTCGCGTGATCCATGGGGTGGTGACCGATTCGGGAACGCAAACGATCACGATTCACACTGCCACCGAAAGCATGACGATCCCGCAACGTGACGTTGAATTGCAAAAGATGACGGAGAAATCGCCCATGCCCGAAGGCCTATTGGCCCCCCTTTCAGACGCGGGAATCCAAGACTTGATTGCGTACCTGAGCTACCATGCTCAAGTCCCGCTCCCCTAACGGGATCGCAGTGCGTGCTGTGGGAGAGGGCTCGTTTTTTTGCCCGATGCGGCGGTTTTGAGGTTTCCACTTCGAGCGTACCGTGGATGAGGAAAAACACCCCTGCGAGGCCGAAAACGATACGGTACGCAACCGGCGGGAGGGCTGATCCCTTCGCTCCGCCTTACTGCAAGACGCCACGGACCAGGGCGATCACGGCGGATTCGGCCTTGCTGACTCGGCCATCGCTGGAGACGACATTTGCAATCGCAACCAATAACGCTTGGATATGGGGCGGTGGGGCGTGCGACATCGTTTGCACGGCATACTCGAAATCGTCCCAGCACAACGCTTCCTCCGGCAAACGGGAGGTGTCGGCAAAACGCAACTGCGACCACCCACGCATGAACTCGTAGTCCGCCATCGTGTCGTCGCCATCACAAACGCTAAGGACCGATAGGATGATTCGTGAGCATCCCGCGATGTCATGCAGCGGTACGTTCGTAGACGTTGTTGGGGGCGGAGGCGGATCGATCGCTCGCATGATCCTCCACAACCATGCCCGTCGTGTCCAGTCGCGGTCATCCAGCTGGTCCCAACAACGCTGGCACTCCGAACGAAGTTGTTCGCGTTGGGAGGCGGAGATCCCATCGACGCCTTGCGCGATTTGGGTTAGCCATGACGTTTGGGTTGCGTCGTCTGACTGTTGAATCATTTCTAGCCAGTCCGGATCACACTCCGTGACCGCACCGGTGGGCTCTAACGCCAGCAACAACGGAAGCGAAATTGCAAACGTTTGGGGGTGTAAAATCGACAATGCTGCCGCGGCCGGCTGGGCAAGCGTTGCGACCGATCCGCCGCCCCAGTGGGTTGCCGTAGCGTGCGATGTTAGTGAGCTTGACGTGACCGGCTCAGCCGACGGGGAAAAATCCGTGGTGTCGGCAAACAATAACTTCATTGCCGCTAAGGTTTTCGGCGCCTGGTCTTTGTGGTGGGGCGTTGTAACCACGTCGCTGTAGATCGGAGTGGCGTCTCCTTGGGGGTCGAGAGCAAACAATCGCTTTTCAATCGGAGGATGGGTGGCGTACCAACATGCGGTGTCGTGATGATCGACAAACAACATTGGGGCGACGATCGTGGTTTGTGGATGAAGTAGTTGGCCGCGTTGGGGGTGCCCCACAATGCGGCGTAGCGCCTTGGCCAACGCAGCGGGATTGCGAGTTTTTTGCACCGCTTCCGCATCGGCTAGTGTTTCACGCGATCGCGTGATCGCAAGTGTTAAGAACGCAGCGGCCAAAGCGCCGGCCAACCCAAAGGGCCAAATCACCATCGCGACGAACATCCACAGGTATCCTGCGGTGCTTCCCTCTTCGTTGGAATCGCAGGTTTGACGCCCGATACGGAAGATCGATTCAGCAATCAGGCGAACGGAATTGAGTCCATAGAGGATCGCGGTTAGTTGGGTCCCCAGACGAGTGTCACCATTGGTCAAGTGGCTGAACTCGTGTGCGATTACGCCCTGTAACTCTTCACGAGGCAAATGACGCAGAGCCCCGTGGGTCACGCAAAGAATGCTGTCTGCGGGAGTTAGCCCGGCTGC
Organism: Novipirellula galeiformis; assembly: GCF_007860095.1. Classification (NCBI taxonomy): domain Bacteria; kingdom Pseudomonadati; phylum Planctomycetota; class Planctomycetia; order Pirellulales; family Pirellulaceae; genus Novipirellula; species Novipirellula galeiformis. The sequence continues at coordinate 363,019 of NZ_SJPT01000003.1, read as the reverse complement.
AAACACATTGATTCCGGGTTCATGATCGAGCACGACAATGGCCGGCGGTTTGGTTGCAAACGCGATCGCCAACTCTTCGACCACGTTGACGAGTTTTCGCTCCTCCGCAGCTGGATGGCTTTCAATGCGTCGCCCCCCGACCGCCAAACCGATCGCCCAGCCGCCGTCTTGCATGATGCGTCGACGTTCGTAAATGGTCGCTGCCAGGATTCCGAAACTGCTAAGCGAGATTCCAAACAGCGAGGTGAACCAGAATACGGTGGTGGGATCCACACATCGCGTGTCGGGCTCGGTAGGTTCTGCAAACGCGTCGAGGAACCGTGTGCCGACCTCGAGGACGTTGCGATGGCGATGCGAGGTATTTCTCGAGGCGTTCCATTGATGGTAGCCCGACACGGGCGGTTGTTTGGCGGCATCCGCAGCTGCAAATGCATACACGACCGGAAACATCAACAAGTAACCGATCACAACTCCCGTTGCGATTGACGTCAACGCCTGCGCCGTTAACACGAGCGCGTAATATCGCGAGCTAGTGCTCTTCGCGCGAGTTTGCCGCGATAGAAAATCAAACATCAATCGTCTTTCGTTTGCAGCTGGTGCATCACGATTCGAAGAGGGCCGCGTCCACGATCACGACTCTTCGAGCGTGTTGTGGGTGATGCGAATTGAGGGGCAAGGAATGCGAAGCGAGGCCATGCTAGAACGCATGACCGTGAAGGCGTGGGGCGACGCCGAACGTGCTCTAGGAACGGTCCTATGCACCAACCAGTTCGAACTTGGGAGCGTGTTGAATCTCGGCGTGGTCATCGAACTGTAGCAATTCGATGTTATCCCCAAAGCCAATCGAGGGTGAGAACAAAACGGTGGGAAAGTTTTGGCGGCGAATGTTAAATTGCGTTGCCATGTCGTTGTACAGTTGACGGGCAAAGGAGATTCGATTTTCGGTGCTGGTCAATTCCTCGGTTAATTGAGCAATCGATTCATTTGCTTTGAGTGCGGGATACGCTTCGATCACCATCGACAATCGGCCGATCGCACCCCCGAGCGCCTCTTCGGACGCCGCCCACGACCGCACCGCGCTGGCGTCGGTTAGATTGTTTTGCAATCCATTGAGTTTTGACGAGGCTTGTTGGCGAGCCGAGATAACCGCTTCGAGCGTTTCGCGTTCATGCGAAAGGTAGGAGCGTGCTGCTTCAACGAGCGATGGAATCAAATCGTAGCGGCGTTTGAGCTGCACTTCGATTTGCGAAAAACTGTTGCGAGTTTCTTCAAACAAGCCCAGCAACACGTTGTAGGTGCGGGCAACAAAGATCGAAATGGCAACAACCAAACCGGCGGCTAGGCCGATGGCAACAACGTTTAGCATCGTATCACTCGTGACGTAATGGGGCGATGGTGGGGCAAACCAAGGTAGAGGGGCCCTCAAAGTCGCTTGGTCGTGCGCATGGTTAACTGCGGACGAAATCGTCTAGGCGGAATCGTGAGGGGCTCATCTAAATCTAGGTTCAAAGCGTTCACGATTCCGACGCAAAGTCCTGTAGAAAAGCGAGTTCACGCTACCAAGACGTATCGATTGCGCACGCTGCTTCGGTTGCAATGGTTATGCGTTCTTGAGATTAGCCGTCGAGCGGAATTCGCTAGGTGAATTGGCCGTGTAGAAACCACTCTGACGCATCGCTTGCGGTGATGTCGCGGTAAACCCACCAACAGGTTCCGGTATCGGTCTCGACGCGATAATAGTCGCGGCGGATCGTGGGCCCGCTCCACCACCGCGTCTCGATTCGCTCGGGCTCCCAGTACCCCACCATTCGAATCTCACGGCCCCGCAAACGAAATGCTTCGGGAAGCTGATTCGAGACCTGCGGGACGAGGGACACAAGTGGCTGAGGAGGATCGAGGATCGTCAGCGGACGCCGCATCGCGTCGGTCGCCGAAGGGGATCGGTAACGCGATGCCGATGGATGGGAACGCGTTGGGATCGCTCCGCCAGAGGTTCCTTGGGGCGATTCGACGCGGCGATTTTTGATTGGTTGGCCAGTCATAGGAAACGTTTGATGGGCGTTCTCCGGTAACGGGTCGTCGTGAACCTTCACTCCTAACACCGCATCGCGGCCGAGACGACCACTGAGTTTGTCAACAAAACGCGAAACCGCAGTCCCCCCCATGCTTTGCGAATCGGGGGCTCCATCGCTCAGCAGCGACGTTTGTACGGTCCGCAGGGGACCGGTCAAGGCAATCGAAAGGGTTAAACGGACCACATCGTGGCGAAGCGATAGGTTTTCAAAACGCCCCGCGATCAACGAGTGCAGATGGGCAACATCGGCGCTGGGAGCAAACAAGCCGACTTCGACGTGTTGCGACGGCGGGACCGCCATATCCAAATGGCACAACAAACGGATTGCCCCGAGGTTCCGTCTCGCTAACCCCGCCTTGGCTTGGTGCAACAGACCTTCCATGCGGTGCAGCAAGATCGGCAGGTCGCGAGTCGGGTACTCCAGTTCGTGCGCGTACGTCAATGCATCGGACGTCACGTCGGTAACTAGCGGTTCGTCGATTTCGCCAATCGCTTGACTGATTCGATCGACCAGCGGTTTGCCTAATCGGGTTGCTAACCCGCTGCGTGGTAAACGTAACAATTGATCGATTCGCTCGACACCAAGGCGATGCAAGGTGATTGCGGTGTCACGGGCAATCCGCAGGGCTTCGATCGGAAATGAGGCAATCGCCGCGGTCGGTTCGTCGCTGATCTCCACGTCGTGGTCACCAAAGTGGGCGAGCGCCCAAGCGGCGGCCATGTTTGGAGCGATGGCCATGCGTGTATGCAGCTGCACCGCGTAGTGATCCGCGAATGTGTTTTCAATCGCGTCAATCAATCCTTGGACGCCGTCAAATAAATGCCAGACTCCCGTGACATCGCACAGCAACGATTCCGGTTGTTGACGTGGGAATCCCGCCCAAGGTTGCGCGTCAAGCGATTCGATTGCGACGCGTGGTGTGATCGCTTGTTGAATATGAGCGGCCAGCTGTTTGAGCATTTCACCATCCATGAACGGATCGTGGCGGCGAATTTCAGCGGGTCGAAGCTCCGCCGCTTGGGACGCGGCGGGCGATGGAGAGTGCCGCAGCAGTGGTGTCGTCTCAACCAGCGGCATGCCGATCCGGACGCCGCGCATCGAAGCATCACGACAACAAGCCGCGACGATGCGGCCGCGGCGAGGATCATCGGCCCATAATAAGGTGGGCGAGGGAATGTCGTGGAGCGCTCCGCGATCATCACGTGCGACCGCAGAGCGATCAACGACGCGAGAACCCTGCGGTTCCGCTCGCTCCTTAGCCGACTCGGTGTTGAGGATTGACGCTTCGCGCAGCCGTACGCTTTGGATGGGCCAATTGGGAAGCCAGATGCACAGCAGCCGTTTCATGTCGTGTCCCTTGCGGTGCCGCCACTCTCAATGGCGCAGCGACTTCGATCAACTGAGCCTGGTCATCCATTTGAATCCAGACACTTTTGCCGAGTGGGCCGCCCCGCCCCCGATCCAAGGTGACTTGTAATGGCGTGTCGTGGTGCGGATTTGGAGGGGTTGGCCACGACAACCCGGTGCCCTTTTTAACATGCAAGCGAACCTCGGCGAAACTCGGCTTGCCACGTTCGGCCACCGGCCGGACAAAAAATCCAGGCGTGTGTCCCTGTTCAGCCGCCAATTGAAAACGTCGTGCATCGCGATCATCCAAGCGGGTATCGATCATCGCCCACACGGCCGCGACGGCTTCGCATCGCAACGCTTGGTCGATGGCCCAAACCGCGTCGGCGCCACTGCGAGGTTGGACCAGGATCATCCGCGTTGCGGGGATGCCCAACGCGATCGCCGCGGGGGGATAAAAAGTCTTTCGCGAATCAATGATCACGATCGGGCTGGTCGAATCCCCCAGTCGTTGGTCGTGAGCGCGAAGCGCATTGCCGGCAACGACCAGCGAAAGGGCCGCCGCACCACAACCCTCGGCATCCGCGATCCATTCGGAAATCGCGTCCCCTCGCAAACCACCGCGAAGCAACGTGTGATCGAGCGCCACGCAACCGGTTGAGAAGATCGGTGCGTGGTTCGCTAACGTCGGGCCCGCCTCCATCGGATGCGATGACGACACGTTCAAGCAATTGGCTTGGGCACGCAACTTTTCCAGGATCGTTTGACGGTCCGATGGCGGGACCGGCGCAAGGGGGGCTTCGCTCGGAAGTGACGAGGGAGCGTTTTCCGCGGTCTTGGGGGGGGCTTCGGCGAGGTGTGAAGAGAGACCCGAAGCGGCGCGCTTAGGAGCCGAGCGAACGTAGGGCTCGAGCGGAAACAGTAGCGATGATTTTCCAATCGCCAGCCCAGGACGCTGGGGCGTGCGAAGCGGAGGAGTCCCTTGGGATCGGCGGTTTGCTTTCGAGCGAATCGGTTGCGAGGACGCCAGGGGAGGGGCGGACGCAGACGCTTCCATGAACTCAAAGGTTTGTTGGGGCACGGCAAGTGTCCTGGGGACCATTGGAGAGGAGGAAACGAGAAAACGCTCGTCGACAAAAAAACGGTCGACCGAAACACCTCACGGTGAGGCAGCCCAGTGATGCAGCCCGACGAGGAGGTTGCTGGATTTTCTCCGTCGAGAAGCCTAGGCTACGCTGCGGGGGGGCAAAGTCTTTGCGGAGCGGGGACTTCGCCATCGCCTCCATTCACGCCCCATACACGTCAGACGCACCTTGAATGCTAGCATTTGCCGAGGGCAGGGGAAAGCGTCTTTAGAGAAAGATCGACGAGAGAGAGACTAATGATGCAGAAAATACGCTGGTTTTTGTTGCTTCTGGGAATCGTGATCGCGCTGGTGATCGCTTTTCAGAACAATCGAAACGAGGAGGTGAATGTGTTGTTCTTCCATGGCGAAGTCTCCTTGTTGCTGCTGATTGTGACTGCGGTGGGGGTGGGATTTGTATTTGGCGCGATGATGACTTATGGGATGTTGCGCCCGAAAAAGGGGGCTGCGAAAAAGTCGCATTCGGCCGCTGGGAAGGTGGTTTCGGCGGGGCCGGCCTCGGCGAGCCATTCCCCATCGGCTCCGAAGCCAGAGCGGGCCGACGCTCTGACTCCGGATCGTGCCGACGCGAAGGAATAGAAAAGTCGCCTTTGACTCTGGGAAAGTGGCGTCGTTAGACGCTGCTTTCGCGGAGCGAAAGGCGACACGGGTGAGCCGTCGGCTCTCCCCCAGGGCAACTGCCAATCGGTTCGCTAGCGGGCAGTGCGTCGGGCTGTGCGGCGGGCAGCCATCATGTCGTGTCGCATCAAAACCAGTCTCGCTAAATCGCCCATGTGATTGATGCCTCGCTTGGGCTCGTTGAGCTGGCTTGGGCTTACTTCGTTGCGGGGGACCGACGATGGAGATTGGATTGCCTTGGGAGCAACGATCGCGGGAGCAACGAAGGCGATCGGCGCGCGACTGGCAACGGGACTGGCAACAACAGGGCTATCGAAAAGCATCATTTGGGTCATCGAACAGATTCCTGTGCGAAAGAAGCGAATCAGGTAACACCGGAGCGATCAATCACTCAGGTAGAACCATTCTTCGCGACCCTTGTGACACGTCTGGTCACACTCGGAAAAAGAAATTTTGAATTTTGAGAAAGAGACGGTTTGCCGCCGGAAACCGACTCCCGACGCTGCCGCCTTAGCCCGGATGATTTTTAACCCGCCGCGTCGGCTTTGAAGTTGCGCGTTTGGATAGGTTCCGGGCTAAGGGCTTGGCCATTTACGAGGCGCCGTCAATGGATTCGAACCAACGACCGGGCCGCCCGCCCGTTGGCCTTGCAATCCATTGGTTTACTCGGCTGGTTTGCTCAGCTGGTTTGCTCAGCTGGTTTACTCAGCTGGTTTACTCAGCCTCCGGCGCATTGAGCTGGGCTAGGCAAACTTCCGGGGCTTTGCTCCGCAATGCAAACGCGCCACTGCAAACGCGCCACTGCACTAGGTGTAAGCGAGAAAATGTCCCTTCTTGCTTCGGTCCCTCGCTGGCGCTTTGGGCGAACCGGACTAGCCTGCGACCGCATCGACGTTGACCCAGTCTCCGTTTGCGATCGCGCTGCGTCGACACGCATCAAGAATCAATTGCGTCTTCAGGGTCAGCTCGGGATAGCGGAGATCGAGCTTGTTGTGCAGCGCGCACGTCGCGAGTCGGCGAACCATCTGCACTTCTTGCGAGTTGGGTTCCCCCGAGGCGTAGCCCACGCTCGATCGCGATTGAGTCTTCCGATTGAAGTTCCATCGACAATTCTCAATTTCCAAGGCGTGGTCGTGGGTCGCCCAATGCGCTTGTGAGTCATAGAACGGCAAGACGAAGTCATCAATCGTCAAATGGCCTCGGTCTCCCGACACGACCGCGGTTTGTTGATTGCTTGTCAAAAAGGAGCAATAGAACGTGGCCGAGAGTCCTTCACCGAATTGCAGCTCGGCAGAAAACTCGCCCGGTACATGAGGTTGGCCTTGCGGGTTCCCTATCGCGGTGATCGTTCGTGCGGACACGCGTTCGGGCATCTGCAGTCCGGCCGCCCAGAGTGTGAAGCGAATGCAATACCAGCCGAGATCACCCAGGCACCCATGCGGCTCGAGTTCATGATTGGCACGGATGTTTGATTCGAGAAAGGAGTCATCGCCGCAGAACGAAAAGTGCGTATTGATACGGCGAAGTTTTCCGACGACATGATCGTGATGCAGGGCGTGCGAAACATCCTCGATCCGTTGGCTGTGATCGAACATCACGCCATCCATGAATTGGACGTTGGCGGCGCGACAGGCATCGAGCATCTCACGAACTTGTTTCGTGTTAACGCCCACCGGTTTTTCGCACAACACGTGCTTGCCCGCCTCGGCGGCGGCGATCACCCATGGTTTACGAATCCCCGTGGGCAGCGGAATGTAGACCGCATCGATGTCATCGCTGCGAATCAGCTCCTCGTACGAGCCCATTGCGACGGCGGGTTCGCTTTGCGGTGCTTCGGCGGCACATTCATCGATGAAGCACTGGGCACGCTCTACCGACCGGCTGGCGACCGCAGCGACGCGTCCATTGCCACTGAGCCGAATCGCTTTCCAGTTTTTTCGCGCGATCGCCGCTGCACCTAAAAATCCCCATCTGCAGATTGAGTCTGACATATTCCCTGTCTTTTGAACCGTGATCCGGAGGTCAATTTGGCGTCATTTTAGTTGCGACGGCGATCAAACGCACGACCCCACGCAGCCAATCCCAACACGGGCCAATCCAAACACGGGGCCAATCCAAACACGGGGGTTCGTTACAAAATGAAAACGCCCCACAAAACGAAAACACCCCCAAAAGGAACGAATCCTTACGGGGGTGTCTGGGTCGTGTTTGAGGGGGGCGCTCGTTTGAGCTTGGCCCCCAATCGAACTTACTCGCGAGGACGAATTGCGCCGGTCAAACCGCTGTAATCAACGCGGTCCGTGGTGTGCCAAAGGGGTTGCCCTAGTTCGACGCGACGGCGCAAGACTTCAATCTTCTCTTGGCTGCCTGCGGGGGCGTCGGTCGGTTCGAAGTCGTTGTCTTTGTTGGGCACGAAGTCTTCGTCGTGTCCGTAACGCAGAATGGCCTCAAACACGTTCTTGCAATGACTCATTATTCGATCTCTACTCCATGTGCAAAACATTCATTCCAATAAATGTTTTGCATCCAATTCAATGTTCGATTCGGCCGTGAATCCAACAGGCCTTATTTGTCTGCACGAGAAGATTATTGACGCGATTCCCTGGGAGTCAAGAAAATTGTGTTAACAATCGAAGCGGCAAGGATGAAGTTGGCCTCGATTGCGACACACAAAAACGACCCTCCCAGAGCCCCCATTTGAGTTCCCTTTCCCAGTCGTCATTCCCCCCACATCAGGGTCCGATTCTGGCAAGGGGGGATACTCCAACATTGAACATCAACGAAGGAGTCCCCAGGCACAGGCGTCTCAATCCGATGGTCGTTAAAAGTTCCAAACAGGGGGGCCCAAACGAGCCGCCTTTCGACCCATTGAATCCCGTTTTTGAAGCCAAAATAAACGCGAAAAATATTTTGGTTTCTCGCAATTTTTCCCTCTTCCGAAAGTCACGTTTATGTGGATTCAGAAAAAACTACGGCTTCCTGCGATGCAGCGAGGCTTCCATTTAGTCACCGAAATGATCGTTCGCGATCTGCCTGAACTCGACTCGATTGGAGTGGGGTGGATGCAGGTATTTATCCAGCACACGAGCGCCTCGTTGACGATCAACGAGAACGCCGATCCCGACGTGCGCATCGACTTCGAAACCGCGATGAACCATGCCGTTCCCGAATCGCTTCCCTACATTCACACCCTCGAAGGTCCCGATGATATGCCCGCGCATGTCAAAGCTTCGATGATGGGAGCAAGCGTCATGATTCCGATTACCGATGGCCGATTGCAGCTCGGCGTTTGGCAAGGCATTTACTTGTGCGAGCACCGTGACCATGCGGGAGGCCGCAATGTCATCGTCACCGTTATGGGCGAATCAAGCTAAACCGTTCGCTCGTCCCATCGGCTCCGTGACAACGCGGTAAGACGTGACAATGCGGTAAGACGAAACAACGCGGTAAGATAGACCGGAGATGCGGTTTGCCGTATCTCTGGAAAGGTTAACGGACAGTTAACAGAGGGTTGCTGCGGGGCGAGAAACCTCTCGTGTCCGTTAGCGAGCCCGCCACGGTTAAGCCCATGGTTGTCGATTCTCCATGCGGTCGTTGAGACGCGGGGACAAAACGCATCGGAGGCGTTTTGCTAGCGGCGTTCTAATGGGTTGCAGCGCCGTGGCTTCGCAGGATTGTTGCGATCAACGCGGTCCATCCGGTTTGGTGACTTGCGCCCAGCCCGGTGCCCTGGTCGGCGTGAAAGTATTCATAGAACAGCACGAGGTCTTTCCAGGCAGGGTCGGTTGCATATTGAGCGACTCGACCATGAGACGGGCGGAAACCGTTCCTGTCGACTTCGAAGATCGAAATCAATCGTCGTTCTAACTCGCGGGCGACCTCCTTGAGCGACATCATGTTGCCGCTGCCGGTGGGACATTCGACTTTAAAGTCATCGCCGTAGAACACGTAATAACGTTTGAGTGCTTGGATGAGCAAGAAGTTCATGGGGAACCAAATCGGGCCTCGCCAATTGCTGTTTCCGCCGAACATCGCACTATCACTCTCGCCGGGCATGTAGCTCACCTCGTGGCGTTGGCCGCCGAAATCAAACACCAGCGGGGCATCGTGATGGGCCGCCGAGAGGCTGCGAATTCCAAACGGCGATAAGAACTCGTTTTCATCGAGCATCAGTGAAATCAGACGCCGAAATCGATCACTCGAAGGAATCGCCAACAATCGGTTGCAAGGTTTCCCGAGCGTCGTGTCCTCGCGTTCCATGTAGGTCATGTGTTGGCTCAGGTCGCTACGGTTGCGAAGAAACCAGTTCATGCGTCGTTTGAAACCGGGCAACTTTTCGATGATCGGTTCTTCGAGAATGACGCCGGTCATCAAGGGCAACAGTCCCACGAGGGAGCGGACACGAATCGGAGTCGATTTGCCGTCGACGTAAAGATGGTCGTAATAGAAGCCATCTTCGTCATCCCACAGCCCGCTGCCGTCCATCGAGTTCATCGCTTCGGCGATCGCCACATAGTGCTCGAAGAACTTGCTTGCCATGTCGCCGTAGGCGATGTCACCTTCGGCTAATTCGATGGCGATACGCAACATCGTGCCACAATAGAATGCCATCCACGCGGTGCCATCGGCTTGTTCAAGATGCCCTTGAGGCAACGGTTTACTGCGATCGAAAACCCCGATATTGTCGAGCCCAAGGAAGCCACCGGCAAAGATGTTTTTGCCTCGCGGATCCTTGCGGTTGACCCACCAGGTGAAGTTGATGAGCAGTTTTTGAAAGGCCCGCGCCAAGAATTCTTTGTCGCGTTGTTGAGGGGCTCCCGAAGCCTTGTAAACTTGCCACACTCCCCAGGCATGCACGGGAGGATTGACGTCGCCAAGTTGCCATTCGTACGCGGGGATCTGCCCGCTGGGGTGCATGTACCATTCACGCAAAAACAGAATCATTTGCTCTTTGGCAAAGTGTGTATCCAAATGAGCCATCGGCACCATGTGAAATGCCAAATCCCAAGCGGCGTACCAAGGGTATTCCCACTTGTCCGGCATCGAGATCACATCCCGATTGAACAAGTGTCGCCAATCGCTGTTGCGGCCGAGTTTGCGAAGCTCGTTGGTCGGCGCACCTTGGGGGTCGCCATCAAGCCACGTGGCAACCGAGTAGTGGTAGAACTGTTTCGTCCACAATAACCCCGCGTACGCTTGCCGCATGATCATGCGACGATCTTGGCTTAAACTCGGTGGGATACGTGAGGCATAAAATGCGTCCGCTTCGTCGATCCGTTTGGCAAAACACGCGTCGAAGGAATCGGCAAACGCCACTTTGGAAAACGTGGCCGAGTCGCCGCCGGCAACGTCTTTGACGATCGGCGAATCGACGTGCGCAAGCCGCAAGCGAATCTCACGCGTGGCCCCGGCCGGCAGCATCATCAATCCATAGGCCCCGACCTTGGTGCCGCGTTTTGCTGGGTTGGTCGAGTCGCGGTTTCCATGCACGATGAAGTCATTGAAGGCGTCTTTGTAATGCTCGCTCTCACCCGGTAAATCGGGATGACGCTCTCGATTGGTTTCATTGTCGGTAAACAACCAAGTCCAATCGTCGTTCGCATCGATCGCATCACAGGCGAACCAGAATTGTTTGAGTGATTCATGGTTCGTGTGAACGACATTGCCCGCCAAACGCATCGAAGGACGTGTCGTGCAACCTTCATCGCTGCAATCCCAGGTCCATGTGTTGCGGAAAAACAGTTGTGGAACCAGATGCAAGGCGGCCGCTTGCGGACCGCGATTCGTAATCGTCAAGCGGATCAACAAATCGTCAGGATCGCTTTTAGCGTATTCCGCGATAACATCGAAGTAACGTGATTCCTCAAACGCCGATGAATCGGTTAGCTCGTATTCAGGTTCGAGACGGCTGCGTGATCGCGAAACGTCGACGAGCTCTTCGTAGGGGAACCGGCTTTGCGGATACTTGTACAACGCCTTCATGTAACTGTGCGTTGGGGTGCTATCAAGATAGTAGTAGCACTCTTTGACATCTTCGCCGTGATTGCCTTCGGGGCCGGTGACGCCAAACAATCGCTCTTTCAAAATCGGGTCGTGTCCGTTCCACAGACCCAACGAAAAGCAAAGCCGGCATTCCCGGTCGCAGACGCCAAGCAATCCATCCTCACCCCAGCGGTAGGCTCGGCTGCGCGCATGATCATGCGGAAAATAGCTCCACGTCGCATCTCCACCTGCGCTGTAATCCTCACGCACGGTGCCCCATTGTCGCTCGGACAAATATGGCCCCCAGCGTTGCCAATTCTGCTCGCGGCGTTGGGACTGAGCCAAGCGTTCGTCTTCGGCTGTCATTCCGTTGCCTTATGAGGAGAGGAGGAGAGGGGGAGAGGGGGAGTGGGAGAGACAAGGAGACAAGGAGACAAGGAGACAAGGAGTGGGGAGTGGGGAGTGGGGAGTGGGAATCTCGCTCTTGTCTTTTTCTTGTCTCCCACTCTCCTTGTCTCTCCCCCACCTCCCCCTCTTTCCTTGCTTACGCTTCGTCGAGCAGATCGACGGCGGCGAAGCGTTGGCCTTCGAGCATCGCTAGGCTGGCACCGCCACCGGTGCTGACATGACTGACTTGGTCCGCGAAACCGAGTTGGTCTACCGCCGCGGCACTGTCTCCTCCGCCGATGATGCTGACCGAGTCGCTGTCGGCGACCGCTTGAGCGACCGCTTTGGTGCCAGCGTCCATGGGTGGTTTTTCAAACACGCCCATGGGGCCGTTCCAGACGATCGTTTTGGCGTTCTTGATCACCTCGGAGTAGAGTTCTGCGGTTTCAGGACCGATGTCAAAGCCTTCCATGTCGTCAGGGATCTCACCTGCCGCCACGATCTTTTTGTTGCAGCCGGCGATGTCGCGGAAGTCGTCGCCACAATGAGTGTCGACAGGAAGACGCAATTTGTCGCCTCCCTTGGCCAGTAGTTCTTTTGCTAAGTCGACCTTGTCTTTCTCGACCAAGCTGCCTCCCACGTTGCCGCCCTTGGCCAACGAGAAGGTGTATGCCATTGCGCCCCCGATCAAGATCGTGTCACAAATCCCCAGCAAGTTGTTGATCACGTTGATCTTGTCGCTGACCTTCGCTCCGCCCAAAATCGCGACGAAGGGACGTTTGGGGTTGCTGATCGCGTCGGTCAAGTAAGCGATCTCTTTGGCAACCAGATGGCCGACCACGCGAGGCTTGCCGGCCATCGCTTCGGGGACGGCAACCATCGATGCGTCTTTGCGGTGACAGGTACCGAAGGCATCGTTGCAATAAACATCGGCCATGGCGGCGAGCTTGCCCGCAAACTCGCTGTCGCCCTTCTTTTCGCCGGGATTGAAACGCAAGTTTTCCAGCACCAACACGTCGCCGTCGGTGAGTGCGGCGGCTTTGCCGGTCGCGTCCTCCCCGACCGTATCGGCGGCAAAGGCCACTGGTTTTTCCAGCAACACGCCCAATTGCTTCGCCGCGGGTGCCAAACTGTACTTGGCGTCATCCCCCTTGCCTTCGGGACGTCCCAGATGGCTCATCAAAATCACGCGTCCGCCACGATCGATGACGCTCTTGATGCTCGGCAATGCCATGCGAATGCGGCGGTCATCGGTGATCGTCTGGTTTTCATCGAGCGGGACATTAAAGTCGACCCGCATCAATACATTCTTACCCGCTACGTCGACTTGATCGATTGTCTTTTTCGCCATGGCTTTATTCTCGATTTTCCAAAAAACAGTTTAGCTGATTTACTCGCTTACCTAGCTCGCGATTATCAACAAACCATCCTGAGTGTCGAGTAGCCAAACGTCTAGCCAAACGTGTTCTTGCCGACACGCCCTCGGCGGTTGGGAGCTTGCCTCTCCCGTCAATCAAAACCCGGCGCGTCAGTATTGAAGTGACGCGAATGCCGTTTTCCAAATAAAATCATGACACGACGCGTCAGCGAGGAACCGAGTCGATCACGATTTTTCCTGGCTCCACGGCGGCGTGGCTAGAGGGGCGACGACGATCTAGTCGCGACAGTACGCCAGCGCGAGCAAGGTGTAGGCGGTCACGAGTTGACGGTCCCCTTCCATCCAACGCTCGCTCTTCTTGTTGACCCAAGATCCATCGGCTTGTTGTTCGGAAATCAGGTGGTCGGTCAACTCTTCACGCCACGGGTGTGGGGTTCCCGATGCGTCATCAAGCACCTCGACTTGTGCTGCATCGAGCGCTTTGGCGAAGGTGTGATAGTAATAGTACAAACCGGCTTGCCCCATCCCGGGGTTGGAGTCGAGCGAGTAGTTCTTGGCAATAAAATCCATCGCCGCCATCACTCGCGGGTCATCCTTGGATAACCCGGCGTAGATCATGCTTTTGAGTCCCGCATAGGTCATCGAACCATAGCTTCGCAACCCTCCGCCTTCGGCCGCACCGGCTTGGCTTTCCCCGCCCGCGGCGGGCGTGTAATAAAAACCGCCATCGTTGACTTGGTCTGCATGCGGCGTGTCGTTGCCCTGGTGGGCCAAGTTCTGAGAACGGACGACGAACTGCAACGCTTTTTGCAGCGATTCATCCTCCTCGTCATTACCCAGGTCGCGGAGCGCATCAATCAAGAACGAGGTGTTCGAGAGGTCCGGACGCTTGTGTTTTCCATAGCCCGCACCGCCATAGGAAGGGTCGGAGGTTTCGATCCCTTCCCCTTCGTCCCATTGAATCCCCTTCAAAAACATCTCGGCTCGCTTCAGGGGGCTGTCGTAACGGCCCTCGCGGTTTGCTTGCACCAAGGCGCCGACGGCCACCGAGGTTTCATAATTGCGATACATCGATCCGGTGGCGTAAATTCCACCGTCGCCTTGGAATTTTGACTCAATATACGCCAGCGCCTTCTGGATCCCAGGATCGTTGATCGCTTGGGGGCGGTGTTGCAGGATCGCGTTGACGCAAAGCGCCGTTACGGCCACTCCCGTTTCGCCGCTGAAGGAACCGTCGGCCGCTTGACCGCGGTTTTTAAGGAATTCAATGCCACGGTTGGCCGAACGCTGAATTTTCGCTTGGAGTGGGGTTTCAGCGAAAACGAGCCCCGAAACGTGGCTACCCAGCAGGCTGGAACAAAGCAAAATCGTGAGCAAACGAATCATGAGCGGAGACTCATCCTTAAATTGAGGTGCGGTTGGGGGGAGTGTGAATTAGCCGTTCTAACGGGACAACCGATACGGACCGCACCACTTGTGCGTTCATTTTATCTTGTCAGAGCAGATCAATGGAGCTTAATCGCAACGGTTTCCGAACCACTAAGTATCCCTACCGCAACCTTAAAGCAACTTTTGCGCCGGACGTGCCAGTCCGTTTGCGTCGAGGGAAATTTGTAGCCGAAATGCAAGCTTCCCGACGCTTCGCAGAGAAGCTCGGTTGGGCCGCTTCCGCCACACCCCACTGATTTCGTTGATGTATCATGCCCGCGTACCGCGCCAAACGCATTGAGAAACCGAGCTCCATCGAGCGGATTCGTCTCGGTTGGGGGCACGATTGGTCGGCGTGTAACGCCCCTGTTACAAGGCTGAACTCGCCGGGGGCCGCCGCTAAGAAGACGGTTCGCGTCGACGCTTCGCATCATCTGTCCACCGAGCCGGCCGCGACCAACTCTGGCAATTCCTGGTTAGGGCTCCAAGCCGCTGACTTGGTTGAGCGTCTGCAGCGATGGGAGGCAGACCTCGATGCTCGTGAAGCTCAATTGAATGCTCGCACGGCGTTTCAAGAGCACCTCGAGCGGCAATTCAGATTCCAACGGCAATCGGCGATGACCGATTTGGCCGAGCAAACGCGATCGATTGAGCAAATCCAAGCCGAGCTCAAGATCCAAGCTCGACGGCTTGCGTTTGAATGACACCTGACCGCTACTCACATGAACGCCCAATGCCATCGATTTGGATAGTGGAACGGCACGAGCGGTCGGGTTGTAACGCGTAAAACATTCGAAATTGACTGGCTGGATTGACTGGGCGGATTGCGCCGCTCCGCTACAAGCACCACTCGGATCGTGTCAACGTAGATGACCTAGGGCTGGCGGCTTGCCGCTCACAAATGAAATGCCCAACCGGTTCATTTGCCGGCCCAGCAGCGAACGGTGATGATGACCAAATCAACACGCGGCTAGAGTGCTGAGTTGAACTTGGTGCAGACGGCTGGGGCGTTGGGGCAATCGCAGCTGATGCTCTTGTTTCACTGATACGGAATGCGTTCAACGACGCCTCGTTTTTTGTTCATGGTGTCGATTGACTTGCACGGATTGCCCCATGCCGCTGCAATACTTGGAATGGTTGAGGTTTTCCGCCGCCACCGCGCACCATCGGTCGCCGGATCCCTCTATAATCCGGTCTCGAAATCACGACGACACGTTGGTTCCACCTGAGTGCCGCTACGATCGTTAACCTTGATCCCCCTCTTTACGGAGAATCTTCGCGATGGCTCGACCCGTTACGCTTTTCACCGGCCAATGGGCCGACCTGCCGATTGCTGAATTGGCTCGCATGACCGCCGAATTTGGTTACGACGGTATCGAATTAGCGTGCTGGGGGGATCACTTCGAAGTGGACCGCGCGATCGCCGAAGACGACTATTGTGACAAGCAACGCAAATTGCTCGACGATGCGGGGCTGCAATGCCACGCCATCAGCGGCCATTTGGTCGGTCAAGCGGTGTTGGACAACATCGACGCCCGTCACAAATCGATTTTGCCTGAGTACGTTTGGGGTGATGGAGATCCCGCGGGCGTGAACCAGCGAGCGGCCGAAGAGTTAATGAATACCGCGCGTGCCGCTCAGAAATTTGGGGTCGGTGTCGTCAACGGGTTCACCGGTAGCAGCATTTGGCATCTGCTGTATTCCTTCCCGCCCGTTCCACCGAGCATGATTGATGACGGTTTCGCATTGCTGGCCGAGCGATTCAATCCGATTCTCGATGTCTTCGCTGAATGTGGGGTGAACTTCGCCTTGGAAGTGCATCCGACCGAAATTGCCTTCGATATTCACACCGCAGCTCGCGCACTCGAGGCGCTCGACCATCGCAAAGAGTTTGGTTTCAATTTCGATCCCAGCCACTTGATTTGGCAGGGCATCGATCCGGTTCAATTCATTCGTGCGTTCCCCGACCGCATCTATCACGTGCATATCAAAGATGCGATTGTGACGCTCGACGGTCGCAGCGGCATTAATTGCAGCCATTTGAACTTCGGCGATTCGCGACGTGGTTGGGACTTCCGCAGTCCCGGCCGAGGTGGCGTGAACTTTGAAGAGATCATTCGTGCCCTCAACGAAATCGAGTACACCGGTCCACTTTCCATTGAATGGGAAGATTCCGGAATGGAGCGAACCTTCGGAGCCAAGGAAGCGTGTGCGTTCACGAAGAAACTTGATTTTTCACCTAGCACCGTCGCCTTTGACGCGGCATTTGATGAGTAAAATGATCCAGATTAAAGTCAACGGCGAACGCGTCGAAATCGAATCGGCGATGAGTGTGGAGCGTTTGCTGAACACCGTTGAGGTGCCAGCAAACTACTTGGCTGTGGAGATCAACGCCGACGTCGTGCCCCGCGAAGACTACCCATCGACCCTCGTCAACGATGGGGACGAAGTGGAAGTGGTCACGTTGGTGGGCGGCGGTTGATCCGTCCTCGGCGACGGAGGAAGGATTGCCTCGGTGGCGAAGATAAAGCCTCCGTGGCGAAGATGAAAAACGCGCGAGGCACTCCTCGCGTTGGTGCCCCACCGGCGGGAAGCCGGGCGACGCGCTAAGCGTCTTTTTTCATCTGCTCGCGGAGTTCTTGGCAGGCGTCCGAAGGATTGCTGCACAGCGAACAACTGACGCTGCCGTCGTCATTTTTCTTCCCCGCCAAGCCACCGCACGAACCGCTGATCGATTTACGTCCGAAGATCACTCCGATTGCCATCGCGCTCAAGATGATTCCAAATCCGATCAACGTGATGATCAAGGTGGGAAGCATTTTGGCAAAGAACGTCGCCTCTTCGCTGGCGTGTGCCGCGTCGCCCGGCTGAGCGGCTTGGTGGGTTTGAGTCTGGGCCGCATGCGGTTCAAGTTTCGGATCCGTCGCGTATTGCGCGAGCGTTCCCGTCCCGAGCCGCGTGAATTCGTTTCCACGGTGGCGGATCAATAGAATGTCCAAGCCTTCAGCAGCCGCGATTTTCGCCCCTTGCTCCGCTCCGAGCACATTGATCGCGGTGGCCCACCCGTCTGCTTCCATACACGTCGGAGCGATCACCGACACGGAGGCGAGATCGTGGTCGATCGGACGCCCGCTGCGCGGATCGAGGGTGTGGGAATAGCGTTTTCCATCCACTTCAAAAAAGATCCGGTAATCACCCGACGTCGCCATCGCTTGGTTTTCGATGGGGTGAGCAGCGGCCAGCGGCGTCTCGTTGGTTCCTGATTGCTCGATCCTCGGGTCCTGGATTCCGACCTTCCAAGGTTGGTCGCCTTTCTTGCCCGTCACCCGCACTTCGCCTCCGATTTCGACAAAGACGTTTTTGGCACCATGACGCTCGAGCAACGCGATGACGCGGTCGACGCCGTGTCCTTTGGCGATGGACGAGAGGTCTACTTTCAATGAGGACGTCGATTTCTTCAATGCGGGCGGTTCGATTCGCACCGCTAGCTTTTCGTAACCGACCGATTCACGAAGCGTCGCGATCGTTTCGTCACTGGGGACAGTGTTTGTTTTTGCATCCGGTCCGAAGCTCCACGCATTGACCAACGGGCCGACGGTGACGTCAAACGCACCGTTGGTTGCTTTGGAAATTCGTAGTGCGGCGTCAACGACCAACGCGGTCTCCGCACTGACGTCAAACCAATCGGTTGATTCCGAAGCGTTGAATCGGCTGATCTCGGACGACTTCAAATAGGTCGACATTTGATCGTTTACCGATCGCAGTTCCGCATCGATCTCGATGTCGATGCCATCCGCGAGTTTCGGAGGATCGTAGACTTTGACCATGTAGGTTGTCCCCATGGTCTGGCCGCGAAACTCGCGAATCTCGGCGCCGTCCTGAGCCACCGCGGGAGAGCCGGCGAGCCACAGCAGAGCGGCAGCAAAAGAAAACGCAGCGAACGGGATCATTCGCTGCGTTGTCGTTGTGAACGTGGATCGGTTCATGAGGGGAGTTCGCAGTTAACTTGTCGCGGGAGAGGCGGCTGGTTTCGCGAAGGCTCGCGATCATCCAACCGCCTTAAACCAACACCGGATACTTAGCCGCCGAAGTCATCGTAGGCGATGTTTTCCGGCTCGACGCCAAGGTCATCTAGCATCTTAAAGACCGCTTGGTTCATCATCGGTGGCCCACAGATGTAGTACTCAATATCTTCCGGAGCCGGATGATCTTTCAAGTAGTTCTCGAGCAGCACTTGATGGATGAAGCCTTTGTAGCCCGTCCAGTTGTCGCTGGGCAACGGCTCGGACAATGCGATGTTGAACTTGAAGTTCGGGAACTGCTCTTCGATCTTGCGGAAATGATCGACGTAGAACAACTCGCGACTGCTTCGACCGCCGTACCAATAGGATACCTTGCGATCGGTTTTACCGCGTTTGAACAATTCGAAAATGTGACTACGAAGCGGAGCCATTCCGGCACCGCCCCCGATGTAGATCATTTCAGCCTTGGAGTCTTTGATGAAGAACTCACCGTACGGGCCGCTGATCGTCGCCTTGTCACCTGGCTTCAAATTGAAGATGTAACTACTCATTTGGCCGGGCGGGGTACCTTCGGGAGCGCGTGGTGGCGGCGATGCGACACGCACGTTCAGCATGATGATGCCCTGTTCGCCGGGATAGTTGGCCATCGAGTAAGCACGCACGACGGGCTCTTCGACCTTGGACACATAACGCCAAACGTTGAACTTGTCCCAGTCTTCGTGGAAGCGTTCGTCGATGTCGAAGTCTTTATAGTTGACCACGTGCGGTGGGCATTCGATTTGAATGTATCCACCTGCTTTGAAGTCGACCTCTTCACCGGCGGGCAATTCGAGTACCAATTCCTTGATAAAGGTCGCAACGTTGTTGTTGCTGCGAACGGTGCATTCCCATTTCTTGGTCTCGAACGCTTCGGCAGGGACCTCCACAACCATGTCTTGCTTGACAGCGACTTGGCAAGAAAGACGCTCGCCTTCGGCGGCTTCTTTCTTGTTGATGTGCCCTTTCTCGGTGGCCAGAATCTCTCCGCCACCGGACTCGACTTTGACCTTGCACTGGGCACACGTTCCACCGCCACCACAGGCGCTTGAAACGAACACGCCTGCATCGGCGAGGGCCCCGAGCAGCTTGCCGCCGGCAGGGACTTCAATTTCTTTTTGGTTATTGATTCTGATCTTCACCGGGCCTGAAGCGACTAACACGCTCTTGGCTGCGAGAATGATCAAAACAAGTGCGACGACGACGACGGTAAACATCGCGACGCCAAGTAGGACGGTTTCCATAACTACAAACTCATCAGAAGTTCGATGATTTAATTAAAAAAACGCGATGGCCGATCCGGGGGCCATCGCACCAGGCTCGCTACAGCTGAATACCGCTGAACGACATAAACGCTAACGCCATCAAGCCCACCGTAATGAAGGTGATTCCAAGACCACGCAGCGGCGGAGGCACATCACTGTACTTCATCTTCTCGCGAATCCCGGCCAACGCCGCGATCGCCAATGCCCATCCAACGCCACATCCGACGCCGAAGAAGCACGATTCGACAAAGTCGTACTTGCGTTGTTCCATGAACAACGAGGCACCCAAAATGGCACAGTTCACGGTGATCAAAGGCAAGAAAATTCCCAACGCGTTGTAGAGCGGCGGGAAGAACTTGTCGAGCGTCATCTCGAGAATCTGAACCATCGCCGCGATCACACCGATGTAACTGATGAATCCGAGGAACGACAAGTCAACCGTCGAAAAATCGATCGTCGACGTGCTGATCAAACTGTTCGCCCAGACGAGAGCTCCCTTCTTCAGAAAGCACGAGTAGATCACTTGGTTCGCTGGCACCGTGATCGCCTGGATGACAATCACCGCAACGCCAAGACCCAATGCGGTTTTGACATTTTTGCTGATCGCCAAGAACGTACACATCCCCAGAAAGAATGCGAGTGCGAGGTTCTCGACAAAAATCGATTTGAGCAGAATGCTAAGGTAATGTTCCATTGAATTAAGCCTCTTCGATTTGTTCAGGCTTCCAGGCGCGGATGATCCAGATCAGAAAGCCAATCAAGAAAAACGCACTGGGCGGTAAAAGCATCAAGTTGTTCGGGTTGTACCAACCGCCGTTACGAGTCAATTGCATCAACTCATAACCGAAGATCGATCCACTACCAAACAGCTCGCGGAAAAAAGCGACGAAAAGCAGCACCATGCCGTACCCGAGTCCGTTGCCGACTCCGTCGATAAAACTGATGCCCGGTTTATTCTTCATCGCAAAGCCTTCGGCACGTCCCATCACGATACAGTTCGTGATGATCAGACCGACGAAGACCGACAATTGCTTGCTGATGTCAAACATGTATGCCTTGAGCAACTGGTCAACCACGATCACCAGCGATGCGATCACCGTCATTTGAACGATGATGCGGATGCTGCCGGGGATGTAGTGGCGGATTGCACTGACTGCGGCGTTGCTGAACGCGGTCACAGCGATGACCGCGATCGCCATCACGACGGATGTTTCCATCTTCGTCGTGACTGCCAAGGCGCTACAAATCCCCAGGATTTGTAATGCGATCGGGTTGTCATCGAGGATCGGTCCGAAAAGGACGTTTTTAACTTTGGGGGATGCCATCTTTATTCGTCTCCCTCTTTGGGTTCGCCAACGCTAGGTTCCGGGCTTGGTTCATCACTCGCCTCGGGCTTGTCTTCGGCCTCAGGCTTCTCTTCAGCCTTCGGTTTGTCGTCAGCCTCAGGTTTATCATCGGCCTTGGGCTTGTCTTCGGACTTAGGCTTCTCTTCAGCCTTCGGTTTGTCGTCCGTTTTGGGTTGAGGCTTCTCGGCCTCTGCCTTCTTCGGCTCTTCCTTCATCTCGGGCTTCGCTTCCGCCTTTGACTCAGGCTTTGACTCGGGCTTTGACTCGGGCTTTGACTCGGGCTTTGACTCGGGCTTTGACTCGGGCTTTGGCTCAGGCTTTGGCTCAGGCTTTGGCTCAGGCTTTGGCTCAGGCTTTGACTCGGGCTTTGACTCGGGCTTTGACTCGGGCTTTGACTCAGGCTTTGGCTCGGGCTTTGGCTCGGGCTTTGGCTCAGGCTTTGGCTCAGGCTTTGGCTCAGGCTTTGGCTCGGGCTTTGGCTCTTCCTTCATCTCTGGCTCGGGCTTCTTCTCTTCGGCTGCGGCAGCTTTGGGCTCTACAGCCTTGGTTACCGCTTTCTGAGGTTTGGCTGCTTCGCTGGGGGTAGCTTGGGGGGAATCTTGATTGCCAAGTTCGCTCTTTAGTTTTTCCAGGAAGTGGCCGTAGCCTTCGTCGCTGGCCCAGTAACGGATCAGGTTGGTGACGCCACGACTGGTGATGGTTGCTCCGGAGAGTCCATCGACCGCGTAGGGATTACCGTCGGGCGCGGGGCCTTTGTAAACCTCTGCCATGGGGACGCCGTTCTCATCAAACAGCTGTTGCCCAGGCCATTGTGCTTTCCAGCTGGGGTTGTCGACCTCACCACCGAGACCGGGGGTTTCACCGTGCTCGTAGAAGGTCACTCCTTGAATGGTTTGCAAATCGTTTTTGAGTGCCAAGTATCCATAAAGGGTCGACCACAATCCTTTGCCGTAGACTGGCAACACGACTTGTCGAATCTTTTCTTCGCCTGGGTTGCGGACGAAGTAAACCTTGGCAACTTTTTCGCGACGTTGCTCCCCAAGGTCGTATTGGGGGTTTTCGATCTTGATGCTCTGGTCGGCCTTATCAACCGCTTCGCGAGGATCGTACGCTTCGATATCTAAGTCGGTGTTGTAATCGCCGGTTTCGAGATCGACCAGCTTTTCGCTCACGCGACTGTACAGATCGGCAACCTGTTCGCGAGACAACTCGCTAGCCTGTTTACCGAACTCGCCCATCGACAGACCGGCTGCATCGAGAATGTTTCGCTGGCGATCGAGCCGCTTATTCTCTTCTTGCAACGGTCGTAGCTTGACCGCAGCAAAGCTGACGGCCAACGAACAGACGACACATAGGACCGCGGCAACGCCGACGGTGTAGAAAACTGAATCACGTTGTTGCATAGCGTGCGAGCCTCCGTCGGACGTTAGCTTGAACTACAAAGTAATCGATCAACGGTGCAAAAACGTTGCCGAACAAAATCGCCAGCATGATCCCTTCGGGGAATGCCGGGTTAATCACGCGGATTAACACGGTCATGAACCCAATCAATCCGCCGTATATCCACTTGCCTTTATCGGTCATCGATGCACTGACGGGGTCAGTGGCCATGTAGACCAATCCGAACGCCAAGCCTCCGACGACGAGATGCCAATAGAAAGGCACTGCCATCATCGCGTTGGTTTCGGTTGCCACGCCGTTGAGTAGCGATGCGGTTGCAATCACTCCCAAAAGAACCCCGGCCATCACCTTCCAAGAACCGATGCCCGCAGCGATGAGCATTGCCGCACCGACGATGCACAGTAGCGTGCTCGTTTCACCGACACAGCCTTGAATGGTACCCAAGAATGCGCTCATCCAAGTGATCGCCCCCTCTTCGTTCCAGCTGTATTGGATATGGCTTAGCGATGCGATCGCAGGATTCGCGATCGCTGCACCGGCTTCGGCGTTGGGTGCCGCCGTGGCGTTGGCCATTTGCCCCAGCGCCGTGGCGCCGCTGAATCCATCGGCGGCGGTCCAGACTTTGTCGCCGCTGATTTCACCGGCGTAGGCAAAGTACAAGAATGCGCGACTGGTCAAAGCGACGTTTAAGAAGTTTCGTCCGGTACCCCCGAACACTTCCTTGGCCACGATGACGCCAAAGGCAATTCCTAACGCTACCTGCCAGAGCGGAATCGTGGGGGGCAGCGTGAGGGGAAACAATAATCCGGTGACGAGGAAACCCTCGTTAATCTCGTGTCCGCGTAGCACGCTGAACACCATCTCGATGTGTCCACCGACAAACATGCAAACGATGTAGATCGGTAAAAAGTGAATGGCACCGAGGACAAAATTGTCTGCGTGGCTCGTCGGGTCGTTGGTAAAACCGATCGCGTGATGGATCGTATAGTGCCAATCACCGACGTGATCGATGCCTGCGGTCGCCATCGCCTGTACGGCACTGTTTGCTTGGTAACCCACATTCCACATGCCGAACAACGTCACCGGGACCAATGCCATCACGACCGTGATCATCATCCGTTTCAGGTCGATGGCATCACGTACGTGGGTTTGGCCCTTGGCGGTTTCGCCAGGCGTGTACAGAAACGTATCTAACGCTTCGTAAATGGGATACGCAATCTCCAATGCTCCACCCTTGGCAAACAAGGGGTGGACTTTGTCAAGCGCGTCTCGAAGTGCTTTCATAAGTGTGTTCCCAGTGGTTGGGATGTAAATTCAATGAACGGGGGTGTCGGCGAATCGCGATAAAGTGAGCTCGGTTTCCCGATCGGTGGAGAGAAACAGGACAGGCGCTGAGCGGCCTGTACTGCGAATTAACCTTCTCGCTCGATCGTCGCCAAGCTTTCGCGTAAAAGCGAGCTGTATTCGTATTTGCCGGGGCAAACAAAGGTGCACAACGCCAAATCTTCTTCCTCGAGCTCTAGTGCACCAAGTTGTTGAGCTTCATCGGTGTCGCGATAAATCAGCGAACGCAAAAGTTGAGTTGGCAAAATATCTAGCGGCATCACTTGCTCGTACGTGCCCAATGGCACCATGGCGCGTTCGCTGCCATGAGTGGTGGTGGTCATGGCGAACTTTTTGCCAGGCATCGCAGCCGAGGCATAGACGCGGGTGACCGAAAACTTGTCGAGTCCAGGGCCCTGCCAGCCCAGGAACTCTCGCTGGTTGCCTTCGGCCAAAACCGAAATTTGATTGTGGTAGCGTCCCAGGTACCCATGGGTGCCTGTGGCGGTGCGGCCGTTAAGCACCGAACCCGATACCACACGGGGTGTCACGTCATCGACGAGCTCGCCCGCGGATAATTCAGCGACGTCGGCACCCAAGCGGGTCTCGATCAATCGAGGTTGCTTGACCAGCGGTCCAGCCAACGAGATCACGCGGCGAACGTCCAACGTGCCGGTTTGCCAGAGCGAACCGATGGCACAGACGTCTTGGTAATTGATGTACCACACCGTCTTGGTCGGCCCGACGGGGTCGAGAAAGTGGATGTGGGTGCCGACTAGCCCAGCGGGGTGCGGTCCTGCGAAGCTTTCCACCTGAACCCCGTTGGTCGAGGAGCCAGGAATCTCGGCGCCCTCGCCCTTGCAAACAAACACTTTTCCGTCGGTCAATTGCTTCAACGCAACCAAGCCCAGCGAAAACTGCTCTTTGCGACTCGCGATTGCGACAACGGGATCAGCCGCTAGCGGATTGGTATCAATCGCTTGAACGAAAATCGAACTCGGTTTGGTACCGGGAACAGGCACCTTGCCAAACGGGCGGGTGCGGAGCGCGGTCCACAAACCACTCTCGAGCAAATGCGCTTCGACACGATCGCGACCGAGCGATGCTGGGTCGGATCCGCGAACGCCCTCGTACTCGACTCGCTCGTCTCCGTCGACTTCGATCACCAGCGACTCGAACTTGCGTTTGGCACCGCGGTTGAGCTGGGTCACTTTACCCGAGGCCGGAGCGACATAGATGACGCCCGGTGTCTTTTTGTCTTCGAACACCGGTTGGCCTTGGCGAACGATGTCGCCCTCGCCGACCAACATCGTGGGCTTCATGCCAACATAGTCGTCGCCGAGGAGTGCAACGTGACGGACGTGTTTGGCAACTTCGATGTGTTGCTCAGGAACGCCCGTGATGGGCAGATCCAAACCTTGTTTGATCGTTGTCATTGTGTTTGAAGTGCGGATGACGAATGACGAATCAGCCCCATGCGATAGCTCACCCTCTCGAAACGAAACCTCCCGCAGACCCATGGACGCGATGCCCTTTGCGGGGGGATTGCGGGTCGGCATGGCCGAAGTCGGATCGCCCGAACGCACCACTGTGAGAGCGAAACCGTCGGTCGCATACCGCTTTGTGAAAAATTTCACAAAGTAGATTCGATTCAATGCTCGCGGTGGAAGACAGGATTCAACCGCGAGCGAGATCGGTGCGAAGCGTCGTGCTACAGCGATAATTCGAGCAGGCAGAGCTACCAAGGGGATGGTAGAACTTTTGCGGCTTTAAATATTACACAGCGAGCGAAAACTGGCAACGCCATACCGATCGAGATGCTGCGAGATCGGTGGCGATTTTGACAACGCCGCCCGCTCTTCCCGTAATTGTGCCACAAGGGGGCGCTGTTGGAGGCAAGAATCTTACCACTCGACGGGGCACCCCTGCATCTGTTTTGATAAGGGGAGAAGTGTTTATTGTGATAAGTACGAACGCCCTGGCTTTCCGCCGAGGGCGAGCGCCGTAGATCAGGTGAGAAGCCGAGGCAACGGTCACAATCGCATGCCTTGCAATAGACACATTGCGTCGATCGGCGAAACCGAAAATGACTGTTTCCAACCGAAATCGAAGTCATCCCAGCCGAACACGACTCATCGCCTGCCCGCTTTTCACCAACGTACGAAGATCAATCCTTTGCGCCGAAACGACATCCGCAACGTAGTCATTATTGCCCACGTTGACCATGGAAAAACAACTCTAGTTGATTGCCTCTTGCAGCAATGTGGTCAGTACCGCGAAAGCGAAGCAAAGGTGGATCGCGTCCTCGATTCGAACGATATCGAGCGAGAGCGGGGGATCACCATTCTCTCGAAGAACATCACGGTGAACTACCGTGGAGTCAAAATCAATTTGATTGACACGCCTGGTCACGCGGACTTTGGTGGCGAAGTCGAGCGGGTTGTGAAGATGGCCGATGGTGCGTTGGTGTTGGTCGACTCGGCCGAGGGCCCGATGCCGCAAACACGCTTCGTTCTGGAAAAAGCCTTGCAGGCCGGCGTACGACCGATCGTGGTGGTCAACAAGGTCGACCGCCCCGATGGCCGTCCCCACGAGGCGCTCGATGAGGCGCTTGAACTGCTTGCTGAGCTTGGGGGAGAGGAGCAGCTCGATGATGCCTCCTACGTGTTCGCCAGCTCGCGTGAGGGCTTTGCGACGCCGGATCCCGATACGCCGTCCACCGACATGCGTCCGCTGTTGGATTTGTTGGTCGATTCGTTGCCAGGGCCTGAAGTCGAACCCGAGGCGCCGCTGCAGATGATGGTGACGACGCTCGATTGGAGCGAGTATGTGGGGCGGATCGCGGTAGGACGCATTACCGCTGGCACACTGAAGGCTGGTCAAACGGTCGATCTGCATCAAAAAACAGGGATCTCGAAACAGAAAGTCGGAGGGCTTTTCGTGTTTGAGAAGCTCGGCCGTATGGCCGCCGAATCGGTCGAGGCGGGAGACATCGTTGCTGTTGAAGGAATCGGCGATGTGGAGATCGGTGATACGATCTCGGCCGTCGATGCGAACAATGCGATGCCTCGCTTGACCGTCGACGAACCGACGCTGGAAATGGTGTTCTCGGTGAACTCGTCCCCGATGGTGGGCCGTGAAGGAAAGTACGTTACCACGCGACAATTGAAGAGCCGACTCGAAAAAGAGCTCGAACGCAACGTGGCCTTGCGAGTGGAGATGGTGGAAGGCGCCGAGGCGTATGCCGTTAAAGGTCGCGGCGTTTTGCACTTGGCCGTCTTGATCGAAACGATGCGACGCGAAGGCTTTGAACTGAGCGTGGGCAAACCACGCGTGATCTTCAAAGAAATCAACGGCAAAAAGCATGAGCCGTTTGAAACATTGCGTGTGGAAGTGCCCACCGAATCGATGGGCCCCGTGATGGAGCTGGTGGGCAATCGTCGCGGCACGCTCGAAGAGCTTGAGCAGCGGGGCGAATACAGTTTGCTGCGATTTTTGATCCCATCGCGTGGTTTGATCGGGTTGCGCACCCGATTGCTCAATGCCACGCGTGGCACCGCGATCATTCACCATCGTTTTGAAAGCTATCGCCCGATCGAGGGGGAGCTTCCACGACGTGCCAACGGGGTTTTGGTCTCGATGACGAGTGGCAAAACGATGCCACACGCAATGTTCCTGCTGCAAGATCGTAGCGAATTGATCGTGCCGGCTGGGATTGAAGTTTACGAAGGCATGATCGTTGGCGAGAACGCGCGAGAGAACGACATGATCGTCAATCCATGCCGCGAGAAGAAATTGACGAACGTTCGCGCCTCCGGTAGCGACGACAACGTTATCTTGAAACCGTCCCGAACGCTGTCGCTCGAAGCGGCACTCGAATACATCGAGGAAGACGAGCTCGTCGAAGTCACGCCCGAGAACATTCGCTTGCGAAAGATCTTGCTGACCGAATCGGCTCGACGTCGCCAAGGCCGCAGCGCCTAACGACTCGCAACTCAGACGCTCGCATCGCAACTGCGGAGCGAAACTCGCCGAGAGTTTCGCTCCGGACAGGTTTGCGATTCTCGTAGGGACGTTTGATCGCTAGTAGGGTTTGTCAAAAGAGGCGGGGAGCGTTTCGATTTGCATAAAGCGAATCACGGCGGTCACGCGTGGACGCGGCGAGCGATTGGAGTTCGAACGATGGATCAAGTGGCGATCGAACATCACGAGGTCCCCTGGATCCGCTTCGAACAAGACTTCGGTGAATTCGCGTTCGAGTGCCTCGATTCCCTGCGGTACTAAGGTGGTCGCGCCGTTTTCGTGATTCTTCATTTTGATGAATGGAAGCTTGCCCTTGGTGTGGCTGCCGCTGAGAACGCTCATCGAACCATTTTCTCGAGTCGCACGCTCAAAGATCGGCAGGCAAAAGTTGATCCCTTTGCCATCGAAGACATCATAGGTGCTCTCTTGGTGCCATCCCCAAGTTAAACGCGTCGAGTCGGGGATACAGAAAATGATGTGCGAATCGACATCAATCAAGACGCCCGAATCCTGGGGGATCAAGCTGGTCACCAGCTCGCGACAGCGCTCACGCAAGCGGTTCATCGCGGCGGTTTGATGGCTGACCTTGTAGACGTTGTGGAGCGCCTTGTCATCCTCGCGATTCAATCGGATGCATGCGTCAAAGAGGTTTTCGCCGGGCAGCGAATCGTTGGCGATTAACGTGGCGATCGCATGGCGAATGTCATCGATCGCCGCACTATCGATGACTTGCTCGAGCACGAGAAAGCCGTCTCGCTCATAACTCGCTCGTTGGCCCGCCGTGATTTTCGATTCGACGCTGCATGCGGCGTTGACAATGGAATCAAAGTGATCGGGGATCGCATCAATTTGTCGGTCCATGAAACTACCCAGGGAAAGAAGGTGATCGAAAGAGGCTTGAGCCCGCAATGGATGCTTTAATTAGACACCCACTAGAGGGGCTGCGGTGAGGTTTGATTGTCGGAATTCGCAAAATTTCAACGGACCTCAATCGCAGCGGCCCCCGTTCGGTTTAGCCGACCGTTCGGTTTAGCCGACCGTTGGGTTTAGCCGGCCGTTCGGTTTGGCCCCGTTCGGTTTGGCCCCGTTGGGTTTAGCCCCGTTCGCTATATCGAGTCGCAAATCTCGATCGGGGACAGTCGCAAGAGTTCGATGCTTAGCTAGCTTCGCGAATGCTCAAACATCGCTGGCTTGCCACAATGATGTGGTCCAGCACCGTGATTCCGAGCAACTTGCCCGCTTCGGTCAAGCGTTCGGTGACCTGGATGTCTTCGCGGCTGGGCGTCGGGTCCCCGCTGGGGTGATTGTGGACCAGTAACACGGCCGAAGCGGCATCGCGAATCGCTGGCCGAAACACTTCGCGTGGATGGACTAAACTTGCATCGAGGGTGCCCACGGTGATTTGGTGCGTGCGAATGGGTTGGTGCTTGGTATCGAGGGAAACGATGTGGAATTCTTCCTGAACCGCATCGGTGGCCAATCTGGCAAATTCGGCGGTGCAGTACTCGATAGCGGATTGGGTGCTGGTGATTTTGATTTTATCCTGTCGATTGTCTCCCTCGGCTGCTGCGACGCGTCGCCCCAATTCAATGCCCGCCATGATTTGCGCATAGCTGGCTCGATTGATTGTCCGAGTGATCTCGCGGAGTTCGTCTCGGTCACAGCGAGGCAACTTTTCTAATCGGGCTGCAAAGCGATTGCCGATTCGATTGCCACCGACGATCGCCGACTCGTTGCGAATTCCCACCCGGATCAAGATCGCCAACAGGTCGCCGTTACTGAGCGACGCCGCCCCGTCGCGAATCAATCGCTCACGGGGCCGTTCTTCGACCGGCGTTTCAGTGATTTGCACCCCATGGATCTGTTGATCGATCCACTTTTCCGGTTGGAACCGTTCCGGTTCACACCATCGAAACCGATGCTGATCGTTGACGATAACCTGTTGAAGGATCCCTCCACGGACAAGCGCTTTGAGTGTCGAGGTGACATAGGCCGGCTTCGCTTGCTCGCAAACAGCCTTGGCTTGATCCGCAGAAAACTCATCGAGTGACGTCAGTGGCTGAACCACTTGCGACAATCGGGTGCGACGATCGGCAGACATAGAATCGACCTTGCTGAGGTACCAGAAAAGGATCGATTCCTATCGTAGCATGACGCCCATGGCATGGTGGGAAATACAAGGAAGCATGGGCCAGGATCACCGTTTGCTCCTCGTCCAGCCGTGCGGCGCCCTTCTGAAGTGGGGCAATTGCCGTTTTTTCCCGCAAATCCATAACCCGACGCGTAAACGAGGGACCGTCAAACGCAATATTCTCTTGCTAACGCCTCGGGGGATGAAAAACGAAGCGTCGGGTGATGAAACAGACGCAATTTGCAAAACCTGCCCTTTGGGCTGACCGACGAAACCGGCTCGCTATTCACGAAAATCGTAGCGTTTTTGCTCGGCATGCATGACCGTCGTGAGGAAATTCTTGAGTTTGGGGCGAGTGTGTTCATTCATGCGAACGCTTTTGGCTCCGTCGGCGGTGCCGATCCAGCCGCTATTTAGATCAAAATCTAATTCGACCGTACCAACCCGTTTGGCAGTCGGGTCGGTCAAGCGAAAACGAATCCGATTCGCGTCGTCTTGCTCGTCCGCCCCGAGCCGCTCGCCAATCGGACCGGTCGCCTTCGTTGACCAATCGTAATTGCGGTCGTCCAAAAGGGCTTGTCGTAACAAACCCAACCCAGGCATCGCGGTTAAATTGATCGGTTCATTTCGCTCGGCGTCCAACGAAACCAGCTCAAACCGTTCGCCGATTTGCAGGGCCGTGATCGTATCTTGGCCCCAGAATTCGGTGCTTTTCTCGATCTTTGTGCGTCGGCCCACGATGCTAACGTAGGCACCAATGATGGCTAGAACGATGACGGCAACGCCAAGCAGCACGCCACGCCGAGTGATCCGAGCTCGGGGGTCGTTGTATTTGTCGTCGTGTGATATTTCAGATGCCAAAAAATGTCTCGCGTCGGAGGGGTCGGTTTACTAGGGGGGCGTGGGTGAGATAGGCTTCGCTGCGGTATCGGTTCCCCCGATCACCGCCACGTTGTGGTGGTTCGTTTTGATTTTGGGATTCAGGTAAAGGGATTCTGTCAGCGAGAAACGCATATCGGCGAGACATTATTTCTCGGCTCCTCTGGCGAGCATCCTGTGTCTCAAACTAGCTGTACCCGCTTCGTGCTGTAAACTACCGTCAAACGACACCACGTTCAGCCACGCATCTATATCTTACGCCTAGAGTCCTTCCATGCTATCGGGTTCAAACCGCAACGACATTCTCTCGGTCGAGGTTCCACTGGGGGACCGCAGTTACCAAATTGAAATCGGCCCTGACCAAATCGATACCTTTAGCCAAACCGTGCTGAGCACGATGTCGGATTTGACGCACGTGTTGGTGATCGCCGACGCGGCGATCCAAGAGCCATGGGCAAACCGTTTGATTCACTCGCTTTCGACCTCGTTGCGAGACGACGCAACGCCGCTGCGAGTCAGTTCGATTTCGGTGCCTTCAGGCGAAACGAGTAAATCGATCTCGCAATTAAGCGAATTGTGGCAATGGATGCTTGATAGCTCGACCGATCGTCGCAGTGTTGTGATTGCGGTTGGTGGCGGAGTGGTGGGAGACTTGGCGGGATTTGCGGCGGCTTCGTTCACACGCGGGATCCGCTTTGTTCAAGTTCCTACCACATTGTTAGCCATGGTCGATAGCAGCGTGGGAGGCAAGACGGGCATCAATCTTCCCACGTCAAAAAACATGATCGGGGCGTTTTGGCAGCCCTCCTTAGTGGTGATCGATACCGATGTGTTATCCACGCTTCCCGAACGCGCTTATTTGAGCGGGTTGGCCGAAGTGATTAAGTACGGTGTGATCGATGACGCCGAGTTCTTCGCGTGGTTAGAAGCGAACGCCTCGGGATTGGTCGCACGCGATGATGGGACGGTTCGGGCGGCGATCGCGGAAAGTTGTCAATCCAAGGCTCGCGTGGTCGGTGAAGACGAACGAGAAACGAGCGGCCGTCGAGCGATCTTGAACTACGGGCATACGTTTGCCCATGCCATCGAAGCGACCGTCGGGTATGGCCAACTCCTGCACGGCGAAGCGGTTTCGATCGGGATGCAGATGGCGGCCAACATGGCGGTCGATCTCGGGATCTGCGAGCCCACGTTGCTGCCACGGCAAACCGAACTGATTCAGGCGTGCGGGTTACCCACGACGTTTCCCGAAGCGAACGCCGAGGCGATGTTGCCCGTGATGCAGCGAGACAAGAAGGTTTCGCACGGCAAGTTGCGATTCATCTTGCCCGAGCGGATTGGCAGCGTTCGCTTGGTCGGCGACATCGATCCGTCGAGCGTCGTCAAGGCGATCGAGTCCTGTCGCTAGTGCCATTTGACGAATGACGTGGGGGGCCAAGCCGTAGCAGCGTTCGCGAGAACGCGGTCCACCGGCTGGCGCCGTCGCGACATCCGTTTGACGCCATCGCTACATCGAAATTAAAAATGCTCGAGTGCGGCGTGTTGTTGGCTTCGCATCGCTGGCGGCGCCCCAGGTCCGGTGTCGGATTAGACGTCAATTTCTTCGGCGTCTTCGGCTCGTTCCATAATAAAGCGGAAACGGGCCGACGCATCACGCCCCATCAAATCGCTAATCACACGATCGGTTTCCAAATGATCGTCGACTTCGACCTTTAACAAACGCCGCGTCTTGGGATTCAAGGTTGTTTCCCAGAGCACCTTGGGCATCATCTCGCCGAGTCCTTTGAAACGCGTGATCTCCGGCTTCGCTCGTTTGCCATGCTCGGCCAAAATTTGTTCACGATGTTCTTCGTCATTGGCCCAATAGGTCTGTTTGCCGATATCGATTCGGTACAGCGGGGGGACGGCAATGAATAGATGGCCGTCGGCAATCAAGGCGGGCATATGTCGATAAAAGAACGTCAACAGCAGCGTCGTGATGTGATGTCCATCGGAGTCCGCATCGGCGAGCAAGATAATCTTTTGGTAGCGGAGCGTTGACAGGTTGATGTTCGGTCCGATGCCACATCCAAGCGACGCAATCATGTCTTGGATTTCTTTGTTCTCGATGATCTTCTTTAGCGTCGCACTCTCGGTGTTGAGCACCTTTCCTCGCAGCGGCAGGATCGCTTGGTTGTTTCGGTCTCGCCCCTGTTTCGCACTGCCGCCTGCGGAGTCGCCTTCGACGATAAACAGTTCGGAATTTGATTTGCCGTTAGCCAAGCAATCGCTCAGTTTTCCGGGGAGCATGGTTCGCTTGGCGCCCCCTTTTCGCGAGACCGCATCGGACGCGGCGCGGGAGGCCGCACGCGCTCGCGCGGCCGCGATGATCCGGGCGATCACCGAATCGGCCAACGAGCGATTGTTATTCATCCATTGCTCGAGCGCCGGACGTGTGGAGGCTTCGACCAACGGTTGGACTTCGGCGTTGTTGAGCCGATCTTTGGTTTGTCCTTGAAATTGTGGTTCGGCAATGAAGATCGAAAGAATCGCGACCATGCCTTCGCGAATGTCTTCGTGAGAAATCTTCACGCCACGCGGGGTCAAGCTATGCGTGTCGATGTAATTGCGGACCGCTTTATTGAGCCCACTGCGGAAACCGTTTTCGTGGGTGCCGCCACTGCCGGTGGGAATGCCGTTGACGTAGCTGCGGACATGTTCGTCGGTCGATTCCGTCCACTGCAGCGTCAGCTCCATGCGAATATCATCGTCCTTTCGCAGCGTGAACGGGGTGTCATGGATCGGTCGTGCCGAGCGATCTTTGAGCACCTTGGCGAGATAATCGACGATCCCTTGTTCATGCAGGTACGTGACCTTGGTGTTGGCCGACTCATCGATATAGGTGACTTTCACCCCCCGATGCAGAAAGCTCACCGTTTCCAAGCGAGTACGAATCGTTTCGCTATCGAAATCGATCTTGGGAAAAATCGTTGGGTCGGGATGGAAGGTGATCGTGGTACCGGTGCCGCGAACAGCTCCCTTCAATTTTTGCAGCTTCGTTTTCGCGATCCCGCGCTCAAACATCATGCGGTATTGAGCGCCATCACGCCGCACCACGGCGGTGAGTTCTTTGGACAAGGCGTTGACGACCGAAGCCCCCACGCCGTGCAAACCGCCCGCGGTTTTGTAGTTGCCGCCATCGAATTTTCCACCGGCGTGCAGTACCGTCAGCACCATTTCGAGTGCCGGTTTTTTCGTTTTGGGATGCTTGTCGACCGGGATCCCACGGCCGTTGTCGCTGACCGTGATACTCGAGCCGTCTTTGTGCAGCGTGACGGTAATCTCGGTGGCGTGACCGTTCATCGCTTCGTCAACGGAGTTGTCCACGACTTCCCAAATCAAATGGTGAAGTCCGGCCATTCCCACGCCGCCGATGTACATGCCGGGGCGTTTGCGAACAGGATCGAGACCTTCGAGGGCAACGATATCTTTCGCACTGTAAGTTTTTGTCGCAGTACTCATATTCAGTTTTCGTCGAACGTTTCAGGTGCAGCAGGTGGAGGAGTCACGATCTCGGAGATCTTGCCATTCTTTTGGATTTCGGTACCACGACCGCCGCGTGCGGTGACGCGGTACTTGGCTGTTGAAATCGTCTTTTTCGCTCCCCGATTGGTTTGGACGGTCATCAGGTCGCGATCACCGACGGAGGCTTTGAAGCCCAACAAACGATCGTTCTCGGTGAGCCGGATTAACGTCACGCCTTTGCCCGCGCCGGATAAGTAATTCACTTCTTCGGCAGCACAGACCATCGCACGACAGTTTTCTGAAACGGCCAAAATGACTTCGCTGCCGTGAATGGTGACCACGTCGATGACCGACGCGCCGGGGGCGACCCGAGCATAACGCCGCCCGGAACGCGTGGAGGGTTCGGCAAAATTCGCCAAACCAAAGCGGAGTGCGAAGCCGTTCGAAGTTGCCGCCAAGGCGTGCGTCGGAGGACACAGATCGGGGGTTTTCGGGTTCTCTTTGATCTCACCAATCACTCGGTTGTCAAACGAGATCGCGGCGATGATCCGCTCGCCGTCTTTGAGTTTAAACAATTTTTGGATCGGTTCACCGAAACCGGTTGAGGCGGGAATGTCGATCATCCGAGTGGTGTAGCAAACCCCTAGAGATGAGAAGAAGCCGATCGCGGCGACGGTGTTTCCCGACACGCAGGTGAGTACTTCATCGCCCTGACGGACCCGGCTCTTGCTGGGGTCGGCGATCAATTTTTGCCGTTTCACCCAACCGTCTTTGGTCACCATGACGTGGCAATCCTCGGCGACGATAAAGTCTTCGGGCGTGTACTCCGGTTCTTCGGCGACCGTGTTGATGACCGATTGGCGTTTTGCAAAGGGATCTTTGTTGTAGGCCTCGATCAACGATTCGATTTCCGTTCGTACGATCGTCCAACGCCCCGATTGATAATTGTCTTCGGAATCTTCGTCCAACAGCTTTTTAATCTCGTTGGCGCGTTTTCGTTTGTCCTTCAACTCATCCATGATCATGTTGATCTCGAGCCTCGCCAAACGATACAGTTTCAGTTCTAAAATCGCATCGGTTTGCTCTTCGTCTAGCCCCCCCTTTTCCGCTGGGAATCGTTTCATGATTTTCGTCGCGGCATCGGCTTTGCCTTCAGACTTGCGGATGATGCGAATGATTTCATCCAAGGCGTCAAAGATCAGCGCATACCCCTCAAGAATATGAATGCGACGCAGCAGTGCGGCGAGTTCATTTTCAAGACGTTTGGTTAACACTTGGAGCCGAAAGTGCAAGAAGT
Source organism: Novipirellula galeiformis (assembly GCF_007860095.1). Lineage (NCBI taxonomy): Bacteria > Pseudomonadati > Planctomycetota > Planctomycetia > Pirellulales > Pirellulaceae > Novipirellula > Novipirellula galeiformis. Next base: position 327,433 of record NZ_SJPT01000003.1, on the reverse strand, counting down.
GCCAAAGCACTTCCTTTAATCCCAACCGATTGGGGGCACCGACCTCTGGGTTTTCGGTCGGAACCAAACAGGTCATGTTGACGTTAAAGTTCTTTTGGAAATCCGTGTGGCGGTACAGATACGCCAGCACCATGTTTTCGTCGGCCCCTTTCTTCAACATCAAATCGATGCGGATTTCGTCGGTCGAAAGGTCGCGGGCTTCGATGACAAGGGGCAGCTTGCCGGTGTACACGAGTTCGTTGATCCGCTCGACCAACGACGACTTATTGACCCCAAAGGGAATCGAAGAGATTTGGAGTACCGGGCTGCCTTTGGTCTTCGTATTCAGCTCCGCCGTGCCACGAAGCTTGATCGTGCCTTGCCCGCTGCTGTAGATCTCACGCAACTCTTCCTTTGTGTTGATGATCTGGCCCCCGGTCGGAAAATCGGGGCCTTGAACGGCGTCGTTGGCAACGAGTTGGTAGTCCCTGATTTCGGGATCACGCAGCAATTTGAGTAACGCTTGGCAAACCTCTTTCAGGTTGTGGGGGGGGATGTTGGTCGCCATTCCGACCGCGATCCCCGTCGCCCCGTTGACCAACAAGTTCGGTACACGACTGGGCAATACGACCGGTTCTTCGCGGCTGCCATCGTAGTTCGGCTTGAACGCGACCGTGCGAGTGGCCAAGTCCGAGAGCACCTCCGCAGCGATCGGGGTCATGCGACATTCGGTGTAACGCATCGCAGCGGCATTGTCGCCGTCAACGCTACCGAAGTTTCCGCTGCCATCGATCAGCGGCATCCGCAGCGAAAACGCTTGAGCCATCCGCACCAGGGCTTCATAAATCGAACTGTCACCGTGGGGGTGATAATTACCCATCACGTCCCCCACGACCTTGGCACATTTACGGTGCTTGGCGGTCGCGTTGAGACCTTGTTGGTTCATCGTGTACAAAATTCGTCGCTGGACCGGTTTCAGCCCATCACGCACATCCGGCAATGCCCGGCTGGTGATCACCGATAGCGAATAGTTCAGGTACCGGGATTGAGCAGCTTGGCGCAGCGGAATGCTCATCAGCAGTTGGTCATCAACCGCATCCAACAGCGATCCCTTTGACGAACCATTGTTTTTTGATGATCTGGAAGAGTTCGGTCCCGAGGATGAATTTCGTTTTTGCCGTTTGGCCACGCCTTAACGTCCTATTTGTTCTGTCTTGAGGGGGGAGAGATTCAAGGTGAACTTCGCTGCCAATGGCGATGGTGGGCCATCGTGAAGATCGATCCTTGCTTCTGTTTCGGCCATCTGCCGCTTTCAACCTGCGTAATTTGTACGCTTTACAGCAGATTAGCTCGATAGGGCAATATTGAGAGTTTCCACTCATGGAGTGGGGTTATAGCGATCGAAGCCATCGCAGCGGAACCGCTGATCGCGTAGAGCTGGGTGGGGGGGATTGCAAAAGATCACGAAGATGGAGGGTTTGAGTCGAATTACAATGACGTAGGTCGGTTTTGACAGATGCGTGCTGTTTGCCGCCCCCCCCATTTGCATCGCCGAGTGCGTGCAGGGTCAAGTTCGTGAAAATTAGATCGGGTTCGTCGGAGGAACCGCAGGATGAAACGTCAAACCAAGCTCGGAATCGTAACCATGGCTTCGCTAGCGATGGTGGCGGTTATGACTCAGTCGGCTTCCGCCCAACGCTTCGGCCAAGGCATCCAGCGTTTTGGACAAGGCGAACGGATCATTCGCTCCCAAGTCGTCCGTGACGAAGTCGTCGGTGGAGCGTCAAGCCACGTCGGTGATCTGCCCTCGAGTGAAGAAGGGGTGATCGGGGACGACTACAACGCCGCAGCGATCCAACGAGGTTACGGCCGTCCCGATCTGTTCTACAACAATTACACCCAGGGCAACGCTAACCGAGCCAACGCCCAAATGTATTTGTCACCCGTTCCGGTTCCGCCGAACGTAGGGCATACGTTCTACACGTATCAACCATTTTACCCTCAAGAGATGCTTTACGCTCATAAGGATCGTTTCCACAACTATTATGACAATGGTCGAGGAATGAACCGCACGCGAGCAACCTATTGGTACCCGCCCGTAAAGCAAGCTGCCAGCAACGTGTATTGGAATTACTTGCGAATTCCTCGCTAACGATTGAACCCAACGTCGTCGCAAGCCCGTTCACTTGGCCAGCTGACTTCCTGAAGGCCAGCCCGACGATGCCTCTCCTCTTCTTTCGGAAATAACTATGATTCGACGAATCGTCCTTGCTGCGGGTTTGATCGCGACGCTCGGTGGCTTGATGCAAAACGAAGCGGCCGCGACCGATCCCTACGCCGTGACTCAGGTTTGGAACCATAACTACGCAATGGATCGTCCTTGGCATGGTCCGTACTACCATCAAAGTTACGGCCAACCTACGGCACTTGTTGTACCGCCCACCGTTTCCATGCGGCAATCGTTGTCGTGGGGCGTCAGCCAAAACTTGATGCATCCCGTCCATCATCAATTTGGACGCAGTGCAAATTCCCCTGGGGCCGCGCGGCGCGGTCGCTTTCATGCCACCCCTAATTGGCCAAGTCACACCGACCAATTCGGAGTTTATTACGTCCGCGGACCTTGGTAAGCATCGAGCTAAGCCGTCTTTTCGCAAGACGCTAGCCTAGTGCCACGAGACGCTGGGTGCCACGAGACGTTGGCCGAGGGTTTCGTAACGACTCGGGCTCTCGGAAACAACGAACAGTTTCTCGGAAACAACGAATAAACGCAAACGGCACGCATCGCGTGCCGTTTTTTTTGCCTTCTGCAACTCCCATCACCCGTTCGCGTTAGTGATGCCAGTGCCCTGAGCGATGGTAATCGTAGTGCCCTGGTTGAATGTCCCAGTGATTGCCATGGCGAATCACTTGCGTCGGATGCCAATCGTAATGACTGGTGTCGTGGTAGCTTCCGCGATACCCGTGCCCATAATGGCCATAACCTCCATAACCGCTGCGATACGAGCTACGGTATCGAGGCGTATAGCTGCTATGGTAGCCATGGTGATGCCCGCGGTGATAACCGTGGTGGCCGCCTCCTACCGAGATATGCAGTCCACCTAAACGTAGGTGGCCGTTGCCAGCTTCAGCCGTCGAGGTGTCCGCTGTGAAGGCCAAGCATGCGGCGATTGCGGGAATCGCGATCCATTTTTTGATTGCTAACATCTTCTTCAAACTCCTCAGTCTTGTATTTTTCCTAAGACAAACTTCTCGGCTTAGATTCTCATCTCCATTGCTAGTGCTACGTTCGTGCCATGAAACTTGATCGTGAAACCAAGTTTAAACTTTCTGTCGATTGTCGCGTCGTAAGTGTCTGCAAGTAAACGGTTTAGGTAAATTTGGTTAGCGTTATTTGCAATCGGATTTGAATTTCAATCGAGCGGATTGCCTGCAGTGTTACTCAAATTGAGTACATAGCGGTAGTCAAAGTGACGTCGCGCAGCGGGGGGATTTCACATCGAAGTGACCCGCCGGCAAGATGGAGGGGCGTGATGGACTACGGTGGAAGCGCGTCGTCGATTCATGGGGGGCTATTGATTGAAGGACGCCCCGACGATTGAAAATCATACATGCTGGTTGCCCATTGGCTCGTCAGCCTGGATCAATCGAATTTATCGACCCAGCGAGTCCAGGAGGTGACTTGCTCGTCGTTGAGCATGGGCTTGGGAAGGGGGGCCAATTTGGTGCTGCCGGGCATCCCGGGCGTTTGGGCGCGCACGATCAGCATGCCGTTGACGTTGACTTCGAATCCAATCATGCGATTTCGGCTCTCTTCGCCATCGGCGATGTCGTCGATTTCAAAGTCGTATCGTCCGAGAGAGTGCCAATCCTCGCGTTGAATGCCGGACGATTCGACGAGGGACAAGGCCATCGTTTCGCGGGCATCTCCGACGGTCAAGCGTCGATTCGTTCGGGCGGGCAATGCGGTCCCTCGGGGCACGATGGGCATGATCCGGCGGCGACCTTGAGTGTCTTCGATCAGAATGCCAATCGTTTGCGTGGTCACGGATTGAGGAGGCATCGCGATACTGCCGCGTCCGGGCAACTCGCTGGCCAAACAAGCTGCCGCACCGCGAGCCACATCGGTGCGATCAATGGTTTGGACTTCGACATCGTCCTTGAGTCCTCGCAACACCGCTTCGCGAACTTCGGTGAGTCGTAACAAGGGGCCCAGGGTAACGATGCGGTCAATGCGGCGGCGTGAGAGCGCCGCGTCACGGCAAGCGGATTTGACGGCGCGGCGCACGCCCTCGATTAAGTCTTCGCATTTGGCGAGCCAATCGGACCGCTGCAAGATCACGGATTGGTTGACGCCATTGATTTGCACGGTGATCTTTGCCGAGGGCATGATCATTAACGCATTCATGGCGCTTTCACAGGCGATTTGCAGTCGCACGGCTTGCGTCGACTTTCGTGCATCGAAACGGAAATTGTTTTGAAACGCGGCGGCCGCCATCTCGACGAGTCGCTGTAGCCACGCCAAGGTGCCGGTATGCCAATGTCCCGCCGTGGAGAGCTGTTTCATGCGGCTGGCATCACGATGAAACACGGCCGCTTCGGTTCCTTGGCCCGTCAAACCGAGGAACAAAATCTGCTGATCCGTCGAGGTGTCTAGAGCGGAGGTGGGGACCGTGTCGCGGTCGGATGCCTGTGACTCGGATGCGTCGGGAAGCAATAGCGATTGGGCGGCGGCGATGCTGCGGTCGACCAGTCGCACGGACTTCAGACCGGCCATCTGAGCCGCTTGCAGGATGCTTTGGCGATGAAGTTGATCGTAGCTGGAGGGGACCGTGATGGCGACAGCCGCAGGTGCTCCAGCCAGCTTCCATGCGTTGCGAGACAATCGTTTCAGAAGCAGAGCGAGCAGTACTTCGGGAGGACATTGACGGCCCAAAACTTCTCGTTCGACCAGAGGTTTGCCGATGTACATGTGCAAACAATGGACGAGATTTTTAGACTGCGTGGCTCTCCGCTTCATCGCCTGGTCCCCAAAAAACAATTGGTGGCCTTCACTGGCGAGGGACATTCGCAACAAGGGACGTTGATCTTCTCCGGCCGATAACAAATTGACACCGCCCAACGGAGAGGCTTCCGCAGCCGCGGCGTAGAACATGCCTAAGTCGAACGCGAGCACGTTGGCGAGTTGAGCTGATGTCGATCCTCCGGCGAACGTGGATCCATCGCCGATCGGTTGACGCAGCGCAAACTCGGCCAACCATTGCGGTTCGTTGGCTTTGTCGGCGTATTCACCGAGATCTTCGATCACTTCGTCTAACGAGGTGTATCGCGCGCTAGGAGTCTTCGCCATCATGCGGCGAAATAGATTCGCGAATTGCATGTCGACATCACGACGCACTTGCATCAAGTCCGGAATCTCGCCATGCCGATGCCCGTAAACTTGTTCGAGATATTCACCTGTAAACGGGGGTTGGCCGGTCAATAAAAAGTACAACGTCGCGCCGAGGGAGTAGATGTCACTTCGCGAGTCGGCCGCGTCCGCGTCTTCGAGTTGTTCGGGCGACATGAACGAGAGCGTCCCGACCAAGCGTCCTTTGGATGGGCGGGCTGCGTTTGTCCCATCCGCCTCGCTATTCGAACCGCGTGCTTCGGAGGTGGCGTGTCGCCGGGTCCTAAGTCCGGCGGTGCTGATGCGCGCCAAACCAAGGTCGAGAACTTTCACCGTGCCGTCATGCGAACGCATGATGTTTCCGGGTTTGACATCCCGGTGGATGATTCCCGCGCGATGCGCGTGCAATAACCCCATCGCCGCTTGCCGGATGATCGATGCCGCTTCACCGACCGCCAAGGGACCGCGCGTGGCGACCATGTTGGTCAACGTCATGCCATCGACGTACTCCATCGCCAAATAATGGATGCCATGATCTTCGCCCGCATCAAATGCGGCGACAATGTTGGGATGCAACACGCGAGAGGCGGCACGAATCTCTTCATAGAACCGCTCGACCGCCCGTTGATCCTGCATCAATTGCACGGGCAACATCTTCAACGCGACGGTGCGCTGCATGCGAACGTGCTCCGCCAGATATACTTGTCCCATCCCGCCGCTGCCGAGCATGCTCTTGACGGCATAGTCGCCGAGTCGTTCGGGCAAGTCTTGCGAAACCGATGCTACCTCCAACGCTGAAACCGCGCTGCCGTCGCCTTGTAGCACCGAGGCTGAAAAATCAATCAACGCATCCCCACTACCCGACGATCCAGCTCCATCCCCGGCACAGGTGGGTTGCTCGTCCGCAAGCGGATTCGGGTTCGAGGAAGATGGCGTGGGCACGAAAAGGTATCTTTTTACGGAACGGTTTATCGAAACGCTTGTTTGAGAACAGCGGCTTTCAAATCCTTTGAATGTGCCTGCTGGGAGAGAAGACTTCCTTGCCCTTCCTTCACGGTCCATTGCCTTACTTAATCAAACGCGAATGGTTCGCCAAAGGACCCAAGAATGTCATGCAAATGTGCACTGCCGATGACCCGAAGTCAATGATTCGTTACGATTCATAGAATTCGAATGCGTGGGATCGTTTCCTTGCCCGCTTCGCGCAGGCCGCGTATGCCGTCTGTATCGTCCTCTTAGTTTACCTCTCTTTGAATAACGGAAGCTATTCTTTTGTCTAATTCGCAATCGGCTGGCACCTCCCCCCCTACCGTTGGCTCCGGTACTTCGGATTCTGATCGTGTGTTGCGGATCGCGACCCGCGAAAGCCCGTTGGCGATGTGGCAAGCCGAGCATGTCTCGGCGCTGCTGAAGCAGGCCGGTTTTGCCACGAAATTGGTACCTTTGGTCAGCAGCGGCGATACCGACATGCGTCCGATCCAAGCGGGGGCCCAGGTAGGAGTTTTCACGAAGCGAATCCAGCAAGCCCTTCTGGATGGCGAAGCGGATGTTGCAGTTCATTCGTTGAAGGATTTGCCGACCGAAGTCGATCCGCAGCTGATGCTGGCCGCCGTGCCGGCGCGGGAAGTGGTTCAGGATTGTTTGGTGTCCCAGTCGCGATGGACGATTGCGACATTGCCCAAGGGAGCACGGATCGGAACCGGCAGCCGTCGTCGTGCGGCCCAGTTGCGCTACCATCGCCCCGACCTCGATGTTCAACCAATCCGCGGCAACGTGCAGACGCGACTCGAGAAACTTCGCGTCGGGCAATACGATGCAATCATGTTGGCTGCGGCCGGCTTGACTCGATTGCAGATGGACGAGGTGCCGCGAGTGGAATTGCCGCTTGCGGAGATGTTGCCCGCACCCGGACAAGGGGCGCTCGCGATTGAGGTCCGCCGCGACGCGGAGGAGGTGCAAGCGATCGTGGCTGGGTTGAATGACCTTGTCGCACGTGCGACGGTGATGGTGGAACGGACCCTCTTGGCAGCACTCAATGGCGGATGCTTGGCGCCGATCGCGGCCTATTGCCAAATCGAACAAGGCGTTTTGACGCTCGATGCGGTCGTGTTATCGAGCGATGGAACGCAGCGGTTGGACGAGCGCCGGTCGCTTCCCTTTGATCCACCGCAATGGGAAGCGTGTGCGAAAACACTCGCCGATCAGGCCAGTGAAAGTTTGGCAAGTCGTGGGGCACGCGAGTTGATTCAGGAAACGCGAAGCTGATTCAGGAAACGCGAAGCTGATTTGCGCAACCGAATCAGGCACTCGCAAAACGGGTCGTGGGATCCACCAGCCCTTCTTCAAACTCGATTTGATCCGCTTCAATTTCTTCGTCCACACTCCGCAGCGATCCAAAGTAGAGCATGCATGTGACAGCAACGCCCATGCTGATCACGATCCAAAAGGGTTGATACTCGGGACCTTGTTCGGTCGTTCGCAAGAAGATCGATGCTCCACCCCAACCGCTATCGACAATCCGCTCAAGTGATACCGAAAGTGCATTGTTGGTGAAGTGGATCAGGATGCCCGGCAACACGCTTCCGGTTCGCAACGCGATCCAACCCAGCATCAACCCCATCACGGTTGCTGCGATCGATTGTTGCAAGACACCATGAGAGATTCCAAACAGCACGGCGGTGACAACGACGGCGCGTAGACGTCCGCCTTGGCGTTCCAGGCCACCAAAGATGAAGCCGCGGAACGCAAGTTCTTCACAAATGGAAGGGACCAGTGCCATTAACAGCACCACGGAAACCCACGGGGCCGCAGAAATCTGATCCGCAAATGGCTTCATGGCTGCCATCGCTTGTTCGCTGACGGGATACATGTGACTGATCCAAGATGCCAACATCACGTAGCTCGGATGCAAGGTGCAGCCGAGTAACACGGCCAATGGCAACGTGGTCCAGTGTGGCATGCGAATCCGCAGACTCTTCCGCAGCGAAGTCGTCAGGACCGTTGCCATCAACAGCGTTGGCGCGAGGATCAGGCCAAGCTGTGGCATCAATATGAGTTTACTAATACCGGTCAGTGTCGTTGGCATTTCGGTTACGGCTAGTTTACCGAAGAACAACGCGACCAAGATTACGGCCCCACAAGCGACCGCTTGACTTGGCGTCGCTGCGATTTGACGGTCTCGCCACAAGTGGCGAACCCATTGACGAAGTTCCCATTGGTCGTTGCCACCGAACAGCACCGCTTCGTCTTCGAATTGTTTCAGTGCCCATCGCGATGCCATCCACAAACACGTAACCATCACACCGGCCACCATCGGCAGGTGCCACAGGGCGATGCCGTATTGGCCTTCGACCAACGCGCGAACCATCAGGAACATACCGGTGACGGGGATCAAGCTGGTCCCCACGGTCAACGTGGTGCCGGGCAACATCGGCAGCATCACCAATGGCAGGGTGATCATCATCAAGGGCATCAAATAGTATTGCCCCTCTTTGCTGCTCCGCGCCATCGCGGCGACGGCCAGTGCCAAGGCGCTGAACAAGGTCGACAACGGGACCAACGCGACAAGCAACCACAACATCGGTCCGATCGGGGGTGCACCAATCGAGGTGCTACCGCCAAAGTCAATTTGTCCAACTACAAACGAGCTGGTGACCAACATACTGCCGGCATTCAAGATCGCCGTCAGCATGCTAAAGGTGGTTACCGCGGCGAGTTTGCCGGCGACGATTTCAGAACGATGGGCGGGGCTACATAGCAGCGTTTCCAGCGTCCCACGCTCTTTTTCCCCTGCGACCAAGTCGATCGCGGGATAGAAGGCGCCGGTCATCGCCCAAATCAACATGATGAACGGCAACAGCTTGCTCCACAGCGCCGCTTCGCGAGTTTGCGAGGGAGCGATATCGACGTCGTCTAGCTGGAATAGTTCGAGTGACATCATGTCGATGCCGGATTCCGACAGCCGCTGGTGGATCCATCCGGATCGCCAGCTGCCGAGAATCTTTGCTACGCGTTCTCGCGCGACCATCGATTGATCCGACGCCACGTTGTAGAGCAATTGGATTGCCGCTTCCTTGTCATTCACGCGGTTTTCGGAATTGGCAAATTGAGGAGGGACCATCACGACGACGTCGAACATACCGCTGCTGACCCAGTCCCGAGCGCGTTGGTCCACGGACCGATTGGTCGCGACATCGTCCCATTGATAGGTCACCACTTGCAGCGGATCGTCCTCGGAGACCAACCTCTCCACAAAACAATCATCGCCAACCAATTCGGGAACATCCGTCAAATGATCGGTGCCAATCACACACACGTTGGTGTTGTGGTGTTGGGTGAATTGCACCATTTGTAGCAATAGCGTGCCGACCAACGGATAGAGCAACACCGGCAATACCGCGATCGTAAAGAGCGTGCGTCGGTCCCGCAGTTGATCTCGCATCTCGCGAACATAAATCAACCAAACCGAAGCCCAGCCCAAGCGATCGTGATTCTTGGCAGCTAAATGTTTTTGTTTTGCGGACTGGTTCATGCCATCGCTCCTGAGTTCGCCTGTCCGTGCAATTCAGCGTCCCCCTGTTCATGTTTACTGAGCAATCCAAAGAAGACTTCCTCAAAGTCCTCTTCGCCATGACGCTCACGCAAATTTTCCAGAGTGCCGCTATCGAGGATGCGACCTTGATGCATGATGGCAATCCGATCACAGAGCTTTTCCACTTCGCTCATGATATGAGTCGAGAAGATCAAACACTTGCCGCGATCGCGGAGATCTCGCACGATCGCTAACAAGTTGCGGGCCACCATCACGTCGAGTCCGAGCGTGGCTTCGTCGAAAACGAGCACCGGTGGGTTGTGAACTAAGGCGCGTGCGATCGAGACTTTTTGCTTCATGCCGGTCGACATCTTCGCGCCGGGAACATCGCGGAAATCGTTCATGCGTAATTGCGTGAACAACGTTTCCAACCGCTCGCGTAGTTCGTCGCGTGTCATGCCGTGCAAGCGACCGAAATAGCCGACCATTTCCCAAGCCGTCATGCGGTCGTACATGGCGGTGTTATTGCTCACGAAGCCGATCCGTCGTCGCACTTCGGCCGAGTCATGGACGACGTCATGCCCGGCGACATTGGCGATCCCCGAGGTGGGGCTCAGCACGGTGCTGAGAATGCGAAGGACCGTGGTTTTGCCTGCGCCATTGGGCCCGAGCAAACCAAAGATTTCACCGGGACCGATTGAAAACGAAACGCGGTCGACGGCGATAAAGCGACCACGGTGCACATCTTCGTAGGCCTTGGTTAGGTGTTGAACTTGAATCATGGATGCCCATTTGCCCCGGGGACGGATTGCCGTGCGGCGTTGACTCGCGGTTTAACGGTCAGCGCGGTCGTAGCGGTCGTTCCTAAAAACGTTGCCCTTGCGTGCGTTGGGTAAACCAGCGTTGTCGCGTGCGCACGAAGAAACCGCTACGGAATCGTAGCCCCCGTTATGGTGCAAGTGGGGCTTTCATTCAATGAACATGGCAAAACGGGGTCAAAGATCCCGTCCCCACCGTCAATCCTTCACTCTAAGCCGTACAACCGGACCGGTGATGGAGTCGAGTGACTCGATTTCTCGCGTGGCGGCTTGGGCGGACCCCTCGGTGGCTTCGTGCGTCATGATCACCAACGGTACCGAATCGAGCGGTGTCGCTCCGTTTTCACCCTCGTGTTGCATCACCGACGCGATCGAGATTTGATGCTTCGCCAAGACCGTTGTGATCGAGGCCAGCGTCCCGGGATGATTGGCAACATTCAGACGTAGATAGTTACGTCCGACTAACGTGTCGGCATCGCGGAGTTTAGCTCGCGGCGGTTGGCCGATGGAAAAGTATTCAAGCGTTTGGAAGGTCAAACGGGTGCGACCTACCGCTGTGTCAATCAGGTCCGCGACGACCGCTGAGGCAGTCGGCATCTGGCCCGCCCCCAGCCCATGGTAGAACACCGGCCCCACCGCATCCCCCACGACTCGAATTGCATTGAACGCGTCACGCACTTCGGCCAGCGGTGTTCCGATGCGGACCAGCGTCGGCGCGACCGAAAGCTCGAGTCCATCGTCGGCAAGGTTAGCCAACGCTAGCAGTTTGATTCGGTAGCCCAATTGTCGGCTGTAACGCAAATCATCGGGATCGAGCCCGTCGATTCCTATCCGGGGGATCTCAGACCAGTTCACGGTCGCCCCAAAGGCAAGATGCGAAAGGATCGCCAGTTTCTGAGCCGCATCGGTGCCATCGACATCCATGGCGGGATCCGCTTCGGCGTAACCGAGTTCCTGGGCTTTGCGAACGACGTCGTTATACGAAGCCCCTTTCTCGTCCATTTGAGTGACGATGAAATTGCTGGTGCCGTTAAGGATCCCCTCAAGCGAGCAAATCTGATTGGCGGACAAGCATTGGCTGATGTTGGCGATAATCGGGATGCCACCGGCGACGGAGGCTTCGAACGCGATGCTGCGACCAAGTTCACGGGCTCGCGTGAACAATTCGGGGCCGTGCTCGGCTAAAAGAGCCTTGTTGGCCGTGACGATGTCCTTGCCCGATTCGAGCAGCTTCAACATGATCGAACGCGCCGGTTCCAAGCCGCCAATCAACTGAGCGACAACGGAAATTTCCGGATCGTTGATCACGTCGTCAAGCGAATCGGTGGCAACGCCTGCGGGAAGATCGATCTCGCGAGGCTTTGCCAGGTCGCGAACGACTGCCTTTTTTAACCACAGTGTGCGGCCAGCATGTCGAGCGGTGCGATCACCATGATCAAGCAGTAACTTAGCGACGCCGGAGCCAACGGTTCCCAGGCCAACAATGGCAATGTTTGTTCTTTCCATGCGAAAATGGTAATCCGAAGCAAGGTTCACGACGAGGCCATAGAAACCGATATCTTTGCCAACCCCGCAACATCGCCGCTCTCAATCGCGAGTAAAGCGATTGGGGGGACAGTGATTGATCGGGGGGAGACAGTGGATCGGGGGGACAGTGAAAGCTGGCCGCTAGGAGTATAAAAAAACAGCGGCCGCTAAGGGCCGCTGTTGATCTGATTCATTCGTTCCACAAAATGTCGAACTACTTCTTGGCGTTCAATGCCGCTTGAGCCGCTGCCAAACGTGCAATCGGCACGCGGAACGGACTGCAGCTGACGTAGTCCAAGCCGGCTTTGTGACAGAAATCGATCGAGGCAGGATCCCCTCCGTGCTCGCCACAGATACCGACCTTCAAGCCCTTCTTGACACTGCGTCCCTTCTCGACGCCCATTTCGACCAATTGGCCTACGCCGCTGGTGTCGAGCGATTGGAAGGGGTCAACGTTCAGAATTTCTTGTTGCAAGTAATCTGGCAAGAACGTGTTCACATCGTCACGGCTATAACCAAATGTCATTTGGGTCAAGTCGTTCGTGCCGAAGCTGAAGAAGTCGGCGTGAGCCGCGATTTCGTTCGCCGTCAACGCAGCGCGTGGGATCTCGATCATCGTACCGATCGAGATGTCCAACTTGCCATCGAACTTCTTGGCTGCCTTGGTTTCTTCGATCGTGGCTTCCACCTTCTTGCGAAGAAGCTCGAGTTCGTTAGCGGTACCCACAAGCGGGATCATGATCTCCGGCATCGCCTTGATCTTCTTGCCTGCACAATTGATTGCCGCTTCGACAATCGCACGCACCTGCATCTCGAGGATTTCCGGATAGGTCACGCTCAAGCGGCAACCGCGGTGTCCAAGCATGGGGTTGGACTCATGCAGCGCTTCGCCACGCTTGGCAACTTCGGCAGCGGAAACGCCCAGCTCTTTAGCGACGATTTTTTGACTCGCGGTTTCGTGAGGCAAGAATTCGTGCAAAGGTGGGTCAAGCAAGCGAACGGTCACGGGAAGTCCGTTCATCGCCTTGAAGATGCCTTCGAAGTCTTTGCGTTGGAACGGCAGCAATTTCTTCAGTGCGGCGCGACGGTCTTTTTCGTCTTGAGCCAAGATCATCGTACGCATGTGCGTGATTCGCTCGGCGTCGAAGAACATGTGCTCGGTACGGCAAAGTCCGATTCCCTCGGCACCGAATTCGCGAGCTCGCTTGCTGTCGGCGGGCGAATCCGCGTTGGTGCGAATCGCCAGCGTGCGATACTCATCGGCCCATTTCATCAACTTGGCGAAGTCGCCGGACAGTTTCGGCTCTTGTGTTTCCACTTCGCCCGACATCACTTCGCCGGTGGTGCCATCAAGGCTGATCACGTCTTTGACACCGAAGGTACGTCCGGCGACTTTGATCTTCTTGCCTTTTTCGTTGATTTCAACATCGCCGGCACCGGCAACACAGCACTTGCCCCAACCGCGAGCGACAACCGCAGCGTGGCTGGTCATCCCGCCGGTGCTGGTCAAAATACCCGCAGCGGCGTTCATGCCGTCGACGTCTTCGGGGCTGGTTTCTTTACGAACCAAGATCACCATTTCGCCAGCATCGGCTCGTTGGCGTGCTTCTTCGGCACTGAACGCCAACTTACCAACCGCTGCACCTGGGGAAGCGGGCAAGCCACGTGTCAGAACGTCCGCCGCGTTTCGCGCCGTCGGCTTGAAGCTAGGCAGCAACAATTGGGTCAAGTCGTTCGCGGGGACACGCAAAACGGCAGTCTTTTGATCGATCAACTTTTCCTTGACCATGTCGCAAGCGATCTTGACGGCGGCAACGCCGGTTCGCTTTCCGGTGCGGGTTTGCAGCATGTACAACGTGCCACGCTCGATCGTGAACTCGATGTCTTGCATCTCGGTGTAGTGATCTTCGAGCGTCTTTTTGATCGCCAACAATTCTTTGTGAACGGCGCGGTTCCACTTTGGCATTTCAGCCACAGGTTGTGGAGTTCGGATGCCCGCGACGACGTCTTCGCCCTGAGCGTTGATCAAGAACTCACCGAAGAATTTGTTTTCACCGGTGTTCGGGTTACGGGTGAATGCGACGCCCGTTCCCGAGTCTTCGCCCATGTTGCCGTAAACCATCGATTGCACGTTGACGGCGGTTCCGAGCAAGCCACGGATGCCTTCGATTTCGCGATAGCGGACCGCGCGGGTCGTGTTCCATGACGAGAATACCGCCATGATCGAAAGCTCAAGTTGCTTGATCGGGTCTTGCGGGAAATCGTTCCCGGTCGCCTTCTTGTAAACCGCTTTGTAGTCTTCGCAAAGTTGCTTCAGACCTTCGGCGGGAACATCGGTGTCTTCGCTGACCTTGAATTTCTTCTTGACCGCATCGAATGCTTTCTCGAAGACGTGGTGGTCCATGCCCATGACCACGTCACCGAACATGTTGATCAAGCGGCGGTACGCGTCATACGCGAAACGCTCGTTCTTGGTCGCTTTGGCGAGCCCTTCGGCGGCCGCGTCATTCAGACCCAGGTTCAAAATCGTGTTCATCATGCCCGGCATACTTACCGCTGCACCGGAGCGAACGCTGACGAGCAATGGGTTTGCGTCGTCACCGAACTTTTTGCCCGTTTCTTTCTCAAGCGTTTTCACCGCTTGGTTGACTTCGTCCATCAAGCCCTTGGGCATCTTTTCGCCCGACTTGTAATACGCGTCGCAAACTTGGGTGGTGATGGTGAATCCCGGAGGAACCGGAAGACCAATCGCGGTCATTTCAGCAAGGTTCACCCCTTTGCCGCCCAAGATCGATTTGCTTGCACCGCGGCCTTCGGTTTTTGACTTGCCGAAGTAATAGACCATCTTGTCAGCTGAGCCAGCTTTCTTTGCCATAATATGTCTCTGAAGGAACCGTCGTGGTTTGTGAGTAAGAGATTGAAAACAGATCTAAAAGGGAGCACCAAACAGTATGAGCGGTCCCGACGACAAGGCATTGGCGGCTCTTTACCACGAAAACAACGCCTTTTACGGGGAAACTCTATTTGCCATTTGCGTCAAGGTCAATGACTACAAGCAAAATTGCGGTCATTCCGCTTAGGTGGAGTGGTCCGGTTGTGGCGATTGTCCTTGTGCAACGATTGTCATTGTGTGATCGGCTCCGCAGCCTCGATCGCAATGTACCGTCGCACCGCGTCGTGCGGAGGGGTAACGCATTGCACTGTGAATACAGTCGATATCGAGAAGTTCAGAGGTGTCGCCAAACAATCGTGTGGATGTTGGTTGGGTTTGCTTGCGGTTGCCTGTGTGAGAACGGCACTCAACCGAAGGTGAAAACCTTTTGATCCAAAAACGACTTCGACCTCTGACGCCCCATCCTTTGCCAAAAAGTCACCGTCTCTTTCCTGATCGCGCCAAAGCGTCGTAGGTCGTAACGGGAAAATGGGTTAAACGAGAGCGGTTATTCCGAGCGTGCGGAAAACGAAGCAGATTACCGGTTACGAAAAAACGGCTGTGTGAATGACTCACACAGCCGTCTTCGTTCAATCAGTAGGGCTGACAGGAATCGAACCTGCACTCCGTAAAGGAACTGGATCCTAAATCCAGCGCGTCTGCCAGTTCCGCCACAGCCCCGACGTGATCATCTGATGATAGTAAATTGCACGACGGGCTTAACAGCCCGTCTGCGTTATTTTATCGAGAGAAAGTTAGACTTCTTCCGAAACCACGGTTGGAACCACCCAAACTTTCAGCGACGCTTCGACTTCGCTGTGCAAGTGCACCTTGACGGTGTACAAGCCGAGTTCCTTGAGGGGACCTTCGAGGCGAATTTGGTCTTGTGCCAACGTGAACCCAGCACCCTTGAGGGCATCGACGATCTCGTGGGCTCCGACGCTGCCGTAGAGGTGGCCTTCGTCGTTTGCGTTCGCTTCGATTGTAATGGATTGCTTGCCGAGTTCGTCGGACAAGTCGCGGTAGCTCTTGAGCTTTTCGAGCTCCAGGGCACGCAATTTCTCACGATGCTTTTCGACCATCCGCTTGTGGTGGTCGCTCGCCAAGGTGGCCAGCCCCTGAGGCAACAGGTAGTTCAACGCGTAACCGGATCGCACTTCGACGATGTCGCCTTGCTTGCCGAGATGTTCGACGTTGTGGATCAACAGCAGTTGAATACCGCCGTTTTCGCCTTTGGGCAAACGTTTGAAGGGTCGATTGAACGTTCGACCAGTGCTTGTCTTTGGTTTCGGCATCACAAAACTCGAGTGAACAAAAATAGGTTGGAATGTATTGTTAGCTTGACGTGCTCTAGGAATCTCGAGGGATCCAGATCGCTAGAATGGGATATTCGGATCATCGTAACCGGGCCCGTTGCCGGTCGGTTGCGCCTCGCGTTGACCCGCGTCTTGACCACCGCCCGGATGGGGCTGTGGGGCGCGGCTTCTCGGTGGCTCTTGGTAGTCTTGGGATTCGTAGTTGCTTTCGTGAACCGAATCACGCTGTTGAGGTTGGCTGCGCTGACGCTGCTCGCCTCCTCCTCCGCCACCACTGTTCCCGCTTAGCATCTGCATGCGCTCGCCGACGACGCGAAGCTTGCTGCGCTTCTGGCCATCGGTTTCCCACATGTCGAGCTTCAGTCGACCTTCGACAAGGATGGGTGATCCTTTGCTCAGGTACTCGCTTGCGACTTCGGCGGTTCGCCCCCACAAAGTCACATCCACAAATGTCGTCTCTTCGACCCATTCCCCGGTAGCCGATTTTCGGCGATCGTTGACGGCAATCGTGACTTCCGTAACCGCCGTGCCACCTTGGGTGTACTTCAGTTCGATGTCACGCGTAATGTTGCCAACAAGGACGACGCGATTATAGCTTGCCATGGTGTTCCCCGAAACATTTTGGGAGTCGAAATGTTTTGCTCAGTGTGCGTTTCTGCCAACGAACGTTTCGCGGTTGGATGGCATAGGGGACAAAAATGCACCCCACTTCATCCTACCGCTGCTGCGTTGGTGAAGCAAACACTACGCTTCGGAGGTGGCAACCGAATCGCTTTCGGCTTCCGCGTCCTTGGCTCCACCTTCGCCGCTGGCGTTGTCATCGCCTGCCGAAGATTGAGTGAACAACTCGCCACGGGCGTTGGCGAGCATCGGCTCAACCAAGCGTGGATCGAGCTTCAGAGTGAGTTCACGCAAGATTGGCTCGCAGAGTTGGAACGCTCGTTCGATTTTGACGAGGTTTGCACCTTCAATCTCGAAGTAGGTCAACCAATACGTTCCCTTTTGGTGCTTGTCGATTGGGTAAGCCAAGCGTTGTTCCATCCACAATCGGCTAACGAGAACGTTGCCTTCGTGTTCGGTGATGATCTGTTCGATCTGCTTGCTAACGCCGCCTGGATCGCGTGCGTATTGGTTGCTATCGAGGATGAATAGCGTTTCGTAAGTGTTTTTCGCCACGGTTTTATCGTCTCTCTACGGTCTGATTGGGTGCGATCGACGCATCGCTGTTTCGGGGGGAATCGTCTATCTCGAAGCGGTATGTTAGCGAGACTGTGCGTTTATGCCCAGCACCGTTTCCAATCTTGCTTCTATCTCCGCAGCGTTTTGCCAATCGCAGTCGCTTGTCGGCTGCGGTGTCGTCAACGCGTTGGGGTTATCTCGTCACTTTTTTGGCTTGGTATCGACCGCGCCGTTGTACTCGGTCATCGTCTGCGTGATCCCGAGGGTTGCCCAGTCCATCGTGGCATAGGCGGCGCGGGTCGTTGCTTCTTCGATGGTCGCTTGTTCGCTTTTATTGAACTTCCCCAGCACGTAGTCGACCACTTCCCAGCCTTCGGGAGGGCGGTCGATCCCGATTCGGAGTCGTGGAAACGACTCTGCACCGAGATGCCGGATGATGTCCGCTAACCCTTTTTGGCCTCCGGAGGATCCCGAGCGTTTAAGTCTCAGTCGTCCACAGGGGAGGTTCAGGTCATCGCAAAGGACGACCATCTCTTCGGGGGTCAGCTTAAAAAAATCGAGTGCCTTCCTCACGCTCTGGCCGCTCGCGTTCATGAACGTTTGTGGCCACAGGATTGCAAGTTTTTCGCCGCGGTAATTGCCCTCAGCCCAATGACCCTCGAAACGAACCTTCGAGGGGCTTGCTGAGATCAGTGCCGCAACTTTGTTTGCTGCCATGAAACCGACATTGTGTCGTGTTTGCTCGTATTTCTGCCCAGGGTTCCCTAGGCCAACGATCAGTTTCATGGCAGTGGTTCAAAAGCCGGGTGAACGGGCTTAGTCTTCCTCGTCCTTCGGTGCGCCCTTGGCGATCACATCGGGCTCCGCGCCGGCTTCCTCAGCCTCATCGGCTGACTGCTCGCCACGGGGTGCTTCGACGTGGGCGACAACGGTGTCCGCTGGCGTGACTAGTTCAACGCCTTCAGGTAGCTCGATGTCAGCCGCGGTCAACGAGGCGCCGAGGTGCAAGTCCGCGACGTTCAAGTCAACGCTTTCAGGGATTGTACCCGCCGAGCATCGGACTTCGACATCGTGGTGGTTTTCGATCAGGATTCCACCTTCACGAACGCCAACGGGTTCGCCGCGAAGAAGGATCGTGACGGTCACGTCCACTTTTTCTGACAAATTGACTCGCATCAGGTCCAAGTGCAGTACTTCGATCCCCAAGGGATCCCACTGCATCGCGTAAACCATCGCGGTTTCATTGAGTGCACCAGCGAGTTCCACCGTCTTGCCGTGATGGCGCAAGAGAGCTTTAACTTCGTCCGATGGGACCGATAGCGACTCAGTAGTTTCGCCGTGTCCGTACAGTACAGCGGGGATTCGACCGCTCTGACGCAAACGCCGAGTGGCAGCGGAGCCTGTTAGCTCACGCTTCTCGACCTGCAATACGTCTGCCATGGCTGGATCAACCTTCCAGTCAGATTGTGATTCATCAATAAATTTCGGTAAACGCCGAACGCCGGCTCCACAGTCCCTGTCCGCGGCGTATCAAAACGATCGCGGCCGGAGGAAGCGCGTAAGTATGCCGGTTTCGCTTCGTCACGCAAGCCCAAAGAGGGTGTTTCGTGCCAGCATTTCTTGTCGATTTTTCTGGATCACTGCCGGATGCCAGTGTGATGACGGTTTTCACCGTTTGTGTCGCGCGTTAGGAACGGGCTCGGTGCGCGACAAGGTTCGCGATGATTGAAAAGGATCGCCATGCCAGAGGGGCTCCCCCTGCGATTCGTCGAAGCGGGTGCTGGATCGACGTTGTGAATGGCATTTAATCGGAAAATGCCGCAAAAACGCCCCGCCCCGCACGTCCGATCCACAACCCGATCGGCGTTTCACCGCATTCGCGAAATCGTTTGCTCAGCACCGCGGGGTCATGGCCGCTGCCGCGCACCTTGATCCGTTCGGCGTGGGAGTTGCGACGGCGAAGCTCGCGGCGAATTTTTCGCTCATCGCAACTTCCTGACCAAATCACTTCCCCAACGGTGGCGATCAAACGCACCTTTTCGAGTGTTTCAGAGTCGAGATCGCCCTCGCTCGTCAAAAAGCCGGGGGGGCCGCCGAGTGTTTTAAGCCCATGCTCCATCGCGAACGCTTCGGTTAAACCGGCCGCGCGAATCGCCGCATCGGGATCGACAATCCAGCGTCCCGGCGATGCAACCGACGCCACGCGAAGTGAATCGAGCTTGGCAACGGGGTAATCCCCTAAATCGAAACGGGCGACGCTCCCCCGGTTGTTTACTGCGATCGCGGACAACGAGCCCGAGATCATTCCCGCACGAGTCAACGCATCGCCAAGCAGGAGCGATTGTTCGCGCACGCTGCCAGCGAGCGAAATCCAACAACGGTGGGCGTGCTCCCCGAGATCGGGATCAAGATCGAGTTTCGCTGCGGGAGCCAATTTGATGATCGCCGCGGGAGCCGCCTTGATTCGCGGCATCACTTCGCTGAGTTGTGGTTGATAGTCTTCGGGCCGAGTCGTGCGTTTTCCCCCGATCCGGCGATCGGGGTCCAAGTGAATCGCGGCGTGGGCAGGGATCTCGAGCTGCAAGACATCTTGGCAACGCGTTTCGGCTACTTCGCAGTCGAGCTGTGTTTCGGAGCACGCGTGGCGAAGGTTGGCGGCCGCGTAGGCGATGATCACCGGATCGATGTCGACGGCGATCACCCCTTGGGGTTGACCGGGCCGTTTGGCGAGCTGGATTGCATCGCCTCCGATCCCGCAGCACAGGTCGTACACTAGTTGTTCGCCGAACCAACTGGCCTTTAGCTTTGCGACTTGCCAAGGGGTGGCTTGTTGTAGGGCGCGGTCGGTCGCCCACCAGATTCCGGGGCCCAATTTGTGACGGGCTTTTTTTTGCAGCAACGCAATCGCGGTCAATTCAAGAACCTGGTCCCCCCCTAGCTCGTGGCGAAGTTGTTTGACGAGCGCTGAATTGGGGTTACCCGCTAGCGTCGTTTCAAGCGTTGCGATCGCCGCTTCATAGGCGGCGATCTGCTCGTCGGGGGGGCCTTGTTGCATCGCTAAAGTGAGGGCTCCGGTTAAATTGCGATCGCTTGGGTCGTTGCAGTCGCTTCGGTGGCGCGTTTCACAGCACGTCGCCAAGGAGATCGAGTGGCACGGCGGGCAAGGGGGCCCGCCGCGCAAATGGCATTGAAAAATCGCGTCAATTACAGCAGACGCAGGATGTCGTTGGCAAACACCACCACCATCAGCAGCAGGATCATCAGCACCCCGGCCATCGTCAGCCGCATCTCGAGCTGCTCGTTGAGTTTCTTGCCGCGAATCGCTTCGGCAATCAAGAACACCATGTGACCCCCGTCAAGCGCGGGGATCGGCAAGAAGTTCAAAATGGCCAAGTTCATGCTCAACATTGTCAGGAACAACAATTGGGGCGAGATGCCGCGTTCGGCTTCCTGCTTGGCAAGGTCCATGATCGCCAACGGGCCACCGACGTGACGCATTTTTACGCGACCTTGAGTGGCCATGCGTAAGAAACGGAAGACATCTTGCAAGCGGCGTTTGGCTTCGCGAAATCCGAGCGTCATCGCTTCGGTTACCGACGTGGCCTTTTGCATCGATTCGCTTGCGGTCAACCCAATGCCACGCTCGAACCAAACCCGCTCGTCTTGCTGAACAACAACTTGGGATTCAATCACACGACCTTTGGGAGATCGGGTGGCCAGCACTTGCAGTTCCGTCCCTTCGGGCAAGTACTGAACCGTTTCGATCACGGCTCCCCAGGGCATGGGGCCATCTTTTTCCCAGCCTTTGCGGAGTTGGGCGACCAACGGCTCAAAGCGTTTGTCCTGCAATTGCTTGGGTAATTCGCTATCGGGCGTGATCAATCGGACCGCTTGGAGTTCGTCGCCCGGTTGCAATTCGCTGTCCGGAGCGGGGGCGTCGCCGGCAAGCAGGTTCGGCAATACGCTCGCGACAATGGGCAGCGGGTGGAATGAAAATCCAAAGCGATTGATCGCAATTTCACCCGAAATCTGCGAATCCGGAGCGTGGGTTTGCAGTGCCTCTTGAGGCGTCAATTCGACTTCGATCGTTTTGGCTGCCTCGCCTTCACCCCGTCGCAATGTCATCGAGACCGGTTCCGTTGCGGAGATCAGTTCGAGTGGCATTAGGTAGGCATCGATTTCTTGGTTGCCATTAAACGCCGTGATCACGTCCCCCACTTGGACTCCCGCTTTTGCCGCGGCGCCATCTTCGACGAGGCGGGTGATCGGGCTCATCGCCCAGCGCGCCCCGAGCATCTTGGCCTGTTGCGGCGGCAGCTCGACTTGGTGCTCCGATCCATCGGTCCGCTTAAGGGTCAACGAGATCGTCTTGGTGGGATGCGAATACAGGTAGTTGAAAAAGGGCGTCGAAGGGACGATCAAGTCCTGTTTTACGGGCTGGCCGTCGTAGGCCACGATCGTCGCGCCGGCGTCTTCGGAGGTCAGCACCGAATCGGCGATGCTGCCGGGCATCGCCATCGTTTTTGAGCCCAGTTCGAGCGAGGTTGGGCTGACGATGCCAATCATCCGCACGTCGGCATTTTCCGGATGCGATGCCGTTTTTAGGCTGTATTTGCGAATCCCGTCATCGTAACGGATCGCCAAATCGATGGGCTTGGTCGGATTGTCGAGCCCTTCGGTGAGGATCGCCATTCGCATTTCGCGAAAATGCATCTGATCGTCATGAAAGTCACCTACCGAGACGACTTGTCCGCCCGGTTCAATGCCGGCTTGCCACGCCGGACCCCCAGGCGTGACGCCGCCGATGATCGAGGGGTTGTAGCCGACTCCGTAACCGTACGCGATCGCGGCAAACAAAATGCCGGTGATCAAGTTCATGACCACGCCGGCGCTGATGATGATCATGCGCTGCCAAACGGGTTTGGCGGGAAAACTGCGTGGATCAAGCTGGGCGGGGGCAGCGTCGTTGACATCCTCGTCGCCCTCGGAATCATCCCCGGCAACGCGGATTCGCTTGGCTTCCTCTTCCGCTTTGCGAGGGTCATCGTCCTGACCCAACATCTTGACGTACCCCCCGAGAGGAACGATGCCGATGCCGTATTCCGTTTCGCCGTATTGGAATTTCCCGAGCGTGCGAGGGAATTTGATCGGGCCAATTTGAATCGGCACATCAAAACCAACGTAGAACTTTTCGCACTTCACTCCAAACGATTTTGCTGCGACGAAGTGCCCCAGTTCGTGGACGAAAATGACCAATCCAATGCCAAGGGCGACGAGTCCCCATTGCCAAATCTGGGTCGCCAGCGAAGAGAGAATGCCAGCCTCGTCGGTGGCTGCCAATGGCAAAGCTTGGGCAAGTAGATCGATGAACATATTTTATTGGTGTAGAAGGATTGGTTGGACGATCGTCGATCGAGGGTTCTCGAGCATCGATCGGCGACGCAAAACGCGGGGGGACTCATCCCGTGATTGGCTACTTAAGCATAGTGTTTGCGAACTTCGGCACGAGCCCAACGGTCGAGTTCCAGCAACCGGGTTAGGGTCGGTTGGGTTTCGTGATGATGGTTTTCCAACGCTCGGCGACAAGCGGGCACGATGTCAGTAAAGCGAATTTTTCCGTCCAAGAACAGACCGACCGCTTCCTCGTTGGCCGCATTGACCACCGATCCGGCCGTTCCGCCCACCCGGGCAACCTCGAATCCAAGTTCCAACGCAGGAAACCGCTCTCGGTCGACCGGTTGCAGCGTGAGGTCCCATGGTCGTGACCGGTCCAAGGTTGGCGTTTCGCAGGCCAAGCGTCTCGGGTAGGTCAATGCGTACTGAATCGGTAAACGCATATCCGGTGGGCTCAGTTGGGCAATCACCGAGCCGTCCTCGAATTCCACCATCGAATGGATGATCGATTGCGGATGCACGACGACCTCGATCGATTCGGCAGGAATGTCGAACAACCAACGGGCCTCGATCACTTCGAGTGCCTTGTTCATCATCGTTGCCGAGTCGATCGAGATCTTTTTCCCCATCTCCCAGGTCGGATGTTGGAGCGCCCGTTGAGGCGTTGCGTCGTGCATCTCCTGCATCGATGCATTGCGAAACGGGCCGCCGCTGGCCGTCAGGATCAATTTGCGTGGTTTGCAGGCGGGGACGCCCGAAACCGCAGCTTGTTGCTCCCCCAAGCACTGAAAAATCGCCGAATGCTCGCTGTCGACCGGCAATAACTCGGCGCCGCTGCGGGGAGCATCAGAGGGGCTAGAACGAGCGGGGCTAGAACGAGCGGGGCTAGAACGAGCGGGGCCAGACGGAGTGGGGGTGGACGGAGCGGGGCCAGAACGAGCGGCGACCGATTCAGCCTTCTTCAGCGTCGATTGCACGAGCGAGCCGGCAACGACCAAGGTTTCTTTGTTTGCCAAAGCGACTCGTTTGCCCGACTCCACCGCCGCCAGCGTGCTTTCGAGTCCCGCACGACCGACGATCGCGGCCACCACCACATCGACTTCCGGGGCCGACGCGATCTCGACCAGCGCCTCGGGGCCTGTGACGAGCTGGGTCTTGGCCAGCGATTTTCCGGCGGCGAATGTTGCCGCCGATGCGGGATCCGAAACCGCAATCTGTGTTGGGGGGCGAGTGAATTGTCCCGCTAATTCGCTCAATAATGCGACGTTCCGGTGTCCCGATGCCGCCCATAGGTTCCACGTC
Organism: Novipirellula galeiformis; assembly: GCF_007860095.1. Classification (NCBI taxonomy): domain Bacteria; kingdom Pseudomonadati; phylum Planctomycetota; class Planctomycetia; order Pirellulales; family Pirellulaceae; genus Novipirellula; species Novipirellula galeiformis. The sequence continues at coordinate 303,069 of NZ_SJPT01000003.1, read as the reverse complement.
GTTGTGGGGTCAATGCGGTCCAAGTGGTGCAGCACGTCGATCGTTGCCGTGCCGATGCTGCCCGTCGCTCCGAGAACCGCGACATTCACCGTGGGGCAATCGTTTCGCTTTTCCAAGCCGCTGTCACGCTGTTGCACAGAAACAGCAGCAGTGGAACTTGCGATAGGATGGCGGGGGTGAGCGTTGTCAGAATCGTCAAAATTCGCGGGCACGAGATTTTCTTGGTCAGGGAAGCGAAGTGTTCAGTGCAAGGGCGAGTGAGCACGGGCGAGTGAGCATGGGTGTGGGGGGGGCACCAGACGAGCACCACGGGCGAAGTCGGATGACCGAAACCTTCGTTACGATCCATCGTCCCATGCGGTTCCGCCCAACATAGGCTTGCCGATCGGTGTGGGCAATCAAACAATGCTTAATAAAGTAAAACGGCGCTCGCGGCGGTGAATCTCGCCGCATGGCTGCCATCGGACTTTCCCACAAGCTACTTTACTGTAACGCAGCGCAAGTAAACAAAATCGAGACTCTTCTCTGGTAACGTAATGACCGACGAAAAGCGAAACGACAAACGAAAGAAATCGGGTAATAACGAACCGCGTTCCGGAGGGAACATGTGGTTGGTGCTCGCCGCGATCGTGGCTGCCGTTCTGCTAAGTACGTTCTTGTTCAGCAATCAGAACCACCGCTTGCGCTATCCCGACCTGTTGACATTGCTGCAAAAGGAAGCGGACGCCCGTAGCAATGAATCCGCCCGTAGCAATGAATCCGCCCGTAGTGATGAATCCGCCCGTGGCGAGGAGTCTGCTCTGCTCGCATCCGACGCCAAACCGGCGGAGCGAGCCGACTCACAGCCGCAATCGGACTCCGAATCGCAGCCCGTCGACTCGCAGACGGAATCTGGCGACGCAAAGCCTGCCGATTTCGAGGGGCCCAATTCGCGGGTCTTGGTCGTCTCGTCGACTAGCGATTCGGAAAAAACGGTCGAATACAGTCGTCCTCGCGATCTGAAAGTGTCCGAGGAAAAGATTACCGGCACCATTTTGTTCCGTGCCCTGGGATCGAGTTCCGCGGACACTGCTCAGCGGAGCCCATTTGAAACGATCCACACCGCGGGCAACGAAACCGAAGATCGACGGCTCGCAGAACTGTTGACCGCTTCGGGAGTGGTTTGGGACAACGATCGCCCCAGTCGGTTTTTTGAGCAGCATTGGCCCGAGTTGCTGATGATTGGCGTGTTGGTGTTGCTGGGGATCATGATGCTTCGTCGCATCGGGGGCGTGGGGTCGCCGATGTCGTTCTCGCGAAGTCGCGGGAAGCTTTACGGTCAAGAGGAATTGCCGCTCACGTTTGGCGACGTCGCGGGGATCGAAGAAGCGGTCGATGAAGTGCGCGAAGTTGTCGACTTTTTAAAGAACAGCGATAAGTACCAATCGCTGGGGGGCCGTATTCCCAAGGGAGTGTTGTTGGTTGGCCCTCCAGGAACCGGCAAGACGTTGCTCGCCAAAGCGATCGCGGGCGAAGCGGGAGTGCCGTTTTTCAGTTTGTCGGGCAGCGATTTTGTCGAGATGTTTGTCGGCGTGGGTGCCGCTCGTGTTCGCGACATGTTCCAACAAGCGACCAGCCGCGCCCCGTGCATCATCTTTATCGACGAGCTCGATGCGTTAGGCAAAAGCCGCAGCGGCAGCGTCGTGGGGGGGCACGATGAACGCGAGCAAACTCTCAATGCGTTGTTGGTCGAAATGGACGGGTTCGATTCGAATTCGGGAGTGATTATCGTTGCCGCAACCAACCGTCCGGAGACCTTGGATCCGGCATTGTTGCGTCCGGGGCGTTTCGATCGGCACGTTTTGGTCGATCGGCCCGATGTCGCCGGTCGTGAGGAGATCCTCAAGGTCCACGTCAAAAACGTTCGCTTGGATGACAAGGTCGAGCTGCGTGAGATCGCGTCGATTACACCTGGTTTCGTCGGCGCCGACTTGGCCAACCTGGTGAACGAGGCAGCTTTGCTGGCGGCACGCGCTGAAAAGCAAACCGTAGGAATCGAGCAGTTCAATGAAGCGGTCGAGCGAGTCACCGCGGGGCTCGAGAAAAAGAACCGCGTCATGAACGAAGAGGAAAAAATTCGCGTGGCCTATCACGAAGCCGGTCATGCGATCGTGGCCGCGGCGCTGCCGAACACCGACCCCGTTCACAAGGTCAGTATCATTCCACGTGGCTTGGCCGCACTTGGGTACACGATGCAGCGTCCCGAGTCGGAGCGTTACTTGATGACGAAGACCGAATTGGAAAGCAACATGAAAGTGTTGCTCGCCGGCACGTTGACCGAAGAGATGACGTTCCAGGATATCAGCACCGGAGCCCAGAATGATCTGGAACGTTGCACCGAGATCGCGCGCAGCATGGTGATGGACTACGGCATGAGCCGGATGGGGCGAATCAATTTTCGCCGCAGTTCGCGATCCGCGTTTCTGGCCAGCAGTGGTGGCGATGGCTACCAAATGAACCACAGCGAAGAAATGGCGAAGATGATCGACAAGGAAGTCGCTCGCATCATTGAAGACGCCTTGGTGCAAACGCGTGAAATCCTCGAGCAACGTCGCGATGTGCTCGAAGCGGTCACCCAGCGATTGCTCGAAGTCGAAGCGATCGACAGTGACGAATTGATGCGTTTGATCAAAGAGAATTCGCGCGGGCCATGGTTGGTGCCTGGAACCGTTACCGAGAAACCCAAAGCCGTCATGCCTCCCGTCGTGGATGGCGATGCACGCAAATCGGAAACGCCCTAAAACGCACGCATGCCGACGGTTGATTTCGTAATTCGAAGGCGTCCGTTTGGAAGTGGCGTTATCGCCATTTTTCCCAGCAAATCATTACCCGACGCGTGAGCGAGTGACCGAGTCAAGGGTGATCGAGTCAAGAGTGACCTGCCCTCGTTGACCAAGCCGCAGCCGCGTTCGCAAGAACGCGGTCCACCGTCGGGCGACACTGTCTACATCAAAATTAAAAATGCTCTCGTGTCCGGTTCGCTGCTGTGGGGGCGTGCACAGGATTGGTTTAGCGGCCTTCTCGCAACCGGTAGCCTAAAAAGTTGTCCAGCTCGGGTTCGGCCTCGATCTCTTTGACCGTTTCTTCAATGTCGTACTCGACTCGATGAAACTCGACGATTTCTTCATCATAGATCGCGTAGCAACTGCGTGGATCCCCGTCACGCGGTTGTCCGACGCTGCCGACGTTGATCATCAATCGCTGGGTTTTGTCCGCGACGCCGTAACCTCCGGCCAACTCCATCGGCCGAATGAAGCGTAATTCGGGGGTGAAGATTCCGGGGACGTGCGTGTGTCCTTGGAAGCAGAGATGCGGAATCATGGAAAACAGCTTTTCCATCTTTTTGTTGTTCTGAGTGTCCTCAGGGAAGACGTACTCGTTGGTAGGGCTTCGCGGGGATCCGTGCACGAATAACACTCCCCCTTCGCGGACCGTGCGGGGCAACTTGCACAGAAACTCCATTCGCCGGCGGCTCGCTTCGGGGCCGTCGCGTCCGCATTCCAATTGGGCTCTCGTCCAAAAAATGGCTTGCTCGGCGGCGATATTGAACCCCTCCGGGTCAAACAACGCACTGCTGTCGTGATTGCCTAACACACAGAAAGCGAATTCGATCGCGTGGTCCAAGCACGCACACGGTTGGGGGCCATAGCCGACGACATCTCCCAGGCAAACGATGCGATCCACGTTTCTGGATTCGAGGTCTGCGAGCACCGCGCGCAAGGCGGCTAAATTACCGTGGATATCACTAAGAATGGCGGTCCGGGTCAATGTACAGGCTCGAATGGATAACGGAGGAACGGTTTACCGATTCACAGCCGTAATCTTAACCCGAAAACCAATCACGCGTCACCTCCGACGTGCGAAGCCGAGTGGGACGCCCGGTGGGACCTGGCTAGCGACCGCTCTAAGGGCGGTGCTGGCCTGGACGGCGCTGATCAACGCCCATGCTTGAGTCGGTCGCCCAGTGCATTGGAAAGTTCGGCGATCGCATAAACCTTATTGGCCGTCACATCGCGGTCATAATCGACTCGCCGGTACGTGACCGTTTTTGCATCGGTATCAAGAATCGCGTAACACGCACGGTTATCCTCATCACGTGGCTGACCGACGCTGCCGACGTTCACCATCGCTTTGGACGCTCCCAATTGATACACGTTGTCGCACTCATCGGGCGAGACAAATTCACACTCGGTCGTGAACACGCCGGGAAGATGGGTGTGCCCCATAAAGCAAACGTACTCGAGCTTGGCAAACAGCACCTCCATCTTGCGTTGATTGAAGATGTCTTCGGGAAAGACGTATTCGTTCGTCGGGTCCCGCGGTGAACCGTGCACAAAACGGTATTCCCCCTGATCAACCAACCGTGGCAACTCACCCAAGAAATCCCATCGCGAATTGATTTGCTGAGCCGATCCCGGACCATTGTCCAATTGGTCACGCGTCCAATAGATCGCTTGCAACGCCATCGGGTTAAAACCATCCGGATCAAACAAGGCCGCTTGATCGTGGTTGCCCAGGATGGTGGCTTGGCAATGCTGCATTACCAAATCGAGGCATTCACACGGATTCGGGCCGTAACCAATCACGTCGCCAAGACAGTAAATCTCGTCGACAGGGATTGATTTAATGTCAGCCAACACTGCAGTCAGTGCTTCAAGGTTTCCGTGAATGTCACTGATCAGCGCGCGTTTCACTAAAAGACTCGGTGGTGGGAAGCTGGTGGAAAGGGAAAATGTTTACCGTAGACGAATCTTTAATTCGTGAAAAATTCGTTCAACAGAATCGCACTAGTCCCTTGTGCGATATTTAGCGTGTGAACGCCAAGACTAAAGTGTAGTTTACAGCATTTTTTTTGGGCAATCCCATCAACGGTCGTTCCCTCTCGAAATCATGGCGAGGGGGGACGGGCTGCCGGGCATGATCAAGTTTACCGAATCCGTTACATTGTGGGGATCATAGGCATTTTATCTACAACGCTATCAAGACGTGGTTCATTCTCGTCGTCTTTCCGCGTTGCCTTTCTCACTCGGTTCGGAAGCCCGCGACACTCATGAACGTTGGAAATCCACGCGAATTGCCGATTCAGTTGGCGATCGAAACGACCGGCAAGACGGGATCGGCGGCGCTCATGCGGGGAACCGACGTGTTGCTGCAACGCCAAGTGGGAGAGCAATCGCGTACCGCGGCAGCGATCGGCCCCTGTCTGGATGAAATGCTTGCTTGGTGTCGATCGGAGCAGAAAAAGATCGATTTTATTTCGGTCGCCGACGGTCCAGGCTCGTTTACGGGGCTGAGAATTGGCGTGACCGCTGCAAAAATGCTGAGCTACGCGCTGCAATTGCCACTGATTTCGGTCGATTCACTGGCCTCCGTCGCGGCGGTCGTCTTCGCGGAGCACACCGATGTCGATGCGTTGATCGTGGGGTTGGATGCGTATCGCGGCCAGGTTTTCACAGGTCAGTTCGCACGGACTGAAATTTTACCCGAGCTGGATGCGATTCCAACGACTTGGACTCCATATCCCGCAACGGTTCAAATTGTCAGCTCCGAAGCTTGGGCCGCTTTGCTGGCATCCGGCTTGGAAGCTTCCCTGGGATTGGCTGGGGATGCGAAGCCATTTGGAGATCGAGCCGAGCAGCGATTGACTCGCTCGGCGGTCGATGCGTTTGGCGTCGGGTTGATCGCGCTGCGCGCGGCAAACCAATCGATGTTCCGCGATCCATTTGAATTGGTCCCACGCTACCTTAGGCCCAGTGCGGCCGAAGAGGCGCTCGGCTAACCGACGAACCTGCTAACTCGCAAATCGAGTGGTTCTCAGAAATGTTTCGCTCACGCCTACCCCCGATACGCGCGATCGCCTGGCTAGTGCCATTGGATAAATGAGGTGGGATTCAAACCGTAGCTGCGTTCGCCAGAACGCGGTCCACCGTCGGGCGACGGTAGCAACCTCAAAATTCAGAACGCACTAGTCGTTCCAGTGATCATCGCGCGCCAGTTCCCAGGTTTCTCCGCCATCGGGGCTGGTCAGAAGCTTGCGGCGGGATCCGACATGATCATTGCGATAAAACCAGAACGTGGACCAGTAGTCGTACGATAACCACAATCGATCTTGGTGATCGATCGTTAAACGATGGTAGAAAACGCTGTATTCTGAAAATGCGGAGACAACGAGTGGCACTGGATCGCTCCATGGCTGGCCGGGTGGTTTGCGTGAATACGCCAACACCGCATGATGACTATCGGGATGGGGCTGTTCGCCCATACGCCACATGCGGTAAACGGCGTGCAGCGTGCCGTCTTGACCGCTAACCAACCCAACGTACGTTTGCCTGACGTCCGCGATCGGCTCGGCGGCAGTCCAACCTGCTGCGGAATCGTTCGGTTGCAGCGATCGGCCGTAGGGGAATGGTTTTCCGTGCGTGCCGATCAACAAATGCAAAAATCCTTCACCGTCCATGGTAATGCTCGGCGTGTTGTGAACATCATTGGCCGGCGGACCATAACCGACCAAGGTTGGTTGGCTCCGTTTCTTCGTTTTGCGACTGTAGGTGACAACGTATCCAGGCACCCCGGCAACCTTTTGTTTTGGATCCGTAGCCTCGCCCCAGGCGACATGCACCTTGTCGCCACGTGAAACGACCGACGATGGGATGCCCGAATGAGCTGAGAATCCGATGCATTGATCCGAGATCGCAATCGGATCGTTGATCAAGATCTCTCCCTTCACCTTTTCGGGCACAAACAAATCCAAATTGTGAACCCTGCGCCAGATCAGCTTCGGATCGGACGCCGTCCGAGCGTAGCGAACAATCGGCGGCGGGCCGGTCGGCACGTTGTGCCCCGAAAAGGTTTCCAGGTCAAATCCGCGAGCAAGGGTTTCATGGCCCGGGATCGGGTAGGCGGTGAAGCGACTGCCATGATCCGCCGAGTGGAGTAGCACCGCCGTCGAGCCACGCATGCCCAAGATGTAGAGATCGTCGTCTTGATCAAACGCAACCTTGGTACTCGAGACGGCAATCGGGCCATCGCCAACGGCGGATACGCGCCCCGCCTTGCTCAGATCGCTGGAAATCCAACGCCCCCGTTCTCGGCGCCACAGCCGCCGACCGGCTAGCACGTAGGGCCGATTCTGTGGATCAAAGTAAACTTGGTTGTCGGTCGGGTAATCGGCGCTATAGCCAAACTGTTGGTTCTCGTGCTGGTACGGCTTGAGCGTGATCGGCATCTGCAATGCAGAAGACGCCGGCGAAGGACCCGGTCGGACGGTCAACGAGGCATAGGTTGAGAACTCAGGGGCGTTTGCCGGTGTCGCACGAAGATAAACCCGCTGAGCAGCGTCCTCGCTTGGTGATGGAAAAGAGACGGTCACCTCGGCCGATGCCTTTGGCTTTAATCGGACGTGGTCATGCGACACCGTCGCCGACCACGGTCGTTCGGGGAACAGCAGTTCGAGTAAGATCGTTTGCGGTTCAGGTGAATTGTTGTGAATTCGAAACGTTTGTTTACCGTGCTGCTCCGCGTTGTGATAAACGGTTTGCTGATACGGAGTCACGAGCCAACGAAATGGGGCAAGCGGAAACCATGCGTCGCGTCTTGGAGTCCAATAGCCCTGGTTCCGATATTCATCTCCGCGGTCCCAACGGGTAACCCCATCGATATGAACCGTCGCTTGGTAGGCATCGAGATGAAGACGCCACGGTCGATCACCGCGAGAGGAGTCCGCGGGAAATTTGCCAACCGCTTGGCGTTGGGAATCCACTGGGATTGTTTCCACCAAGGCGTCGTCGGCATCAAACACCGAAACCTGGCGAAGGGAGGCGGGGAGGTCGGTTAGCTCGACACCAAACGCGCTGGGGCGAGGAAGAAAACAGAGATCGCCGGCATGCTCGGGCGAGTCAACCACGATCGGTTCTTCATGCGCCGAGTCACGATGGCCACGCGAGGTTTCGATGACGTGTTGTGCGCAATTGGTTCGGAAACCCCAACGCATCGCGGTGCCATAGCGATCATTCGAGACGGTAATGTTGAGCGCATAGATCCCCTTGTGTAGGACCTTTGTCGAGAATCGAATCCGCTGAGTCGGTCCCTTCACGCCGCGCGCCAAATGATCATCGGGAATGATTTGCTCCGCGACGATGCTGCGATCGGGCGCAACCAAAATCGCGCGTAACGAGGTCTCGCGGGTCGAGCGATTCAAATCTTGTTTCTGTACGTCGATGATCAACTCGCCCGGTTCCGCCAACAAGTAAACCCCCCCGACGCCGCCTAGGTTTAACGTGATTTCGCCGTCATTGAGCTGGTCGGGCAACGGGGCCGGCGACGTCGCGCCGACCGCGACGTTGGTGGCAATGAAACTCAACAGCAGGGTGCCGATGGATCGTGCAAGCAGGGAGAGCATGATGAAAGAGAGAGGGTGGGGGGAGAGTTCGTTGCGGCCGCTCGATGAGGCTGCGGCCCAATGCGCGTCATGCGTCGGTCGCTTAACGGCGTTTCGATTGTAGCGTATAACGCGCAAACGCAATCAGACCCGCGAACTTGTACTCGGCGTCCACATAATGCTCGATTACATAAAAGGCGAAATAGTAGAATCGACAAAACGCCCAAATCGAAATCCCCAGCAAAACGGCGACTTGTAAACTTGCCGCCTGGGCGATCAACATGGCCGACGCGAGCACCCCGACTAGCAGGAACAAAATCCCCTTCGCCCAGATCACTTTCGGGTTTTTTAAATCAGCCATCGTTCAGGTCCTGAGGTTCGTCGGGCCACAAATTGGTCTGCCCTGTATCTTAATGCGTGGAAACTCCTTCGGTTTCGCTAGATTCTGCAATCGATTGCAACAAACCCACGGGGGGATCTGGCATAATGATCACCGTGTACCGAAGTCGTAGTATATCGCCCAGCTTTGTCCTAACGTTCGGAGTGAATCATGTTTCGCAATCAGCTCTATTTACCCCTGCTCGTCATGCTGATGAGTGGTGTTGTTGCCAACATCGGGCGTGCGGAGGACGGGGCGGGATTTTCGAGCCAATATCTCCCGGACGATGCGATTGCCGCCGTCTTTGTTCCTGTGGAATCGATCCTTAGCGATCCCGGTATGGAAATGTTTCCCATCGAGATTGTTCAGGCACAACTGAAAGAGAACGTGGGCATCGACCCGCTGCACATTTCGAAGGTGAAGCTCGTCGTAGGTTTCCCTGGACCCGCCGGACCGCAATTTGGCGCGGTGATCGAGTTGTCCCAGGACTATGACATTGGCGACTTGAACGAAAAATTACTTCGTTCAACCGAACCGCAAGAGATCGAGGGGCTCTCGGTGTTTCCGTTCGATGGTCCTCCGGGAACCGTGCTTTATCGCAAGGACGCGAGAACGTGGATCGTGGCAATGGGCGGTTATCTAAAGCAGGTGGTGGACGCCAACGGCGAAGCGGGGCCATTGCCCAAGCTGGTTTCTAGCCTCCAACCACAAAAAGGAGTGACCGCCGTCGCGGTGTTGCAGAGCATTCGTCCGATGGTCAGCGGGATCCTCCGTCAAAATGCAGACCAAATGCCCCAAGAAATTCGCGAGCTAACCGAGGTCGCTGAATTAACCGACGCTTTGATTCTGAACGTGGACTATCAACTCGGCGGCGGCAAGGTGAGTCTCGCTGCGATGGCTCGTGACGATGCCGCGGCCACCGAACTCGATCGCATCTTGAACGACGCGATCGACTATGGACGCGATACCGTGATGAATCTCGTGAGTGCGCAAAGTTCGGGAGGCACGGAAGTGGACAAAGCCACGGCCAAGTATGCCGCCCGGATTGCGGCCAAGGTCACCGAATCACTGCGGCCTCAGAAATCCGGTCATCGCGTCAGCGTTCAACTTGAAAGCAACTTTGCGACCACGGGAGTCTTGGTGGGATTGTTGCTGCCCGCAGTCCAAGCGGCTCGCGAAGCGGCACGCCGAATGTCGGCCAGCAACGGCATGAAGCAAATCGCTTTGGCGATGCACAACCATCACGCCGCCTTCGGTTCACTTCCGGACCGCGCGATTCGCGACGCCGATGGGAAACCGTTGTTGAGTTGGCGAGTGAAACTCCTGCCGTTTATCGACGAGCAAGGTTTGTACAGTCAGTTCCACTTGGACGAACCTTGGGACAGTGAGCACAACTTGAAACTGCTTCCGCTGATGCCGCAAAACTATGTCGACCCAAGTGTTCCTGCCGAACCGGGGTACACCGTGTTCCAATTGCCCGTCGGCGCGGAGACTCTTTTTCCCGAGCAAGGCGAACGCAAGTTTCGAGACGTGCTCGATGGCTTGTCTAACACGATCATGGCCGTGGAAACCAATCGCTCCCTGGCCGTTCCATGGACCAAGCCAGCCGATATCGAGATCGATATCAACAATCCGCTGCCCCAGTTAGGCAATACGCATCCAGGTGGCTTTCACGTGTTGATGGCCGATGGAGTGGTTCGGTTTGTTACGACAGACATCGTGCCTGAAACCCTGAAAGCCCTCTTCACTTACCAAGGCAATGAAGTCGTCCAGTTTTAGGCGAGTGAAGTATAGTAAGGAACATCGTGGATCAACTGCTCAACTTGTCTACCTCCGATTAGCGTAAATTAGTGTCGATTAGTGGTTCAAACCCAAGACTACTCATCTGCACGCATCACCACTCATTACTGCGACTGATCGAGGGCGGATGCTTGGTGGGTGGCACGAATTGACTCTCTATCAAATCGGTCCTGCGCATGGATATCTTCGATTCGTTTCCTACCACGGGAACGTTGATCTTATTAGGGCTTCCTCTGCTCTATTTGTTTGGAACTCCGCTTCTGATCCTCGCGACGTTTCGCGCCGAAGCGTTCCCAACCATTGAGCCGGTCCCACCGGACGAGCCGCTACCGGAGGTGGTCCGCCAGCGTTTTTTCGAAGTCCATGAATCACTGACTCGTTTGGGATTTAGCAACGAGGGGACGTTCTTTCTGCCGCAAGCGGTCGCGAACGTCAAAAGTTTGATCGTGGTCTTCATCAATCGCGCTGAGGCGACGGGCGCCGTTTCCGCGGTGGTGTATGCCGATCAAAATGGCAGTTGGAGTTTGCAAGAAAGTTTTACGGAGTTCTGTACGCGGTTTGATGATGACAGCGAGATTAACACCGGTAACCAGAACACGCTTGGAGCGTTTCCTATCCCATCAAGCTATTTGTCGACACAGCATCCTCGGATTCGGGACGTCGAGGATTTGTTCGCGGCTCATCAAGCAATCCAGCGACATCACGCGTTGCGACGTCGGCCGCTGAATCGACTCGATGAGCAATTTGGTGGCGACGTCGCCGCCTACATCTCAGCAGGGATGACTGCCGAATTTGAATATGCCAAAGCATGCGGCTATTTGCGATACCTTGGTGGCGATCACGATGGGGTCACCGCAGCAATGAAAGATTCGCCCTATCGTCCATCCCCCCCGTTCAATAAACCGCAATACGGGGCAACCTTCGTTGGCGCTTATTTGATGGCGTGGAAACAGCTTTGGCCCATGAAGCCATTTTTTAGTCGAGCACGCTACCGCCGCGATCGTCAATTGCTAGAGGAAGCGGGCTTCAAGCTGCCCAGCAATTACCTTTGAGGTTGCGTGTTTGTCTTTAGAGGCAAAGCCCCGGAAGTTTACCTCGTACATTTTCAAAAATGTCATCGGATTCAAACCGTAGCTGCGTTCGCAAGAACGCGGTCCACCATTGGGCGACACTCGCTACCTCAAAATTGAAAATGTTCTCGAGCAGCTTGTCATTGCCTACAACTTCAGTCGCGATAGCGACGACCGCACGTGAGCATGATTTGCTGACGTCGCTATCGCGACGCGCACGCCGTGTGTTTCGATTTCCCCACAGCTTACGCCCTCTTTATCTAATGCATCGTCACAACGAATGGTTTTCGCCCCGATCCCGTTAGCGATTGAGGACATTAGCCGTAGGTGAGCGAAACGCCACATGCGGAAAGTCGAGAGTGCGAAATCGCTTTCGACCCTGACGGGGGCGTAGCCCGGTTGTCTGTGACCCCTTCAGGGTCAATGTCAGAGGTTGGATTAGTTTTCCGGTGGTGTTCGCTACGCTCAAACCACCGGCTAATTTCTAAAATCCCTCTCGGGTTTGGGCTAAAAAGAAGTGTTAGATAAAGAGGGCTTACGCCGAAAGCTACGCCGTGGTGTCGCTATCGCTACTAAGGCAAAGAGGGGCGATGTTTGGAGGAATGACTCGCATTGACTTTTTCACTTTCTCGTTAGCTTCAGTAGCAATTCGTTGCATTGTGTTGCCGGGCCGTGTATAAACCACCCACAGGTGGTTTTGTCATTTCTCGAGGTACGTCAATGTTGCGAGAAGCAAAAGTACAGTCCTGTTCTTTTGACATTCCTCAAAAGCTTTGTGAGGGGTTGAATGCGTTACATGAAGCATTCAGGTATGCGCATGATGTAGGGAGTGAACCGTGGGATTTTGCGGTTTCGATGCATCGACTTGAACAGCTTGGATTCAATCCCAGCGACATTCGGTGGTTGACGCTCAAGGGATGGGGCAAGCATGCACGCGAGGTCACAGTCCAAGGGGATGATGGCCGCCAGTTCCGTCCCACAGGCAACCTTACGTTTTGTGAATGCACCTGCGTTGTTTTAACGGATTTTGGTGCGAGATTGATTGGCACCCGCCCCACCGAGCCACCGCATCGGTTAGGCGGGATCACCATACCCGATGCAAATGGGCGATGGGATCCGAAAGACACGCCTGATTGGGATCCTCAGTCGCGACGGCTCTCGTTCAGCGGTGCATTAGTGAAGCGGTTCAAATGGCCCGCTGCTAACCAAGAAACGGTTCTCGGTGCGTTTCAAGAAGAGAGTTGGCCTGAACGAATCGACGATCCACTCTATCCTCAGCCAAACCAGGATCCCAAGCGACGTTTGTCAGACACGATCAAGTGTCTAAACAGAAAACAAATAAACGGACTGATTCACTTTCGAGGAGACGGAACCGGCCAGGGCGTTACCTGGGAGCACTGCAGCAGGGATACCGGTCAGCCGAATTCCTGGCCCTCCACGTCGAACCCAGTGGCCTGCTCCCCAAAAAACAGAGCCGATCGTTGAGTGACAAAGAGGGGATTGGTGGGCGTCTCTGTACCCGCCGGCTTGGTGTCATTATCACAGTTGAAAGCGTGGGAGATCGAAGATGGTAAAGAACTTCTTGAAACGTATACAGAAGTCTGTCGTTGACGCCTACGACCCTGATCGTGATGAAAGGGTGAAATCAATTGCTGCTCAATTTTTCCTCGGCCTCAAGACTCAACGCCAACAGTTCAGTCTTGAGAAACAGATCGCACGTTTCGATGTTACCAATTCGGATATCCGGAAAGCGACTAAGTTAGCTTTCCGGCAGTTATTACAAAACATTTGGAAAGACGGAGTCGTTTCTGAAAAGGAGAAAGAAACGGTGCAGTGGGTCGTAAGAGCATTAGAACTGTCCGACAAAGATGCACTTGCACTTCAGCGAGAATACGCAGTGGAGCAGTTTCGCACATCGCTGGCACATGCAATGGATGATGGGGTTTTGTCGGATGATGAGTACCTTCATTTGGAACACGTAGCGTCGGTCGTAGGCTCTACCGCATCCAGGATCGCAAGAGAGTACTTTGAGTCAGAAGGTGAGAGTTTTATTCGAGCAATGTTTTTATCAGCAACGGAGAGTGGTGAACTCACACGCGAAGAATGGCAGACGCTAGTGCAAACCAGTATGCGATTCGGATTCTCTGAAAGAGAGTTAAGTCGGCTCGTTCAAAGTCCTGCGAAACAGTTTGTCGAACATGTTCTTGCAGATGCGAAGGCTGACGCAATTTTAACGGATGAGGAACGAGAACAGATTGAATCCTTGCTAGAAATGTTGAGTTTGGACGACGACTTTTGCACTTACGTTCGCCGTCAGATGAATGAATTTGTAATGTTGTGTAACATTTCACAGGGACGATTGCCTACTCTCGATGTACCTAAATCGTTTGAAATACGTTCAGGAGAAATTGTTCACGCGTACGCCGGTGCTGACCTAGTCGTTACAAAAGTTCATAAGTCAGGTCCAGTACAGGTCGTACATCAAGGGGCACTGCTCTTGCTAGATAGCCGAGCTGTGTTTCAGAGCGCAACTCACGCTCAGTCAGTAAACTTGAGGAAGATCATCGGCTTGGGGGGGGATGCAAGGCAGATCAACTTTCAGTTGAATGGTAAGCCCGTTTGGACATTGCGACTGCATCGTAGTAACCCGTGGTTCCTTTTGATTTTTCGTAAGGCGGTTGAACTCGCCAACCAGACAGCGACACGTACCAGCGACATGGCGACTTCACGACATATACCACGTGACGTTCGGCAACGAGTATGGCAGCGATATGGTGGACAATGTGCCGACTGCGGTGCCCGAGATTATTTGGAATTCGATCACATTATCCCCGTCGCCAAGGGTGGAAGTAACATGGACTCGAACATTCAGCTGCTTTGTAGAAGATGCAATCTAAAAAAGTCTGATCACATTTGATTCCAACGCATTGTGTTTTTATAGCTATTCCACAGCGTGCATGCCCATCGGGGCAAGAGGGTTAAAGACGACAACCTGCCGTGCCCTTGGACGCTACCTTGCTGTCCAGCCACCGTCGACGGTCAGCATGCTGCCAGTCATGTAGCTGGCCGCCGGGCTGGCGAGAAATATCGCCGCGCCTTGGATTTCAGACATCTCGCCCCAACGCTCCAACGCCGTCGCTCCGACGATGAATCGCTTCGTCTCTTCGCTCTCCGAAATCGGCAAATTCATCGGCGTCAGAAAAGGCCCAGGGCAAATGGCGTTGACCGTGATTTTGCTGCGAGCAAGTTCCAACCCCAGAGCTCGGGTCATCTGGACGACCGCCCCTTTGCTAGTCGCATACGGTGTGCGGTTCGCTAAACCGACCAATCCCAGCGTGCTGGCCATGTTGATGATTCGCCCGTACTGGGCTTCTTTCATCACAGCCGAAACGTGTTTGCAACACAGCCACATCGCATCGACGTTGATGCGTTGCACTTTACGGAAATCGTCCAGCGAGAGCTCTTCGATCGCTCCGCGAATGTTGATGCCGGCGTTGTTGATGAGGATGTCGATCCGTCCGAATTCTGCTCGACAGCGAGCCACCATCGCCACGACCTGTTCTTCACTGGACACGTCCGCCGCCATCCCAATCGCTTTGACGGGGTATTCATCCACGATCGCTGCCGCAGCGGCATTCGCTTCGTCTTCATTGCGGCTGACCAGCATCAGATTTGCGCCGGCCGAGGCCAGTCCCGCTGCCATCGCTTCGCCGAGACCCTTGGATCCTCCGGTGACGATCGCTACGTGATCGTTCATTTGAAACTGAGAAATGCCTGGCCATCGAGTCATTTTGGGTTTTCCTGAGCAGGGTTTCAGAAGCCTGCGTCGACGCTGGATGATTGATCGAGCTGTGTTCCAACCGTCAACACCGAGACCACGAAGCACGGCACGACGACTAAGCCCAGGTTGGGCCACGCCGATATTCATGATAAGCAAATCTTCTCAAGATGTTTAATCGACGGTCGAGTTTCGAGCGGAGGGAAGTTTTGAACCGGAGGAAACGGAGAGAACTGAGAAGGGCTGTTACGACAATACAGGATCACTTGGGCATGCCGTCCGTTCTATTCTGTTTAGAAAGTCTCGGGCCTTTGTCACGATGGACTTCGATCGCGGCACCGATGATTGTTTCGGTCAGACCGGAGGCTTTCTCAAGCAGAGGATGTTTGGTGGACGGTGAAGGTCAATGCTGGTGATGTGTTGACAGGAGGGAACATAGGACACGGAGAGAACTGGTGAATGCTTAGCCCGCTCTCATTTTGAATCTCTGTTTCCTCCGTTCTCTCCTGTTCAAAAAGTCCGAGGCCTTTTGTCTCGGTGAACTTCGATCGCGGCATCGATGATTGTTTCGGTCAGGCCGGAGGCTTTCTCAAGCAGAGGATGTTTGGGAGACGGTGAAGGTCAATGCTGGTGATTTGTTAACAGGAGGGAACAGAGGAATCGGAGGTAGCTGATCGCGAATACTGAGCCCCCCTCACTCTTTGACTCTCTGTTTCCTCCGTTCTCTCCTGTTCAAAAAGTCCGACGCCTTCATCGCGATGAGCTTTGATCGTGGCACCGATGATTGTTTCGGTCAGGCCGGAGGCTTTCTCAAGCAGAGGATGTTTGGGGGACAGTGAAGGTCAATGCTGGTGATTTGTTAACAGGAGAGAACAGAGGAAACGGAGAGAACGCAATCGCGAATACTGAGCCCGCTCCCTCTTTAAATCTCTGTTTTCCTCCTGTGTTGAGCGTTCGTGCCAAGCTACACATCATTTGCGCCCGGCAGAATCAGACGACTAACGCCATCGACGAGTTTTATCTCATGGAAATTGACTACCAATCCAACAGGTACATCGAGCAGCTTCATGTAGCTGAGTAGTTTCGCTTTGTGGATCGGAACGACCTTTTCGACAGCTTTCCCTTCGATCAACAGGCAGTCTTCAACCAGGATGTCAAAACGTAGTGGTTCTTCGCGTACAAAACCTTTGTACTCAACGATGACGACCTTCTGACTGACACATGCGAGGCCTCGCAATTCAAGCTCTTTCAACAAACACCACTCATAGATCGATTCAATAAGTCCGGGCCCTTTGTCACGATGGACTTCGATCGCGGCACCGATGATTGTTTCGGTCAGGCCGGAAGCTTTCTCAAACAAAGGATGCATGGTGGACATTCAAGGTAAATGATGCTGGTGATGTGTTAACAGGAGGCAACAGAGGACACGGAGAGAGCGATCGCGAATGCTGAGCCGTCTCTCGTTTTGACTCTCTGTTTCCTCCGTTTCCTCCTGTTCAAAAAGTCCGACGCCTTCATCGCGATGAGCTTTGATCGTGGCACCGATGATTGTTTCGGGCAAACTGGAAGCATTTTCAAACAGAGGATGTTTGGTTGGCGGTGAAGGTAGATGCTGGTGATGTGTTGACAGGAGGGAACAGAGGACACGGAGAGAACTGGTGAATGCTTAGCTCGCTCTCGTTTTGACTCTCTGTTTCCTCCGTTTCCTCCTGTTCAAAAAGTCCGACGCCTTCATCGCGATGAACTTCTATCGCGGCACCGACGATCGATTCGGTCAGGCCGGAGGCTTTCTCAAGCAGAGGATGTTTGGGAGACGGTGAAGGTCAATGCTGGTGATTTGTTAACAGGCGGGAACAGAGGAATCGGAGGTAGCTGATCGCGAATACTGAGCCCCCCTCACTCTTTGACTCTCTGTTTCCTCCGTTCTCTCCTGTTCAAAAAGTCCGAGGCCTTCATCGCGATGAACTTCTATCGTGGCACGGATGATCGATTCGGGCAAATCGGAAGCTGTTTCAAACAGAGGAAGCTTGGCGGACGGTGAATTTCAATGCTGGTGATGTGTTGACAGGAGGGAACAGAGGACACGGAGAGAGCTGGTGAATGCTTAGCCCGCTCTTGTTTTGAATCTCTGTTTCCTCCTGTTCAAAAGTTCTCCGTGATTGCTGGCTCACTGCTTTTGGAAGACGACAAGCCGAAACGTCCGAGTTTCCCTGTAAGCGACGCCTTCGGCTGAGCGTTAAACGAGAGGAGCTCTGCCTACCGGCTTAGCCGGATGGTTTGCGGTTCGCTGCCAACCATGGCATCTTTCATCACCGTTGTATCGGCGGCGTCCTTGCCCGCTTTGACGATGAACGTCTTGCCCTTGGGGGCTCCCGGCGTGAACGTTTTTCCGGCTGCGCGAACCGTGTACAAAATCTCGCCAGTGTCGGCGTCGACCAGTTGGACGACGGGGTCTTGGATATCAAACGTCAACTCGCCGAGCCTGCCCCAAGACGGCGGGTTGTAGTTGTCAAACTGTGAGATTGTGCGTGGCCAGCCGGGATACTGCTGGGCCGCCGGATCGGTAACGTCGACATTCCGCGGCCAGCATTCCATGGTGATCTGGCGTGTCTTGGTATTCAGCCGCACGACTCCGTAACCAGCGGCCCGGGTGTTCAGCAGATTGCCGGCGGGTTTTTTCTCGGGGTTGGCTGCCGCGTAGTTGGTGACTTTGTTGGCGAAGCCATCGAGGTGGTCCCCGGTGTAGTCAGGGGCTCCGGCTTCGCGGTTCTTGCCGGGCTCGAGCGGTGCCCACCAGCGTAGATACAGGTTGGCAATCGACGGCACACAGAACGACCAAACGGCGTCGCGATGTTCATCAATGCCGTGATGAAAGATCGTTGCCAAGTGTTGGTCGCCAGCATAATGAAACGCGAACGCTCGGCGAAGCGACGCCAGGGCGTGGTTGCGTCCGGTTTGCGGCCAACCGTTGGAGTCCATGTCGGCATGCAAGCGGCCGTTGGCATCGCCATGAATGTGAGCGCCACCGCAAAAGATGGTTTGCGAGAGTGCAATTTTTATATCGGCATCGCGCCAATCTTGAGCCCATTGGTCGATGAATCTCAGCTGACGTTCCCCCATCAGGATCGCACCGGGAACATCCACACTCGAGGGGTCGTAGTCGGGGTTTCGAATGTGGTCTGGACGTGGTCCCTGCTTGGGAACTCGACCCGCCGGACCGGTTTTGAATTTGCGGTCTTCAAGAATCGCGAAGTCGACATTGCCCCAGTTCAAGTTGGTGTAATAGACGCCGATGCCTTGACCGATTTTGTGAGGGTCGGCAGGATCCGGCAGGTGGCTGGTTTGGGCCCGTTCGACTTCTTGGACATAGACGCCCGGTTGGGAGTAGCCACCATCGGCGGCACCCGAAAGCGTCGAGATCTTTCCACTCTCGCCCCAGAGGTTAGGCTGGCCAACGTCGTGATCGTCGGGCAGACAAATCGTGGGACGGTCCTTGATGATCGCGCCGAAGTCGCGACCGAACTTCAGCCACGCTGCATAGTGACGGTTGTGGTCGTAGACCTGGTCGCCGGAAAAGAACAGCACGTCGGCATCGATCTTGTTGACATTGTCGATGATATCTTGGCGAGAAATATCGCCGCCATGCACCGGGTGGATGGAGTTGCCGGTGAAGCCCGCGACAATTAGCTCGTCCTTGTCGACGGGGTTCTTGCGAATCGTGCCTTGATAAGTGGCTTCGCTGCCATGGGAGACGCGGTATTGGTACGTTTTGGAATCGTCCCAGTCGGCGACGCGGAAGGGGGCTGTCCAGCCCGGTTCGATGGCCGTTGTCTTGGCTACCTCGACCCATTGGCCGTCTTTCTCGATTTCCAGACGGACCGTTTTCGAGTCGCCCTCGGCAAGCGGATACAGCTGGGCGGTCAGTTTGAGTGTTTTGTCGTGGACGGTGTATAAGGCAAAACAGATGATGTCTTTGCTTTCGACTTCCGGGATCGTCAAGATCGCCCGGGCCCGATTGCGTTGACGATTTTGCTGAGCCTCCGCCGGCCCTGTGGTGAACAGAATGGCGACGCTAACGATTGCGAGATATGACGGAAACTTCATGAGGGTTCCTTGTCGGTTGAATTCGATACGGACTGCGGTTTTCGCCACAGCAAAAACAAGTATAGAGGAATCAGAAAGTGGGGGGCGCGAAGCACGGCTTCATGCAGGAATTGGTCGGCTCCCCAATAATTCAGACTCCAGGACATGCCGGCCACCGGACGGGCGATCGCGGTCAAAAATCCCCACCCGATGGCGTACAACGCACAGGCTCGGCGAACAGGCGGGATGAAGATGCCGACACAGACCAGCAAGTCGAGTGCACCGAAAATGCGAAGCAGCGTTCGAGCGGTTTCGTATTCGACATCCAGACCGACGCAGGTCATCGCGTAAAACGTGGCCGGCGTCGGCCAGAGGTCCAAGGCGTAGCTGCCGTGGCCGGCGAAGGTCGTGATCAACGCGACCATCGCGGTGACCAGGGTGGCGCGGTGGCGAACCCCCAAGGCAAGCGCCAAGACCAACAGCACGGGCATTAGCATCTGGCCTCCATGCTCGACAAACATCGGCGGTTGACGCAGGGCGGCTACGTATTTGGCATAGCTCAGCACGACCAGCAAGCCGCTGCCCGCGAGCAGGCCGGTCATTTGCAACCACGATCGCTTGACCACGATGAGCGTCAGCACGGTACAGACGAGGTACAACCAACCAATGCGGGCGAGCCACTTTTGCACAAAGCCATCGTCAGAGCCCGACCCGACAAACTCGTCCCAACTGATGCCCAAGCGGCTGGCAAACTCGTAGGTGGCATCCTGCCAAAGTAGGATGCCATAAGGTCCTTCCCAATAGAAATGAACCCAGGTCCAGCCGGCGAAACACAAAAATGCACCAAGCCGGATGACGAAGATTAGAACGCGATCGATTTTCGCTTCGTTCACGACAGGCACCCGCACAGCGCGATCGGGTCCATTGGCATTCATCACGACAGAACAACGTATAGCAACAATGTACAGCAACGACGGGGTCCGCCCCGTTCATCCGTATTTGGGTCATCTGTTATGGGAGGCGACCAATTCGCGGTGCTGTTGTGCACGGCCATTGTACACAGGATTGGCTGGACACGGGATTGGCTGCCGCTCAACATTCGCTTGACCACGCAATCGAGACCGCCCGCACGCAGGGATGGGGGATTCAGTGGCTGGCAGCATTGGCATGGTGAACCCGATTTTATCTTTGCTTCACGGCACGCTTACCTGCCGAATCGATACTTCTTTCACACGCCGGCACTCCGCCTCCGTCCACCGCCCTCAGGGCGGTTCTGTAAACTCACTTAGCAAAGAAGCCACCGATGCTACATTCGATCAAGCAAGCCATTGCCCGCTACTGCGCCCCGGCGCACGACATACGCGAACGGGATGCGATGTCGATATCGCTGCACGACTGCATTCGGCTGATCGAACAACATCAACAAACCGAATCGAATTGCCCGGATTGACGATACTGCCCGGGCCGCAGACCCAGTAATTTGCCTACAGCATTTTCAAAGATGACGTGGGAATCAAGCCGTAGCTGCGTTCGCAAGAACGCGGTCCACTGTCTGGCGACAGTAGCTACAGCAAAATTGAAAACGCTCTAGTCGTGGATGTGATTTGCTGGGAGAGATTGCGATAACGCAACTTCAAAACGGATGCGTTTGGGGATGAGTTCCGAGAAAGAACAGCAAGACGACCACGCTAGGAAATAGAGCGGTGGTCTCAAACGACGCGGGATCCGAAGGGACATCCACTGAGCGACTAAGCAGGGAGGCAGGAATGATTGGGTGAAATCCCATTAGCCGCTTAGGCGTTAGCCTCGGTTAAACCGCTTGAACCGTGGCTAACCAAAACGGCGAATCTACCGAAAGACTCCTGCCTAC
The DNA here is from genome assembly GCF_007860095.1 of Novipirellula galeiformis. Taxonomy (NCBI): domain Bacteria; kingdom Pseudomonadati; phylum Planctomycetota; class Planctomycetia; order Pirellulales; family Pirellulaceae; genus Novipirellula; species Novipirellula galeiformis. The sequence continues at coordinate 281,673 of NZ_SJPT01000003.1, read as the reverse complement.
CTGCTTAGTGGGAGAATTCAGGCTTGGTGGCGTCCAGAATTTCCAGGATCGAAGTTCGCTCTGCTTGGGACATCGATGAATACTTGGCGTCGGGAGACGCTTCACTCAACACCATTCTCAGCCGTCTGATCGCTCGTTTGCGGACCGCATCGGGAATGGCATCAAACGCATCGCTGTAGATCAAGTAACTGCATCGGTACTTGAACAGCCGAGTGCGGAGATCCAATTGCCGCAGGCTGCGGCCTTGCGGATCCGTCGGTCCTCGCGTTTGAAACGTCTCGGTAAACGAACTGGTGCCGCTGATTTGGTCGCTCAGCAAGGGGGCGTCCACCATCAGCAATCCGTCGACGAGTCGCTCCGCTAGCTGGTCAAAGACAAAGGCATCTTCATCCGATTCGCGATTCTCCGATGGGTGAGAGGATGGATTGTCATTCGCATCCTGAATCGCGGTTGATTCGCTTTGGTGTAGCAGTGTTTTGTGATGGATGTCGGTGATCCGATTGTGCAGCGAGACTTGGTGTTGTAACACCATCAATGCGACCAGATCGCTGTCGGGAATCATGTACTTCGAAACGTCGAGCCAGGGCGACAGGTCGGTGATGTTTCCATTGCCGCGTGCCTCGGGGGTGGTGACTTCATCACCCGATGAGAGCATCAAGTTGCCCAGATGCGATTGGGCTGCGTGCGTGCCGGTCACGTACCAACCGGCCCAACGTCCAGCGAGCGGGCCGCGTGGGTCGGTGGGAATGGAACGCGATGGAAAAACGCGGTTGCCATCGGAATTGGGGTAAACCGACTGCATCAGTAAACCAGGCACCCGTCCGGTGTCGCTCGAACCGTGACAGAACAAACAGCGGTCGTTGTGACGAATCAATTTTCCCGTCGTGTTCTTTTGTCCTTGCGCGATGGTGTAAAAAATGGTGCCCAGTCTTGGGTCGATCGACGCGAGTTCGATCACTTCGCCGTCGGGAACCCAGGCGATATAGGTTTCGTCGTTAAAGTAGATCGCACGCGCGTTGGAAGGCGAAATCAGATGACGCTGCAGACTGGTTTTGGAAAACACCAGCGTTTGAGAATCGACCGGAACGTCCAGCTCGTGAAGTAACGCGGGGAGGTAGCCGTACTTTTGGTCGTTGGGAAGCGATTGGTTTTCGGTGGAAAGCCGCGTCAGCAGGCGAGCTACCGGATCGTTCGCGGCCGTCGCGGAGTACTCGATCGGCTTTCGCTCGTACGGCAACTGAGACCACGCGGGAAGCATGGTCAGGCACGGGATTGCCACCGCCGCACAAAACGCTCGCGCTGCAAGGTGGCGGATGGATTGAATGCTCGCCGATTCGGTCACGTTACACTCGCGTGCGGATGATGTGAACTTCGTCGGGCTTGACCATCAATGTGTCGCACCAATTTTGCCCGTCAAAGTCGTAGCGAATTTGAATTGCACGGGCTTCGTCTTTCTCGAGCAACTCTTTGGCCTCGAGTAGGGTGACCGCTTGGTCTTGCGAGCGACTGTCCGATACCGTTCGCACTTGCACGTGTTGAACATTGGCACCTTCGCTCAGATCGTGAAACAACTGAACCACTTGTTCGCGGTCCCAGTGAGCTTCGAGTATTTCAGGGGTCTCGTTTGGATCAGACGCGTTGTGTGATTCAGTCATCGAGTGGTTTGTTTCGTTGTCTTGTTTTCGGAGTTGGGCGGATGAATGCGGGCATCAGCAGGATCGCGTTTTCCGGTGCAGGGCACACATAGCGGCAGACACCGCAGCCCGTGCACGCGGATTCCTTGACCTTGGGTTTCCCCTCGCTGACTTGGATGGCACCTTCGACCGGACAACGCTCGCTGCAAACCGTGCAGGTGGTTCCGTGGTGCGCCAGGCACAAATGCTCGGTCACGATCGCGGTGCCCATCATCGGACGCACGTGCGTGGTCAACGCTTCCGGTTCGCAGGCGGTGATGCAAGGAAAATCGTCGCACATCATGCACGGTTGATGGTCGGGATCGATCATCGGGGTGCCGGCGGCTTCGCGCATTCGCGGCGGAGCATGGATGATCGCGTCGTGAGGACAGACTTCGATGCAACGATTGCACCGCGTGCATTCGTTCAGAAAACTCTCTTCGTCGATCGCGCCGGGAGGGCGTAGGACGGGAATCGTGCGGCGACGCGCTGCGCCGGATGCACCGGCCTTTTCCGGTTCCGCATCCACGGCGCCGACTTCGCGAGTTGTCCGCGGGTACCGCATCACCAACGACGCGTGACGCCGTTCGCGCGGCGGGTTTTCGGGTGGATCTGCGGTCGATTCGGACTCGCGATGCCCAAATAACCGGCCGTGCAGGAGGTCGCGTCGAGAAAGACCATCGCGAGGCGGTTGCGGGTCTGACATCACGTTTACTTTACGTTGGGTTCTGGCAAGAAACCGATCTTGTCTGGCACGATCGATTGGTCAAGCGTTGCCGAAGGAGCATGGCATTGTAGACAATTACTTCGCCACGGGTGAGTCGACTCGAGGCCTGCCCAGCCCGTGTTGCCGCCATGACACGCCAGGCACTGGTCTCGCATCCACGTCGAATGCGGGATCGTGGGCGGTGCGCCGGGGAAGGCGCGTTCGCCGTTGAGCGGTGCGGGCAGTCCGACAAAGCTGGTTTGCACCTCGGCATCCACGTCGGTGAACGGTTTGGGGGGCGGCGGAGCATGGCACTGGACGCAGTTTGCCAAAAATCCATGCGACATCCGGTTTGCGACTCGGTTTTCGATGCGTTTGCCTTCGCCGTGACAAGCATAACAAGCCGCGTCGTTTGTGCCTTCGACCACGTGCGGGATGATCGGCGGAGCTCCGTTGAAGGCTCGGCGAGATGCACGCGTCAGCGTCGACTGTAATTTGTCGTCTTCGCTCGGTTTGATCTCCGCAAACAAATCATATTGAGGCTGTGGGATCTGGGCGAGTTTCGGCTTCCACTGACTCGTCGGGCCCGTCTCGCTGCGACGCATTTCAGCATAAGTGACTGCGGCAATGGTCGACGTGGTCGGAGGTTCAGTAGGCGGATCGCTTCCCGTGACTTGCGATGACAACCACGGAGCGTGTTGCTCAAAGTCTTCTTGCGGCACCCCGTCGTTGATGCCGACGAAATAGCCGACCACGGCAACACCGATGACACCGACGAGAAAGGCGATCGAACCGCGCGCGGCGATGTGTTTCGAGTTGTTTTCGTTGTTCATTGCTTCGCGACCTCGGCGTTCGGTTTGCGAATTCGCACGGCACATTTCTTGTAGTCGGGCTGCTTCGAGAACGGGTCGTAAGCTTCGAGCGTCACATTGTTGATCAATTTCGACTCGTCAAAGAACGGCACAAAAATCGATCCCTTGGGCGGTTGTCCGCGACCGTTGATCCAGACAGGCAAATCACAGCTGCCGCGGCGAGATTCGATCGTGACCACTTCGCCTTGGCGGATATTCAGCGCCGATGCATCGTCGGGGTGGACTTCGATATAGGCGGTTGGCATCGCGCGGTTCAATTGCGACACCCGCCGCGTCATGGTCCCCGAGTGCCAGTGTTCCAATACGCGACCGGTGCATAACCACAGCGGGTATTCATCGTCAGGCACCTCCGGTGGCGGTTGGTAGTCGTGAAACCAAACTTGCCCGCGACCATCGCCGGTGACCGAATGATAAAAGTCGATCTCTTTTCCTTCGGCAACAAACGGATCGTCAAAACCGGCGAAGCGGAACATGGTTTCTCGCCACGATCCGTCGGCTTGTTCAACGACCGGCCAACGCAACCCGCGAGCTTTTACGTACTCTTCGTACGGTGCCAAGTTCTTGTGTTTCATCACCGTGAACTTGCGGTACTCTTCGAACAATGCCTTGTCGACATTGACGTCGTAGTAGTGTTCCCATTGCCACACCGGAACCTCTTCGCCGTCCTCGTCATAAACCGCAAAGATAAATTTACCGTCCTTGTCCTTCATGCCCTCGTGACCGAGTTCGAACAGTCGGTGGGCGATCGCGATCGTTTGCCAACAATCGTCGCGAGCTTCGCCCGGCGGATCGACCATCTTGAACCATTGCTGAGTTCGTCGTTCCGAGTTGCCGACCATGCCATTCTTTTCGACCCACATCGCGGCAGGCAAAATCAAGTCGGCCAGCTGGGTGGTCGCCGTCGGGTAGACGTCCGAAACAATCAGAAATTTGTCTTTCAAATTTGCTTTGTCATTGAACAGCAAGTTCAAATTAGGCAGCGTTTGGCCGGGATTGGTGACCTGGACAAACATCGTGTCGATGTCGCCCCCGTCATCGGTGGCCTTGGTGAATTGCTCGAACATTTTCACCGTGTGATAACCAGGGACCGCATCGATGCGACCGGCCGGCATGTTCCAGATCGCTTCGGCCTGAGCGCGGTGTTCGTCTTTGGCGACGACTCGTCCGCCCGGCAACGCATGCGCCAGCGTGCCGACTTCGCGAACGGTGCCGCAAGCCGATGGTTGACCGGTCAGACTGGTGGGCGAATCGCCTGGTTTGCCAAAATGCCCGCTTAAAAAATGGACGCCGTGCACCAAGCTGTTGATCGCCGTGCCCATCGTGTGCTGGTTCATCCCCATGCACCACAGGCTGGTGATCTTCAGTTTTGGATTGCCAAACAGATCTCCGAGCAACCGGATTTGCTCGACCGATAATCCTGACAATTCGGCGACATGTTCAGGGGTGTACTTTGCGATCCGTTTTTTGTATTCATCGAACGAGATCGCTACGCCTTGCAGCGTTGGGTTTTCTGGTTCCGGGGCACGAAAGTTGACAAAGTTCTCAACGAATTTCTTGTCGTAGGTTCCGTTTTCGATCAACAGATGCATGATCCCCAATGCGATCGCGACATCGCCGTGCGGCTTCATCATCAGAAAGTCGTTCGCCGCGTCGGTCGTGCGAGTGCGGCGGGTGCCGATGTCGATCAAACGAACCTTTTCGCCTTTGGATCGCCGATCGATGACCCGCGAGAAGAGCACGGGGTGCATTTCGGCAGGATTGTTTCCCCAGGTGATTAAGACGTCGCATTCGTCGAGGTCGGCATAACATCCGGCCGGTTCATCGACGCCATAAGTCGCTAGGAACCCGGTTACCGCCGACGCCATGCAGAGCCGAGCGTTGGGGTCGATGTGGTTGTTCGACAGTCCGCCTTTCATGAATTTTTGAGCGGCGTAGCCTTCTGGGATCGTCCATTGGCCGGAACCATAAAAGGCAAACGTCTTGGGCGACTTCATGATCCGTTTGGCCACGACATCGATTGCTTCGTCCCAATCGATTTCTTTGTACGAATCCCCATCGCGCAATAGCGGCTTGGTCAAACGGTCTTTGCCGTACAGGATCCCTCCGACGTGATAGCCTTTTACGCACAGCAGTCCCTTGTTCACATCGGCATGCTTGTCACCAGCCACCGCGACAACCCGTCCCTCTTCCACTCCGACTTGCACATGGCAACCGGTGCCACAGAAGCGGCAGGGGGCTTTGTTCCATTTGATTGCAGATGAAGCATCGGATTCCGTCGGATCGACCACTGGCAGCGCAAACGCACTGCCCGATCGAGAGGCTGCGGCGGTCGCGGCTGCCATGGCAGCCTGTTTCATGAAGGCCCGGCGATCGTTATCCATCGTTTCGTCCTGAAGTTTTTGCTGCGAGTGGAAGGGATGAGGAGTCGTGCGGTCAATGATTGTCGTAGTGCAGGTTAACCGTCTGTGCTAGGAATCGTTGGTCGAATCGGACTCGAAACCAACCAAGGCCACATCCACAAAGACGACTCCGGGGAGACGGTTTAGCCATTGCCAAACCTGTTTGTCTTCGTCGTTAGATGGGGTGTCGACCACGATTGGGATTCGCACCGCGTGTTGCTGCTCCGGTTCATTTATCCCTAACTCGATTCGCGGATCACGGCGTAGGGAACTCAACACATCGGCACGCTCGGTAGCGTTGTCCGAGAGCGTGACGACAAGTCCACTGATGGGCATGGTAACATTCGCCTGCGGTTGAAATCGAAAAGAAACTCCGGCATGTCTGTGCCTAAAATATCAATTTGTCCCAGACAAACAATAACAAAGGACCAACTTGTCTTGAATAGGTTTGAGTAATTGATAAGATCTTGTTGCGTCAACGCGAGCGTCCATGACAAGCCTTCGATCACAGGCTCGTTCTTGCAACAACTCGTTCTTGCAAACAAAGAGAGGACTGCGTGTATCAAGGAAATATCTATCGATTCGCAGTGTTTGTGTTGCTGGTGGGCTGGCTCGCGGTCGCGTTGTTGGTTGCAGGGCGTGACGTTCGAGAAGCGGCGCAGGCCAATGATGCTCCGCCCCCGGAAACACTCGCGTCTCAATTAAGTGACATAACCGCACACAACCGATCGGGTGTGCCCGAGAGCACACATGAGAATACGGTTGGTTCCCAGGACACCGCCAGTTTGTTTGTGGCAACGATTCGTCGTCCCGACGGGCCGCCCCGGATTGATGCGGGGGTGGTGGATCCGCAGGGCCGCTCGGGTACAGTGGCCTGTTCGACGTGCCATAGCGTTCGCGAGCCGAACTTTGCCAATCGCGCGCCGGCGGATTTAGACCAATTTCATCAAGGCATGACGTTCACGCATGGCTCGATCACGTGTTATTCATGTCACAATCCGAACGATGCCGACACGCTTCGCTTGGCCGACAGCACCACGGTGGAGTATGTCGATGTGATGACGTTGTGCGCACAGTGTCACGGCGCTCAGTACCGTGATTACCAACATGGGGCTCACGGCGGGATGAATGGTTATTGGGATCTGTCGCGTGGGCCGCAGACGCGAAACAATTGCATCGATTGTCATGACCCCCATGTTCCTGCGTTTCCCAAGATGACGCCGACGTTTAAACCTCGCGATCGTTTTCTAAGCCCGCCCGCGGATAAGGATCATGGTGCCGCAGTCCGTCCGTTCAGCCGGACGATGGCAATCGGTTTTTGCTGTGTAAACGAAGCGGACGCAAACGAGAGCGTCCGACTTAGGGAAATCATAACCCGAAGCGTAAGCGAGGGACTCGATGTGGATCGCATCACGTTTACGGTGGTCCCTCACTTACGCGTCGGTTTAGGATCGCGATGGCTCTGCGGGCTCCTAAATGACGAGGTCTTTCTGAACTCCGCGCTCTCTCGAGAGGTGCGGCGGCTAGAGCCAGAGTGCGTGCGAGACCCGGCCGCTTACGCATCACGGCTCACTGAAAATTGCGATGATCCAATTCGACTTTTGAACTTGAGGTGGGCGGTATGAGTGATTCGCAATTGAAAAAATCGTTGCCGATCGTGACTCGTCGAACGGCGGTCAAAGGCGGTTTTGCCACGCTTGGGGCGGCTGCGTTTGTTGGGGCAATCTCGCCGCTGCGTCATGCGGCCAAGGAGACAACGGCTGCGGAGTTCATGCAGCAGCACTACCAAGAGTTGAGCGATGAAGACAAACGCAAGGTGATTGCGCGTCTCGAAGATGAGACCAAAGAGGAATATGGTGCGGACGTGACGATCGGTGATGATCGCCCCCTGCCCGGCACGAAGTTCGTCTATGCAATCAATTTGAGTGTATGTAACGGCAATGGTAAGTGCGTCGAAGCGTGCCACAAAGAAAACAATCACGACCGCGCCACAAACCAGTCTTATATCCGTGTGCTGGAGATGCCCAAGGGCACGATGGATATGGAACAGGGGAATACGACGTACACGCATACCGTTCCCGACGACGGCAAGTTTTATTTGCCGGTGCAATGCCAGCAATGCGACGAGCCGCCGTGCGTCGACGTATGCCCCGTCCAAGCGACGTGGAAGGAAGAGGATGGCATCGTCGTGGTTGACTACAACTGGTGCATCGGTTGTCGCTACTGCGAAGCAGCATGCCCGTACCACGCGCGGCGTTTCAATTGGAAGAAGCCAGAGGTGCCGGCGGCGGAGGTGAACCCCGATCAAAGTTACCTCAGCAATCGCATTCGGCCTCAAGGGGTCGTGGAGAAATGCACCTATTGTTTGCACCGGACTCGGCGGGGGCGCTTGCCCGCGTGCTTAGAGGCTTGCCCCACCGGGGCGAGGGTGTTCGGCAATATCTTGGATCCTGATTCCAACATTCGCTGGCTGCTCGAGAACAAGCGTGTGTATGTATTGAAAGAAGAATTAGGGACGAAGCCCGCGTTCTTCTACTTTTTCGATAAGTAAATTTTCTACAGCCAAGTAGCGATAGCGAATGGAAGCGCGAGAACGATCCGGCCCGCCGCGACTGACGAATGTCTTATGAGCACCACCAATCAACCTTCGGCGATCTTAAGCTATCCCGCATTTTTGCGTCGCTCGCTCTCTCTCGCGACCGATGGCTCACTTAGGTTCTATGCATGGATGACGGCGTTAACCGCCGTGGCCTTGGTCGGCGCCAATGCGTGGGCGAATCAAGTCGCGACGGGGATGATCACGACCAACATGACCGACCATGTCAGTTGGGGATTGTACATCGCTAACTTTACCTTTTGCGTGGGGTTGGCGGCGGGCGGCGTGATGATGGTGATTCCCGCCTATTTGTATGACGACGAAGAGATGCACAAGGTCGTGATCATTGGCGAAGCCGTGGCGATCGCGGCGATCGTAATGTGTACGCTCAGTGTGTTGGTGGACCTTGGGCGTCCCGATCGGTTTTGGCATTTGATCCCAGGCATTGGCCGGTTCAATTGGCCGATGTCGATGTTGACCTGGGATATCATCGTGCTCAACGGTTACTTGGTGATCAATCTGCACATCGTCGGCTACTTGCTATACATGCGGTATTTGGGCCGCAAGCCGAATCCGGTGTGGTACTTCCCGTTTGTTTTCTTGTCGATTGCGTGGGCGATCAGCATCCATACGGTGACCGCGTTTCTGTATTGTGGTTTGGGTGGACGTCCGTTCTGGAACACGGCTCTGCTTGCGCCACGATTTTTGGCTTCGGCATTTGTCAGTGGGCCTGCGTTCATTATTTTGGTGATGCGAGTGCTACGGATCACCAGTGGCTATTCGGCACCGCCCGGTCCGGCAAGGACGCTGATTCAAATCATTCGCGTTGCCATGGTGATCAACTTAGTGATGTTGGCGAGTGAGATCTTTACGCTCTTTTACACCGGCGGGGCGCATGGGGTGTCCGCCGAATATTTGTTCTTTGGATTGCATGGTCATCACGGTTTGGTCGCTTGGATTTGGACTGCGATTGCAATGAATTTGCTCGGCACGGTGTTGTTCTTTACCCCTGCAGCACTGCAGCGAGGTTGGACGCGAATTTTGGCTTGTTTGCTGGTGATTGTGGGGATATGGATCGAAAAGGGGATGGGCCTCATTATCCCCGGTTTCATTCCCTCGACGTTGCACGAGATTGTCGAATACGCACCGAGTTTGGTGGAATGGAAGGTGACAGCGGGGATTTGGGCGTTCGGATTGTTGATTTTAACGGTGATGTTAAAATTGATTGCAAATGTGTTTACAGGCCAATTGAATCTGCCCGGATCGGAATCGGCTTCACGCTAAGGTCATTGCTCGTTACGAGTTGCTTGTGGGGTGTGCGGTTGAATTCAACGTGGAGCGGCAATTCGTTTCGATGCAGTCCCGCTGTGTTGTTGTTGCCCTTATTCAAGTGAAGACACCGCATGTACAAGAAAACGACTGAAACGGCTCTCGCCGCGCTCAGCCGACTTGCCGAAGTCTATGATGGTGGGAAGACCCGTTTGTCGGCAACGGAGATCGCTGCGGATCGAGGTTTGCAGCGACCTTTTCTTGGCAAAGTGCTCTCGATACTGGCTCAGGCCGGGTTGATTGAGGGGGCGCGTGGGCCCGGCGGCGGGTTTACCTTTGCCGTGCCTCCTCGCGACGTCAAGCTTTACGACGTCTATCGCTTGTTCGAGCGTGCGGGGGACGCATCGCATTGTCCGTTTGGAGGTGGCATCTGTGGGGCTGGTGATCTTTGCCCGCTGCACGACCGGCTCGTCGATGTTCGCAACGCCACCGATGCGGTGCTTCACAATACGGACTTTGATGTTTTTCGCAAAGCGTATGCCCAGGACAAAGGGAATGCGGATTGGCGATTGCGTCCGTCGAAATGACCGACCACTCGGGAGCAACCGGCACGCTCACTCGGGAGCAGACGGGCGGCCATACTTGTGCGGAATTGTGCGTCATGGTCCTGGCTCTTCCTAGTCGCTACGACCGGAACAGTCACAGGGGATCGTTAGGGTTTTCGTGGACGCTAGGGTGACCGTAGTCCGGAAAGTCGCCGATATGCTTAGTGTTCCGCAAGATTGCTAACGACGGGTGTGAATCCCATCAGCTCATGAAGAGCGATTGGATCTTCGGAATTCCCGCCAGCCCCATCCGCACAGAGTCGCCCTCGCTAGCGACGTCTTCTGTGTACCTCGCTGGACCCCATCTAGAGTCTCCGACCACCTCCGACGTCGGCAGCTCACCGAGGTTTCATAGAATTTTATCATGAGGATTTATCGATGAAAGTTTGTTTGACGCAGCGTGTTCGCCGCTTCCTATTGTCATGTTTGATTGCCGGTATCACCGTCACAGGCTCCTATGCGAGTGACGCAGTGGACGTTGACCTTGATACCACCCAGGAAGTCGCGCCGCTGAGCTCGACCATTGATGAATACGAAGCCTGGTGCGAATGGGGGACTCACGATTCGAGTCCTGTCGGAACGTCGACGCTTTCCGCTACTTCGCAAGACGGGATTGAAGAGAAGCATCCTAACGCACCTGAGCAGAGTGCGATGATGCCAGCGTTGTTTGCCGTAGCGGAAAGCGTCAGTCGCCGAGCGGGAATTTCGATCCAACAATTGATCGAACCGTTCGCAATGGTAACCCCGTATGCTCAGAGCTCGCTCGAGGAAATCTCGCGACTCCAGCTAAGGGCAGAGGAGAGCAGCACGCATGACGCAGTCGCGTCTAGCGGTAACGAAGTTGAAGCGGAAACGGCCACTCATTACGAGGGCATTTTGCCAGCACCGATTGTAGACACCACAGACAATCATTGTTTCGCCGATTCCGCGACAACCGATGAGATGGGTAGCGATATGTATTTTCTCGCTACCGAAGAACCGATCGATGGGGACGCTCCCGGTCACGAAGCCGAAGGCTTGCTCGACACCAGCAATGCCATGGCGACCAACCCTCCCAAGAGCGATTCATCGGTCGGTTCTTCGCTGAATGAGCTCGTGCTCGAAGAAGCCGGTTTCGAAGAAAGCGAAGCCGCGGTCGAGGAACTTGCGGTCGCGTCACCCGTGGTCGGATCGGGGGCGATTATCGCGACGATCAGCGAAGAGTATCTGCCGTATGATCTGGCAGCACGCGATATTCCGGTTTGGAACTTCGCTCCGCTGGTTTACAAACCCTATTGCATTCTCCAACGCAACAACCATGTCGAAAAGTTCGATATGTGGTCCGAGGTCGAGATGCAAAGCGAAGCTGGGGCGGAAGGCGAAGTTGAGGCGGAAGGCGAAGCAGTAGCGGTGAAGGAAGTGGCGACGGAGGAAGTGGCGTCGGAGGAAGTGCATGCGGAAGCGGTCGTCGTGAAGGAAGCTTCCAGCGAGGAGGCGATTGGCGAGGCGTTGGCGTTTGCTGAGGCGGCCACCAACGAAGTGGTCATGCTCGAGGTCTCGACGGAACCCGTCGCGTTGGAGGAGGAAGCAGCCGATGAAATGCCCTCCCACGCCTTGGCGATGCAGGATGATAGTGCGTTGGATGACGCGGTTGTCGTGGAAGGGCCCGCCGCAGCAGTCGTCGTGAATGAAGCTTCCGCGGAGGACGCGATTGCCGAAGCGTTGGCGTTTGATGAGGCGTTGGCGTTTGCTGAGGCGGCCACTAACGAAGTGGTCATGCTCGAGGTCTCGACGGAACCCGTTGCGTTGGAGGAGGAAGCAGCCGATAAAATGCCCTCCCACGCCGTGGCGATGGAGGACGATCGGGAAGGGGACGACGCGGTTGCGGATGAAACGCCTGCCGCAGCAGTCGTCGTGAATGAAGCTTCCGCGGAGGAAGCGATTGCCGAAGCGTTGGCGATTGATGAGCCGGCCACCCGCGAAGAGGTGATGTCCGAGGTCGCGACCGAAGCGATCGCGTCGGAGGATGGGGGAGCGGACGACATGCCCTACGATGCGGTGGCGATGGAGTATGAGATGCTGGACGATTGGTCGATGGGCGATGAGTCCGTGGATGTCGTCGTGGCGGCCGAACCGGCATCCGACGCCGTGGCGTTAGACGAAGCGGAGGCGAGCCAGGTGGTGATTGAATGTTCAGCCGATTGTTTGCTGGACGAGTTGGTTTGGAAGATGGATACGTTGACCCTCGAAGTGTCGCGGGTTATCCGTCAGGATTCGACTCACCAACTCGGTTATCAACTTGGCTCTCGGTTCCGTTCGGTGGTGGCCTCGGGCAATCAAGTCACTGACCAGGCGGTTGAGTTGCTCGCGGGTATTTGGCCTGTAACCCCGCTGCAACCCGTAGCCGAATCGGTTGGCCAAGCCTTGTTGGTTCGTGCCGAAGCGGTCGCAGCGTCCGAGGCGGCCGAGCAAGTTGCCGAAGTGGTGGGCGAAGCGGTTTCCGAGAATGCAACGGATATCCGCTAATCGCATCCTCGGGAATGTTTTAGGCGAGGCGAAAGTTCGGGAGCTTTCGCCCGCCCGATGGGGCTGAAGATGGGGTGGAATCATTCGGCCTGCGTCGCGTCAGCGAAGACGCGGGCCGATTTGGGGGTGAAACGGATCGAAATGGTTTGTTTTTGGAATCGGCGTTGACAGGCCTCTCCCTTAGGTGTTAATCCCACACCCACGGTCGCAAAGCGGTCGTAACACCAAACAAACAACAAGGAATTTCATCGCAAGTGAACGTTTTGCGGGAATCGTTCACAGGTCATCAAGTGATGGCTGGAGCATCCATGTCTGAGTGCGACGGTTACTGGGTCAATCGTCTCACTGAGTCGCTCGGCGATGAAATTTCTCTGTGCATCGGGGTTTTACTTCGGTAACACCCCGATGCCAGGATCTAACCGGACGCAGTTCGCCTCGCGAAAATCGCGGGACGCGAGCTTTCCGTCCCCAAGGGCCTTGCTCAAAAGGCCCTCCTCGAAAGGGCCCATTCGAAAAGAGGGGGCCTCATGAAGAACGTGGTGATGGAAAAAGACGCAAAACAAGAATTGCTGGGCGACTCCGCTACCGCCGCTGAGGTGAGCGACGATGCGGGCGTTTCCGAAGTGGCTGCGGTCACGAAAAAGTCGTGGAATCGGCGCCGCATCGGGTTGGCGAGCACGCTGCTTCTTGTCGCCGTGGCGGCAGCCTACGGGGGTTTTGCGTTCACCAATTCGGGGCAAGCTCCGGTTTCGGTTCAACCCGCTCCGCTGTCGAACCAAGCGCGTTTTAGCCTGCTGAAGGCTGGGCTTGAAAATGGCACGCAAACCGCATTGCATATCGACTCGTTTGAAATCGACGACGACATGCTCGTTCAACTCGAAGGGTTGGCTGAACTTGAGACGGTGATTGTCGATCAAGGAAAAATCAGTGACGCGGGCATCGTTAAATTCACGACGTTTCCTAAGCTACAGCTTGTGCGATTGCGTCATTCGCCGATTACGGACCAAGGGATGGCAACGTTGGCGGAGTGCAAATCGCTGTGGTACGTCAATTTGCCCCATGCCGCATGCACGTCCAAGGGCGTGGGGATGCTCAGGGCGATTCCCGAATTGCGACAACTGAGAATCGCCTCACCCAAGCTAGGTAACGAAGTTTGTCGAGAAATCGCCAAGATCCAATCGCTGCGCGGGATTCATTTGATCGATATCGCCGTGACCAACGAGGGGCTGAAGTCGTTGGCCTCGTTGCCCTATCTTGAATCGCTGTATTTAGATAATTCTGCGGTGACCGCATCGGGGTGGCGTTGGCTCTACGCAAACTACCCCCAGATTCATGTGCACGTGAATCAATCGCACCAAGATTACGACCCCAAAGCACACCCGCATCACGATTAAATCATGGCTCAACGACTCGACACGCTACAGCAATCACTTTCGTCGCTCGAGATCGATGCGATGTTGGTGATCGATGAAATCAATGTTCGCTACCTTTCGGGATTTACCGGCGACAGCAGTTATTTGCTGGTCGCCCCGAGCGAAACGACGATTCTGAGCGATGGTCGCTATGAAATTCAAATTGCCAGCGAGTGCCCTTCGTTGTCGCCGGTGATTCGCCCGCCGAGCCAATTGATGTTGGATTTGCTGCAACAAGTGCTGTCCGATTCGCAATATCGACGCATTGGGATTGAATCGTCCGTTGTTTCGCTGGCTCAATACCGAGCGTTGGCCGCGAAGTGTCCCGAGATCACCTGGGTTGAAACTGCGGGAGTGGTTGAGAAACAGCGAATGATCAAGGACGAGAGTGAAATTCAGACGACCCGTGAAGCGGTTTCGATTGCCCAACGCAGTTTCCAAGCGATATTGCCGATGTTATCGCCGAAGTGGACCGAGCGCGCGATCGCTCATGAATTAGAAGCCAAAATGCGTTTCTTGGGCGCCGACTCGGCGAGTTTCAAACCGATTGTTGCGTTTGATGCCGCCGGCGCTCTGCCGCATTATCAGCCTGCGGAAATTTTTCTGCCGAAGTCGGGAACGATTTTGATCGATTGGGGGGCAAACTATCGCGGTTACGCAAGTGATATCACCCGCACCCTCTGGAGCGGAAAAATTTCTAGCGAGTTTGAGCGAGCTTATGAAACCGTTTTAGCGGCTCAATTAGCCGCGATTGCCGCAATTCGGCCTGGCGTGCAGGCCAACAAGGTGGATCTGGTCGCCCGTGATGTGATCCAAAAGGCGGGGCTCGGCGCAAAGTTCAATCACAGTCTCGGCCACGGAATCGGGCTGCAAATCCATGAATCGCCACGAATGTCGTCGAATTGTGAAGATGTGCTTGCTGCGGGTATGATAGTGACCGTCGAACCCGGGGTGTATATCGGTAACGAGTTTGGCATTCGCATCGAAGATGATGTGCTTGTGACTAATTCTGGTTGCGAAGTGCTCACTACCCTAGCAAAGGGACTCGATGATTGTCGCTTGGTGCTGTAAAACTTCCGCTTCCTAAAATTTACATGAACGTCAATCTTTCTGACGGTGAGTCCAGTATGAGTAAAGGCGGAAAGCCAGGGCCCGATATTTTCGATATCGAGCGACTTCGCATGATCGTAGCGTTGATGGAAGAGCACGAATTGTCGGAGGTTGATCTCCAGCAAGGCGATGAGAAAATCAAGCTTAACCGTGGCTCTGCAGCACCAGTCTACGTGCCCACAGCGGCGCCAGCCCCCGTGGCGGCTGGCTCTGCATCCGCTCCGGCTCCGGCAGCGGCGGATCCCCATGCGAACACGATTACGATCGATGCGCCCATGATCGGCACGTTTTATTCACGTGCGAATCCTGAATCGGAGCCGTTCGTCAAAGTCGGGCAACGGGTCACCGAAGACACCATCGTCTGTATCGTCGAAGCCATGAAGGTCTTCAACGAAATTCCGGCAGAATGCAGTGGAACGGTTGTCGAGATTCTTGCCAACGATCAACAACCGGTTGACTTCGGTAAGCCCATGTTTCGTATCGATCCCAGCGCTTAACATCCAACGTAGACACACTCTGTGATTAAAAAAATCCTGATTGCCAATCGTGGCGAGATCGCGTTGCGCGTGATTCGTGCTTGCCGTGAAATGGGTATTGGTTCGGTGGCGGTGTACAGCCAAGCCGACGTTGACTCCATGCACGTCAAATTGGCCGATGAAGCTTATTGTGTGGGCAAACCACGCAGCAGCGATAGCTATTTGAAAATCGATCAAATCATCGCTGCGGCGGAAGTGGCTGGCGTGGATGCGATTCATCCCGGCTATGGCTTCCTTGCCGAGAATGCCCACTTTAACGAAGTCTGTCGCTCCAGCGGATTTGAGTTCATCGGGCCAAGCCCTCAAGCGATGGAAAAGCTTGGCGACAAGAACACCGCTCGCTCGATGGCGATCGCGAACAAGGTTCCGGTCGTTCCAGGCAGTGATGGCTTGATCGACAATGACGCGGATGCGGTCGAGATCGCCAAAAAAATCGGCTTCCCTGTTTTGATCAAAGCGACCGCCGGTGGTGGTGGCAAAGGGATGCGAGTCGCCGTGGACGAGCAATCGTTGTCGACGGCATTGTCGCAAGCACGTACCGAAGCCGAAGCGGCATTCGGGAATGGCGGCGTTTACCTTGAACGGTATGTCGGTTCGCCACGTCACGTCGAAGTTCAAGTGATTGCCGACTCGCATGGCAATGTTTGCCATTTGTTCGAGCGTGATTGCAGCGTGCAACGACGTCACCAAAAGTTGATCGAAGAAGCACCGAGTCCAAGTCTTCCCGAAGATCGACGAATCGAAATCTGTGAAGCGGCGGTGCGGATGATTCGTGGTGCGGAATACACCAATGCCGCAACAGTCGAGTTTATCGTTGACACCGATAACAATTTCTACTTCATCGAAGTCAATGCACGGATTCAAGTCGAGCATCCTGTGACCGAGATGATCACTGGGATCGATTTGATCAAGGAACAAATTCGTGTTGCCGCTGGCGAAAAGCTTTCGTTCCGACAAGAGGACGTGAAGTGCCAAGGTGCTGCGATTGAATGTCGGATCAACGCCGAAGATCCCGACAAGAACTTCCAGCCCAATCCGGGACGGATAGAGAAGATGTTTGTCCCAGGGGGGATGGGAGTGCGGTTCGATTCCCATGTCTACGCCGGTTACACCGTGCCACCGCATTACGATTCGATGATTGGCAAATTGATCATTCATCGACCGACCCGTGCCGAAGCGATCGCGACGATGCGGCGGGCGCTGCGAGAAATGCAGGTCGAAGGGATCTGCACGACCACTTCGTTCCACGACAAAGTGCTGCAGCACCCTGAGTTTCTCGAAGGTCGCCACGACACGAAGTTCGTCGAACGCGAATTTTTGAGCTAAGTCGGGTCGCCACGAAACGCCTGGCAAGTTTTCGACGCCGCATTCCAGGATGCGGAATTCATTAAGGATGCAGCGAGGTTATGTCGGAACGTCAAATCGATCCTGTTTTTCGTCCTGAAAAAATTGATCCCTCTGCGTTTGTCGCGGACAACGTCACCATTTGTGGGGATGTTACGATCGGCGAATCCTCAAGTGTGTGGTTCGGATCGGTCGTGCGAGGGGATACCGAGTTCGTGCGTATCGGCAAGCGAACCAACATTCAAGATTTGTCGCTGTTGCACACCGATCACGATGCGCCCTGCCAAATTGGCGATGACGTGACGGTGGGGCATTCCGCGGTCGTGCATGGTGCTACGGTCGAAGACGGCGCGTTGATCGGGATTCGCGCGGTCGTGCTCAGCCGAGCGAAGATCGGGGCCGGTGCGATCGTCGCTGCCGGGGCGGTTGTCACCGAAGGAGCGGTCATTCCACCAGGTAAATTGGCCGTGGGGGTGCCTGCGAAGGTCATCGCCGATGTGACGCCCGAACAACGTCAGCGATTGATCGAAACGGCGCAGCACTACGTCGATTCCGCAGCCGTCTACAAGGCTGCAAAGACGGAAGCGTGATCCGCGGCGGCTAGCCATGGGGTGGTGTGCAATCAATATGCCCCTCCGTTTGAGCGTTTGAGCGGCTTGTTCGACGTTTGCGGGCTAAATCATTTGCCAAACCCTACCAGGGATCTAGGATAGAGAAGGTAGGCTGTGCATGATTGACGGCGATTCGGTTGGTGCGCGAGATGATGCACCGAGGCGAAACGATAACGCCGTCGGCACGCCTGATGTTGTACCGCGTTATTCGCGAAGGAGTTGGGGTCCATGTTGCTGTTTCATTTTCGTCGCATTGTTCTTGCCACGACCGTTGCCGTAGGGGTGCTAGCTGCAGCGCCGCTGTGGGCTCAACGTCATGGCGGCGGGCATTCAGGTCACGGGCACTCGGGTCACGGGCACTCGGGGCACGGGCATTCGGGTCATGGGCATTCGGGGCACGGGCATTCGGGGCACGGGCACTCGGGTCATGGGCACTCGGGTCATGGGCACTCGGGGCACGTGTATCACGGCGGAGGCCATTACGGCGGGGGATTCTATGGCAGCAATGTCTATTCCGGCCGCGGCTTTAGTCTCTCCATCGGGGGCGGTTATCCCTACGGTTACGGTGGCTTCGGGTACGGCAGTCTCGGTTACGGTGGCATCGATTATGGGATCGATACCTATCGTTATCCCTCCTCGAGCTACTCTACGACGTATCGTGGTTTCGCTCCCGACTATTTCACTCAACCTAGCTTGAGCTACACACCGGATCCGGTTTATGGCGAGGTTCCGGTTGATTCATACGGAACTTCCTACCGGTACGACGGGGCGATTGAGTCGCCCTATGGCGTTCCAGGCTATAGCAGTGAGTTTCAACATCAACCTCGTGCCGTTTCGCCTTACGCGGCGGGACGTGTCGATCCCTCCTCCGCTGATCTTCGCCCAGGCATGGTTCTGGAGGACGGATCAACGGTGATCTCGGTTGCACCGCCGGGAGTGGTCAGCGGTGAACCCGCTACGGTTACGGAGTCGGACGAGCCGAGCGTGGCCCCTAAAGCGGACTCGCAGCCCGATGCGGAGACGCAGACCAAGGCTGCCCCGAAGTTGGAACCGACTCCAGCAAAAGAGCTTGATTCCGATGTCGAAGTGGTACCCACGCCCGCGGAAGTCGCTGATGATGCCGCCAATCCGGCGAGCAAAGATTAATCAACCGCGTTAAAGCGACCTGGGCGTTGAACATCTGGCCCCGAGTCTTTCGGGGCAAACAATCTTTCAGAGCAAGCTTATCGTTCGCGATAACGACTCTTTTGGTGATACGACGCTTTCGGTGATACGGCGGTGCTTGCCTTCGACCAGGATGATCCCGCCCAGGTGGCCATCCCGCTGGACACGACACGACGCTCGAACTGAGCATCGCTCTAACTGAGCATTGCTCTAACTGAGCATTGGGCGCATTGAGTGAAGCGGGCTCCTTATTACGACATGGGTACTGTACGCAATGCCAGTGTTTTGGGGTGGGGGGATAGCTCGTTTGCTTATTGGGTTGGCCCATTGAATGGGTGAGGGTTGGGCCTGTGTCGACTCGTTATTGCAAGCGGTTCTCAATAACGGATTGACGCGACTACAATTCAGTGCAGAATAGGAGGGCACTGGGCACAGGAGTGAAGCCCGGAAGTTCCATCACTTGAGAGCCCAATGCCCTTCACTGAACAGATTCTCGGCGTCGTCGATTCGTCCGATGGACATCGTGTGCTGCTGGTGCTTCGCGAGCGACATGCCAAGCCGTTTGAGCTGAGAACGGAAACGTTTTCGTCTAATGTCGGTTGGTTTACTCAGCAATCGCTCGAATTAACACGCGCGGAGTTTAGCGGGCTGAAGAACGTTTTAGGGCTACCGCTGGCTCGGGGGTGCAGCCAAACGCTGCACGACATCCACCCCACCGACTCCGAAGCGAGCGGTCAATCGATCCTCTCCTTTGCCTCAGCGACGAAGAGGGCTTAGAGATCAACCTGATTTGCGAGCCGACAATTCGGCTTGCGCGGTTGAGCTTTCGCGAAGGAGTTTGGAGTACTCGTCCACGCCTTCTTGTTCTTGCACGAGGATGTCTTCGAGGAAGACGACCAGCGAGCGGGTGCCTTCGGCCAATTCGAGGGCCTTTTCGTACATCTCGACCGCCTTGGACTCAAACGCAAGTGCGTTTTCGAGCATCTCTCTTAGATCGCGTGTTTGCTTGATCTCATTGCGTTGGGCAACGGGAACGCCTCCGAGCGAAACAATCTTGTTGCCAATGAGCTTGGCGTGATTGAACGACTCTTCGGCGTCTTCTTCAAACTTTGCCGAGTAAACCTCTCGCCAAGGCCCTTCGATAATAAAGGACGCTTGCGAATACTGAGCTACTCCGGTCCATTCATGCTTGAGGATTTCGTTGAGCTGAGTAATGACGGCATCGCTATTCATGATCGATATCCTAATGAGTGAGTTGTTATAAGCGGAAAACGCGAAAGCATCTTCCACTGTAGGGGGTTGTTCAAGCAAGGTGAGACGCGTACTCGGGGGATCCAACTCGCTGGCCGATCTCCGTACGCCTCTATTGGGACTCTATCGGCGCGTCCATGGCATGACAAGCGAGAAACGGCTTGTTGCGAAACGATTCATAAAGAAGCCGGCAAACGTCCCATTTCCGGTTAATGAAACTCATTATCAATCGGTGGAACGATGGCGTCTGATTTGCGATGCGGCGCAGTCGATGAGAGGACGTTGCGATCGCTGAGGTGACTTCCGCTGAGGCGACTTCAAGCGTCTTCCGCGTGCGGCTTCATCTCGTCAACATCGTTGGTTAGTCCTGCGGCCGTTTTCGCTGTCGTCGCGACAATGGGCAACCCCCAAGCGTTGCCGTCTACCATGCTCGGTGCAATGAGACGCGCGAGTTCGGCGTCAGCGTTTTTGTTGTAGCGACGGGCAATTGAATTTGGATCCGATCGGATTGATTGACGGTGACACGGCGAAGTTCACCGTGATGCAGTTGAACGATCGAATCGCACACACTCCATTTCGCAGCAGGCAGGAGTCGCGGATGAGGTTGCTCTAGCAACGGTTCTTCGATGAACGCCAACGTGGTTGTCGCCTCGGTCATCAGCTCAATCTGGATTTGTTCGTCGTGCACGGTTACGTTCATTGTGGCCGGGGACGGCTGAGGGGATGGATCGCGGACCGTCGCCGCACGCAATAACTCAAGGCTGGTTAGGATCGCGTTCTCAAGTAACGCTTCGTTGCCGTGGATCTCACCAAAAGGTTCCGCTAGATCGATCGCAAGACGAAGTTGACTTTGGCTCGAATGAGGAAAGCTCGCTGCGGTGCGATGCAAAAGTTTGTGGATGTTGAGGCCAGTGAACTCGGGTTCGATTAAGTGAATTTGTTTTCGGAAATTGGATAGACACTCGCGAAGTTGTTTCCCGGCGGATTGCATGCGCTCGAGTCGCGGTTGGAGAGACGTCGCGTCGAGCAGGTTTTTCTCCGCTTCGAGTTCAATGATGTCTGCCATGGATTGGTTTACATGAAGCGGTTGGCAGATCTCATGAATAAAGGTCTTAATCCAATGGGCCACGGCCATCGAGTTGGTCGCTTGGGCCAACGAGGCATCCGAAGCGAGTCGGGATGCACCCTCGGTCGCCACCGCAATGAGGTTTGGCTTGATGACAATCATCGCGAATAAATCGCGACCGTTTTGAAACGGAGTCCATTGAACCGACCCAAGCTCAATTTGTTTGGGGGCACTGGGGACCGGGCTCAGTTCGTCTTGCGCGGACCGCGTCCAATGGTTGACATCCGAGTCGAGTCCCGTGATCGCGAGAATCTCTTCAGCAAACGCGGAGGTGCGATAATGCGAAGGCCACTCGAGGAGTTCGCAGGCACTGCGGTTCGCAGCAACCACGTTTAGCGGCGAGCTGATTTGTAAGACGACCACCGCATCGTTAGCGTGTTCGAACTCACGTTCATAAAAGAATCGAAGGAGGATATCGGAAGCTTCGGTTTCGCGCTCGGACACTCTGGGGCTCCTTGTCGTTTGCCATGCGAATCAAAGATGAGGTGCGAGGCGTACGCTGAAATGACATCTCAAAACGAAGGCAATTGGGGCCTATCGTTCTACCATGGTCGCGAGTCGATTGAAATCGATCCCGCCAATCACATTGAAAGCTCGGGGCATCCGACAGGGTTCGTAAATCATAATATTATTTCCTATAACGCTGGAAGCTGTGGAGAAGGGAGTTTCGGGACGTCTGCGGCTTACCGCAAACATTCAATTCCGACACTCACGGTGCTTGGATATGTCCGATACTCTAAGTAATCAAGTGAGGGTGTTTCATTTTCAGTTCCTCCTTGGCCGCAGTGATTGCGAATACTTATCTCAGCTCTCTTTCATTTCCAAAATTCTCCTTCTTTGCACGCGGGGCACGCTGCAAATGTTTTGGAAGAGAGAGGCAAGCTGGAGTGAGGTTCTTTGGAGTAAGGTTTGTCAGATTGGGGCAATCTGACAGACTCGATCTTGGTCACTTGCAATGAAGAACCAGTTCTTCAAAATGTGCTGAAGTACAAACCCGTTTGATTTCACAAGTTTCTACATCGCATTCGACGACGTCTTGCGATTGTAGTGGGCAACAGCTTGGTTGGAATCATGATGGGATTCCCAAAGGAAGATACCTCGGTATCTTCCTTTGGGACTTTAGCCCTCTCCGCACGAGCATCGCGATTACGCCAGATTCATTCTGCTCTGCCATCAAATTCTCAGTCACGGTTTCTCGTCCCTGCCTCCACCCCGAGTGTTCTGGTTTGCTCAATGCACCACCGCTTGGATCCGATGCGAGTGATT
The DNA here is from genome assembly GCF_007860095.1 of Novipirellula galeiformis. Taxonomy (NCBI): domain Bacteria; kingdom Pseudomonadati; phylum Planctomycetota; class Planctomycetia; order Pirellulales; family Pirellulaceae; genus Novipirellula; species Novipirellula galeiformis. Next base: position 259,228 of record NZ_SJPT01000003.1, on the reverse strand, counting down.
GTAGTTTAGGGTGTCCCTACCGTTCTGAGATCTTCAACGGTGTCGGTTAGCGCGCTCCGGAAACACCCGCGTTCCCCCAGGAACTTGCCTGCTTCCAGATCCCAATCCGAATGCGGCGCTATTATCCGGCGTTTACCTTTGTGTTGATGGCGTCCTTGATTTGGGCGAAAGTGTGGGAGCGGGATACAGGAATTGCTTGGCTCGAAGGCTTGCAGTTGACGACCATGTGGTCGTCGTTTTTTTTCGCCGCTTCGGCGCCGAGAGATTGGGGTAACACGCGACATTAACGACCACCGAATCGAACATGGAAAAAGTGTCCCATCGTCTTCGAGGCATACCGGATAGGGACGGTGTGTAGTGTGGTGCCGCGATCGCTTGGTGGTTTGCCACAGCCAAACCGTGCGATGCTCGGGAAGCACGCCAGCGGAAGATTATTGACTGCGAGAGAGAGGCGATGGGCAAGCGGGGCCGTCCACGTCGCGTTTGATCTTGCAATAGAGCGGAGCCCCGCCGCGGAGGGGTTTTTTGGTTCTTGTCGTGCTCGAGTGGTGATGCACGTTCGACGTTGTTGGCGGAGCGTTCTCAGCGTGGGAAGTATCGAGGTTGGGGAAGAATTGGTTTGGTAAGTTTGACGGAAACTTTCAAAATGCAGTATGATCTATCTTCATCGGAGATGGTTGTCGATTCTCCAATGCTATTTCGCACTCCACTTTGTGAAGCTATTTTCATGCAACTGCCTACGATTCATGTTGTCGATGATGACAAGGAATGTCGCCAAGTGGTTGTGGAATTAGCGAATTCGATGAACTTGCCCGTCGCGTCATACGAGTCGGCTGAAGAATTCATTTCAAAGTACAACGGCCAACGTCCTGCGTGCGTGGTGACGGACAAAAAGATGCCCGGCATGAATGGCGTGGAATTGATTGAGCTATTGCGTGAAATGTCGATCACGATTCCCATTGTGATGGTCACAGGTTTTGCCGACGTGCCATCGACGGTACGAGCGATTCGCGGTGGAGCGATCACGTTGATCGAGAAACCGTGTGGTCGGGCAGAATTGCGCAAGGGGATTGAAGAAGCGGTTCGGTTGGAGCAAGAGAATCTCCGCAAGGACACGCAGCTTGACGATGCAAAGCGATTGGTGGCGACGTTGGACGAAAAAGAGTTGGATGTCGCAAAGTTGCTTGTCGAAGGGTTGGCCAATAAGGTCATCGCCTCGCGATTGGATTGTGGACTGCGCACGATTGAAAAACGACGCTCGTCGATCTTGAAGAAGTTGAATGTCCAATCGGTAGCTGAGTTGGTCCAGATCTGGGTGCTCGCGCATCCAAACTAATCTTTGCAGCGTCGAGTCACTTTAAGGGCCGCGACTGCAAACATGTCTTCCACAGCCAACGCCGTTTTGAGCCTTGGTTTGTATCTCCCGTTGGCGGTTGGCGGGTCCGGGACCCGATTGTTTGACTTCGATCACCGTCAAATCAGTACCGCCTCGTCGATCATCGAGCGAAACGTTTCGAGCTCGGGTGGGGCTAAACTCGGGGTGGGGCCCGTGCGCTGCAGGTGTCCGATCAGCACGATCCTTGCGAGGGGGGGGTAGGAGGCTTTGTGGGCAGCGGGCTTTTCGGCGCATTGATGGACGCGGTGATGCCAATTTTTGCGGGCGGGGATAGGCATGGGCGACTGATTCATTGGGCTTGCCGTGCCTTAGAGGGCGTGTCTTAGATCGCGTGCCTCAGGGGGCGTTGCTTTTCAGTGACTTCTCCCCCGACAAGTTCGGGAGCCGGGTGAGAGCGGACTTGGTTGGCGGAAGCACAGTCCCCCCCCAAACCCAACGTCATCACCCCTTTTTTGCAGTCCACGGTAAACGTTCTCCTTTTTTCCACGCGTCGCGGAGTTTGCGTTATCATTTTGGAGTCAGAAATTTTGCTTTGTCTCCCACCTTTGAACCCCAGAGAGTTGTCCCCATGCGTTTTCGTTTCCTTTCACTACTGGCGTTAATGTTGGTCGCGTCGTCGGCCAGCGCTGAGCTGAAGATGTCTTCGATCTTTGGTGATTCGATGGTGCTTCAGCGTGATCAGCCAATCCACGTATGGGGATGGACCGTCGCTGGACAAGAGGTTTCGGCTGAATTGGCTGGGCATTCCGCATCGACAAAGGCGGATGCGTCGGGACGATTCGATCTTAGCATTGATGCCTTGCCGGCCGGGGGACCGCATGAAATGACGATCTCGGCGGATCAATCAAAAACGTTTCGCGATGTGTTGATTGGCGAAGTCTGGGTTTGCTCGGGACAATCCAACATGGGGATGGCGGTTGCGAGTTCCAACGATGCGGACCTCGAATCACTCGCCGCCAACTATCCGAACATCCGTTTGATTTCAGTGCCGCAAGTCGGGGTCCAGGAACCACAAAAGGATTTCAATGGCCAATGGACGGCGTGTACCCCGGAATCGGTCAGAAATTTTTCGGCGGTGGGTTACTTCTTTGGACGTCAACTCAATCAAACGCTCGACATTCCCATCGGCTTGATCGACAACGCGTGGGGCGGTTCGGCGGCGGAAGCGTGGATCGAACGTAAGGTGTTAGAGGAAGACGGAAACTACGCCGAATTGCTTGGCAGATGGGACTATCTCGCGGCGAACCATAACCACGAAGCCGCAGTGGCTAAGTGGAAGGAGCTTCACGCGGAATGGGCAAAAGAAAAGAAAGGCAACGCTCCGCGAGCACCCCGAAACCCGCTTACCGGTAATCAACGCCCCGCGAATATTTATAACGGCGTGCTCAAGCCAACGATCGGCTACACAATCCGAGGGGCGATTTGGTACCAAGGGGAATCCAACGCAGGCCGTGCGTACCAGTATCGTGACCTGTTTCCGCTGATGATTCAAAGCTGGCGTGATGAATGGAAGCAGGGCGATTTTCCATTCTATTGGGTTCAGCTTGCGGATTACAAAAACGAAGTCGATGCCCCCGTCGATAGCGAATGGGCGGAACTACGTGAAGCACAAACGATGACCATGTCGCGTTTGCCAAACACCGGCGAAGCGGTGATCTTGAATCTCGGCGAAGCGAACGACATTCATCCCAAGAACAAACAAGGCGTGGGGACTCGGTTGGCGCGATGGGCTTTGGCCAAAGACTACGGCTACAAAATCGCCCACCAAAGTCCGACTTATCGAGGCACGCCCGAAGGGATGCAGGTCAAGGGCGACCGCGTGACGCTAAAGTTTGATCATGTGGGTGGCGGGCTGGATACGTTTGACGTCAACAATGCAATCGGTTTTAGCATTGCCGGTGCCGACCAAAAGTTCGTCTTCGCCAAGGCCAAGATCGTTGATAAAGAAACGATCGAGGTGTGGGCCGACGGAATTGAGAATCCCGTTTCGGTTCGCTATGCCTGGGCCAACAACCCGGTCTGTAACGTGCAAAGCGCCGAAGGGTTGGCGTTAACGCCGTTTCGCACCGACGATTGGAAAGGCAAAACCGAAGGCGTCGTGAAATAACGCTTCGCAGAAAGGGTGACCCGCTTTTCCAGTGGGCGCCCGGGCTGGGCTGCTAAAACAGTTGAGCTTGAAACGATCAACGGACAATCATTTCAGATTGTTTTTGTTCCGCCACCATACGCCAACGGCTCGGAGATCCGAGCGACGTTGGCGGCCTGTTTTGAAGCTTGGCCTGTTTTGAAGCTTGGCCTGTTTTTAAAGATTGGCCCGCTCCTGCAATGGGAACGAGCATCGTCGCTCGTTACGAGGTTGCTGGCTCGACGTTCTGAGTGACTTCGAAGCCGAGGTCCGTGATCATGTCGTAATCGGCTTGCGGGGCTTGCCCCTTGGTCGTGAGGTAGTCGCCGACAAACATGCTGTTGGCGACGTACAACCCCATTGGTTGAAGCGACCGAAGGTGCAATTCGCGGCCGCCCGAAATTCGCAATTCACGGTCGGGGTTCACAAACCGGAACATCGCCAGGGCTTTTAAGCACTGGTTCGCATTCAGATCCATGTTGCCTTGCAGCGGGGTGCCTTCGATTGCGTTGAGGAAGTTGAGCGGGATCGAGTGGACCCCAAGGTCGCGAAGATCAAACGCCATCGAGACGACGTCCTCGGGGGATTCTCCCATTCCGATAATCCCGCCGCTACACATTTCCATGCCTGCATCGCGAACGTTGCGGAGCGTTTGGACACGGTCGGCGTAGGTATGGGTGGTACAGATATCGGCGTAATGTTCTTCGCTGGTGTTCAAGTTATGGTTGACTCGATCGACACCGCACGCCTTCAAGCGGTCGGCTTGCTCGCGGTTGAGCAGTCCCAGGCAGGCACAGATATCGAGTCCGTACTTTTCCTTGATTTCAGGCACGATCGTTTCGACGGCCGACATTTCACGTTCGTTCGGTCCGCGTGCCGAGATGACAAGGCAATAGGTCTTCGCACCTTGGTTGGCCGCAATTTCGGCGGCCTTCATCAAATCGTCCCGCTTCAGGATGTTGTATTTGGGGATCGGGGCTGTGGAGATCTTCGATTGGCTGCAATAGTGGCAATCCTCGGGGCAAAGACCGCTTTTGGCGTTCATCAAAAAGTACAATTGAACCGAGCGACCGAAGTAGCGGTGACGTATTTGATAGCCTGCTGCCAGAATCGGCAGAACGTCGACGTCCGGGGCGGTTAAGATGGAGAGAGCGTCTTGGCGAGAAATTGGCTCGCCCGCGAGGACGCTTTCTGCCAGTTTTTGGTAGCGATCTGCATTGATTTGCGTTTCGGATGGCGTGGTGGTCGCTTCGGGACTGGCCGTCATATTATTTTGCCTTCTTCTCTCGGGGCGAGCTTCGCTCGTTTCGGTCCGTTTTCATTGGTTTCTCACTGTTCATTCAACCGTGAGAATGCCAACATGTTGAGCGTGCCGAGGCAAATCGACAAGTCGTCTAAAATGTGTTTTTCCCAATGAGTCATTATTACGTACGAATCGGCGTCCTCGGCGATATTTTTATCGGCCAGGGGAACGCTGGCGCAGAGCAGGCCGAGTTTCAGTTTGGGGCCCGTGCGATCGTCCGAACCGGCCGTGGCGTCGAACTGGGCACCGTGCTGGGGCAAGCCAACGCTCGAGGGCTGGGCAGCCAGGCGGGCGATTCGGTCAACAAAATGCCGAGCGTTCGCTTGATTCGCCATACCACCAACGAAGACGAGCTCTTGATCCGGCGGCTCGAACGACACAAACGCGAAGCCGTCGAGGCCTGTCGGGCGTCACTCCAACAATCGGGCTCCGCAGCGGTTTTATTGGATGTCGACCAAATCTTTGATGGCGGCTCGTTGATCATGCACTTCCTAGGGGAAGTCGACGCCACCGCGGAAGCGATCACCAAGGAAGTGACCGAGCGATACGAGTCGATCGTGCGATCACGCCATTTTGCCAAACTGCTAGGCGAGGGGTGTGGACCTGGGTGTGGTACCAGCGAAGCGGGCGGGACCGGTTGCGGGACGGGCTGTGCCGGCTGTGCCGTCAAAGCAAAGTGTGCGGCTAAGTAGGCCCCCCGTCCGGCTAGCGTGATTCGGCGACGAGCTGAGAGCGGGGTTCACTCTTTTTCCAATCGATGTCCGAACGGGTCATCAAACGGCCACTGACTTGAAGGTTGCTCGCGTTGAGCGTCGAGAGCCGAGCGATCACTTCATTCAAATCGATCCGTTGAGCTTCGTGAATCAATTTCGCGGTCGTGCCCGGAATCAAGGTAGTTGTCAATTCACCGGAGTGGAATTGGCGAAGTTCGGCCTCGAGTTGGATTTGCTCCGAGTGGGTCCCGACGGCCAGAATCAAGCGTTGGGCCCCGCCGCAATCCAGTAGGGAGGGGCGAGCGTGTTGCAATGCGGTTGCCATGGACGTAACGGTTGGTTCCGTAGACGTCTTGGGTGACGTTACGGTGTGGGGGGAGCTGCATTCGGTGAGTATGGCGGTCTTGGTGTTGCCGGAGAGTTCGCTTGAGTTGACCAGCGATGTCGTGACGTCACCGTCCCTCGAGCTCCCGTCCCCTGAGTTCCTATCCGCGGAGTTCGATGGGGTGACCGAGGAGGAGCTTAGGGATGTCAAGACGCGTCCCACCAATGGCGAGGCCGCTTCGCTCATCCGTGTTTTAACTTGGTTTGCCTCCATCGCAATCACGCCGCCGATCAGCGGACGAATCAGGATTGGATTTACCATCGACGTGTGCAGTTCAGCGACAATGTCTTCGAATTGTGACGAGATTTCCTCGGGCATCTCATCCCAGGGGTTGAGCGTTGCGCTGCGTCCATCGGCCAATTCCGAAATCGTAACGGCGAAGGTCGTAGCGACGTCATTCAATCGGGTGATGGTTTCGTCGACCCGAGTTGCAAGGAGTGTGGCATGGTCGGCGGCAAGTTGCTTCAATTCGTGTACGATCGCCTCGGCCGCCATCTCGGCGGTCCACAATGATGCTGAGGGTTGCGGATTCAAGTCGAGTTCACTCGTTGCGTTTTCCTCTCGCAGGGCTGCGGAAACGGCAACCACTTCGGTCTGAAAACGTTGCAGTCCTGCCACGGCGGTGGCAATGTTCGTGCTGCGGTGCGAAAGTCGGTTGAACAATTCCCCGCTCAAGACACTGTAAAGTTGCTCGATGAAGGGATTCACTTTTGACATCGAGACAATTTCGTTTGCCCATTGGGGGAGCAAACGGCGTCCCTCAGCGATCGTGAGCGGATGTCCCTGATCGCGAGCGGTCGCATCGATTCGGTGTTGCATTTGGCGACAGCGATCGTGCGGTTCGGATGCTAGCGGTTCCAGGATCACGTCGACCAGGCTATCACGAGAAAATCCCGTGCGTCGCAGGAAACGTTGGGTTAGCAGTTCGGCGTATTTTTTGGCGTGACCGGGGTGTCCCAACCAACGTAGCAGCAAGTATTTCACTGTCGCCGGTGTCAGGATTTTCTCTTCGGGCCGCCGGATGACGCCGAGGGGGACGATGCCAACGGATCGCAATTGCGGTTTGGTGATCGACGTCTCGGGCGATGTCGTTTCCCACTGGCGAGCTTTGGCTAGTAATTCGCCAGCCCCGGTGGCATCGGACCACACGTAGTCGCTAATCACATTGACCGGCGTGGGCGAGGTGGGATCCGCCTCGTTACTGGCAATCAAATAGGTGTGTTTCAGCGGAGTGCGGGCTGCCGGGACGCTGGGCCACCCCGCACCCGGGTCGCCGGGATAGCCGTTTCCCGGTTGCAGATAGTGTCGCATCTCGATCAATGCCGCTTGTGCGTCATGGTGGGCAAGGGAAACCGATGGGCTGCGTGTGAGTCCCTTGATGGCTAACATCGAGAGGATTTTGACTTGTTCGAGCTCGTTGATGTCGAGGTAATGCCGCAATAAATGCACGACATCGAGATAAATCCCGCTTCCGGTCCCACCGCTGAGCGAGCCAACGACGTAGATGCTGGGGCTTTCTTGGCTACCGGACGCTACGAGATCTTTGATCACTCTCTCGATGGCCGTAGTGACTTTGCCGCCGTTATCGACAAGGGCTAGCCGTCCCAGTGGCCGCATGCCTTCGGTCGAAAGACTACGTGGAACATTGTAGATCCAGCGACGAGAAACGGTGCCCAGTCGATTGTTGGAGAGCGATTGTCGGTATTCGTTGGGCGAACGCAGTGGGATCGGAACGATCTCAATTGGCGGCAGCGAGGAATTCGAGTTGCCCACTCGAGCGAGGCTAAGTGTTTTTTCGTCGGTGTCGATCAGCAACGAATGCAAGCGGACTGGAGACGTTGAATGCATGCTGGCGACGCGACTTCGCATCTCGCGTAAAACGTCAGCCCCGGTACCTCCGAGTGCAACCATCAGCATGTTGGAAACGATGCGACGATCGGATTGGATTGCTCCATCTTCAAGGGCCGGTAAATCTTTCGCCATCGTCGCTTGGATACCGACTCCGAGCGGGATGCCTTCGGCGGTATCCTCTTGAGACAATTCACCCGCATGAGGACGAATCGAGGGGCCTCGTTTGCGTGGATTCATCAACGCTTTGACAAACGACCGGCAATTCTCAAATCGTCGCTCTGGTTTTTTTTCGAGCGCCTTGGCGACCGCGGGGCGGTCACAGGGGGGAAGGGGTTCGAGATCCGGAGCGTTGTGAACGTGTTGGGTCGCCAATTGGGCGATCGTCCGCCCACTAAAGGGACGCGTGCCGGTCAACAATTCCTGGTACATCACCGCCAGTGAATATTGGTCGCTGTGCAAGCTCGGCCGACCATCGAAGACCTCCGGCGGTGCATAAACCGGGGTTAAACCACCGACGACACTGCAATCCGCGTCTCGCAAGTCCTTGAGCAACCCAAAATCCGCTACCTTGACATGTCCCCCGACGATTAACAAATTCCCAGGTTTGATGTCGAGGTGTTGTAGCTGATAGTGCTCGTGCAAATAATCCAGTGCGTCTGCGGAATCATGCAGGTATGCGAGCAATTTGTCGTGGGGGATACCACAAGATCCGCGGTCACGATGTTGGCGAAACACGTCTTCGAGTGAGCCGTCGGCCAATTCCGTGACGATCACCAATTGATCATCGACAATTCCAAAGCGTTCTAGCGTCAATAGAAAGGGGTGGCTGACGCCCTTGATTCGTTCGAGCGATTTGAGCTCTCGTGAAGCCCGTTGTTGATCGTGGGCCCCGAAGACAAACTTGACCGCCTTCTTGATCCCACCGGGCGCATCGGCGCGCCAAACCTCTCCGAACCCACCTCGCCCGATCAGTTTTTCGAGCACGTAACCTGGGATCGGTTCGTAACCAGCGCTGATTTTTTTCGAGTCGGTCGCTGTCATCGCGAGGCGGCTTTCTACGTGGGAACGGGGGAACGGGGGCGTTGCGGATGAATGTCTGCTTGCACTGCGATGCCGCGACCTCCTCACGTCGGAGGCCTTCGTTTTAGGATCGCGACGATCACCCGATTCTCTGGGGGGCGAAGGCAACCGTCTTGCGCTCCAAAGGTGGGGCCGTCTCGGAGCATTACAGTTGGCTAAAGTAGCTTCGGCAGGCGTGATCGAGGTAATCGGGTTGTAACGTCAGCGGCAGCTTGCGGTACTTGCAAAAATTCGCGACCTGGGTCAGCAAATCGCGAGGATGACAGCGTCGCATCTTACGTCCGCTGTCCTCATAGAATTTGAACAAATGCTCCGCCGCTTGAGGCGTGTTGGGGAATCCAAGCGAGTTGGTGACACCGAGCATGATTTCTCGATACTCTTCGCGACTTGGATCCGAAACGTAGATCTTGTAGGGCACGCGTCGCAGGAAGGCTTCGTCCACTAGAGAACTGGGATCGATGTTGGTCGAAAATATGATCAGTTGTTCAAACGGAATTTGAACTTTCTTTCCCGTTGGCAGCGTTAAGTAATCACACTTGTTCTCTAGCGGAATGATCCAGCGGTTCAACAATTCCTCGGGAGCAATGCGTTGCCGTCCAAAGTCATCGATCAGCAAGCAACCGCAATTGCTTTTCATTTGCAGCGGTGCTTCACAGATATTCGAGCGAGGATCGTGTCGCACTTCGAGATTGTCCATCACCAATTCACCACCTACGACCACGGTGGGGCGGCGAATGCGAATCCAGCGATTGTCCCATTCTTGACCCTTCAATATGTCTCCGACCATCTCGGGGACCGGCGCGGGGCGATGGAACGCATCGTCTTGCAACTTGATTAGATTTCCATCATCAAGGATCGCATGCGGAATCCAAATCTCTTGGCCAAGGCACTGCGTTAGGCAGCGGGCAATCGTTGTTTTGCCGTTGCCCGGTGGCCCGAATAAGAACATCCCGGTATTGCTGTTCACCGCGGGACCCAAGTGATCAAGTAGCTCGCTTTGGTACGAAATCGAACTCAACGCGCTGCGCAACTGTTCGCGATCGATCGGGTCCAAGCCGGCGGCTTGAGCTTCAACGCTGAGCACGTAATCGGAGAGGGTGACCGGAGCCGGACCGGTGTAACTGCACTGAGTCATTTGGTGGTTGGCTTGTTTTTGCCCCGCTTCGGTCAACGAATAGTAATAATCGTTAAACGGCGCCGGACGAACGTGAGTGACGAGCTTGCGCGTTCGCAGCGCATCGAGTATCGGTTCAATGACACGGAACGGAATGCCGATACGTTCGGCGCCGTTTCGGCCGCTAAGCGTTCCACCGACCAACAGGATTTTTAGCATCAGCCCGTCGACGTAGGCAGCGCTTAAACCCGTCTCCTGCAAATCTCGAGGTTGGGTCGGCCAAAATGTGTCGTCCGACAACAACCCTCCTAACATGCTTGGTTCGAAGGATTGTGTATCGCTTGCGAGTGCAGTCATAACGTTAGCAACGGTGTTGATGAATGTACGATGCGGGAAAGGGAACGTGGTTGCGGATGTTGGAGCGTGAGGATCCGAGGATGTGGGGCAAGGCGTCGTGATAGGCAAACTTTGCCCGTTAGCGAACATGGATTGCCGCCTTCAAACCTAGCTTGTAAATAAGAGAAACGGAGCGAGTTCTCGCGAGAAAGCACTTTTGTAGGAGAAATTTGAGAAGGAGTGACGACCCTGGGCTAATTGCAACGTAGGTTTTTAGGTCCCGCAGCAGGACCGCTTCGAAAGTAAGTGGACCGCTGCGCACAAAACACATCCGCCCCTTGAGCGTACAAGATTAATGGCAACGATTGAAAACTCGGCTCTCGAACGTCTCCGGCGCAATAGTGCGCTTATGGAAGACATTTGGTTTCTAGCGGGACCAACTCAGCCTGGCGAATCGATCCTTCACCTGCCGATCGATGTCGAACCTTACGTGATCGGTCGCAAGCCAGGCGTCTCGCTGCGTCTCCAATTTCGTACCGTGAGCGGCCAGCATGCTGCACTGAGTATTCGCGACGGGGCGCTGCAATTAACCGATCTCGGTAGCACCAACGGAACCTACGTCAACGGGAAGCGGGTTGAGCCACACCAGACGATTCGGATTTCGGAAGAGGATTTGATCCACTTTGCCGAAGCTCCCTTTCGGATTTATCGACAATCGGTGACCGGAGCGACTCACGGTACGATTGCCGAAAATATTTGCGACCAAGCGTTAGCGCTGGTGCAATTTGACCGCTTGATGGCTGAACGGCTCGTTAAACCGCATTTTCAAGCCATTGTCGATCTGCGTTGCCCGTCACACGAGATGGTCGGTCACGAAATCCTGGGACGCGGCAGCGTGTTCGGGCTCGAATCCGTGGGCGCGATGTTTCAAGCCGCCGAACAATTAAGCCTCGAAGTGGAATTGAGTCGCTTGCTTCGTTGGGAAGGCATTCGCGTCGGTCGCGATTTCCCCGAAAGCCCGATGTTGTTTGTCAATACACATCCCAAGGAAGTCGAAGACATCCAAGGGCTAGTCGAATCGTTGATTCAAGCCCGCCAGATGGCAGGCAATGCCAACCTCGTTTTGGAAATTCACGAGTCAGCCGTCACCAATCGTGATGTGATGAAAACGTTGGTCGATGTACTCGAAGAACAACGGATCCGGCTTGCCTACGACGACTTTGGCTCCGGCCAAGCACGGCTCGCCGAACTCGTGGAAACGAGACCGTATGTGGTAAAGTTCGATATCTCGTTGATCCGAGGAATTGATACCGCGGATGCGAGCCGACGCAAAATGTTGGCAAACCTAGTCAACATGGTTTGTGACTTGGATATCTTGCCGCTCGCTGAAGGGGTCGAAACCGAAGGCGAATCAAACGCTTGCATCGACCTCGGCTTTCAATTAGGCCAAGGGTTTTACTACGGCCGCCCTTCGCCGGCGTGATGCCGCTCGCGTCGTTTCGCCAGAAACTGAACTCTGCCAGTAACCGAATTCCGCCAGTAACCGAGCTTCACCACGCCATCCCCGCCTCACGTTGCCATCCCTAACGCAACTTTTCGATTGATGTCGCTACCGTCGCCCGATGGTGGGCCACGTTCTGGCGAACGTAGCTACGGCTTGAATCCCATGTCATTTGTCAAAATGCTCTAGCCTGCGCAACGCTTCGGGTAATGCCAGGCACTCTTGTGCAAACACACGTGCGGCTAAGGTGTCGGCGTCGTCATCGGGATGCACCGGGCACGAACGTTGCACAATGATTGGCCCGTTATCGTATTCGTTGTCGACGAAATGGACCGTGCATCCGCTGATCTTGACGCCTCGTTTGAGTGCGGCTTCGTGCACGTGATGGCCGTACATTCCAGCGCCTCCAAAGGAGGGTAATAGGGAGGGGTGAATGTTGATCACGCGATTCTCGAAATCGTTCGGGATCAAGACGTGATTCATATACCCGGCCATCACCACGTACTTCACCTCCGCGTCGCGGCACGGATCAAACATTTGTCGCATGTGTGCAATCGGGTCTGGGTAATCCCGTTTGCGAATGCATCGCGTCTCGATGCCATCTTGCTGGGCGATTTCAATGCCCCGCACATTGGCACGACTGCTGATCACCAAGCGAATTTCGATTGGCAATCCGTGTTCGTCGCGATGACGGATCAAATTGGCGAGCGTTCGACCACTGCCACTGAGGAATACCGCAATGGGAAGCTTCACGCCGGTCGATTTCGAATTTGGCATCACGAATTCTTTTGTACGAAGACTTGGCCAAATTCGGTATCGATCGCTTCGGTACCGTCAATCGCAACGGATCGCAATTCACTGCCCAGCGTTTCGCGGCAAATCAAATCACCGTGCTCCTTTAACGCGGTCGCAACATCGTCATCCTTGCTCACGATCCCGATCGTGATGCGATCGGTGTATTCGCAATCAATCTCTTTTCGCTTGCTTTGAATCGTGCGGATCAGATCTTTTGCGATCCCTTCTCGGCGAAGTTCGTCGGTGACTTCTGTGTTCAACACCACCACGCTATTGGTACCTTGACTCGCCGCCCAACCGTCCTTGGCTTTGAGCCGGACTTGGATGTCTTCGTTATCCAATTTCAGCGTTTGGCCATCGGGCAGTTCGATTGCGACAAAGCCATCGCGTTCGAGTGTCGTTAGCAGCGTATTGCCGTCGGCAGACGCGAGTGCTTTTTTTACCGCAGGAACGTTCTTGCCGACGCGTGGGCCGAGGCGTTTGAAGTTGGGTACGACGGAGTACTGGACGTATTGGTCGCCATCGGTGGTGTAGTCGACTGATTTAACGTTTAGCTCTTCACGGACGAGCGAGTCGTGCGACTTGAGCCACTCGATCTCCGACGGGTCGGCCAACACCACTTCGACTTGCGAAAGGGGCAAGCGAACTTTCAATTTCGCTTCGGCGCGAGCGGAGCGTCCCAACGATGCGATCTCACGCAATAATTTCATGCTGTTTGAAAGTTTCGCATCGATGCGCTCCTGGTCGGCGATCGGATAGTCGCACAGGTGTACGCTCTTCCGCACTTGGTCCCCGAACGGTTCGCTCAAACTTCGCCACAGCGTCTCGGACAAAAAGGGCACAAACGGAGCGACAATCTTGGTGATTTGCAGCAGCGATTCGTACAACGTCCAATAGGCATCGTGTTTGTCTTGCGAATCCTTTTCGCTGGCCCAAAATCGATCGCGACTGCGACGCACATACCAATTGCTCAATCCATCGACAAACGACGTGATCGCTTGGCACGCGTTGTAGTTATCCAGCGCGTCCATCCTTTCAACGACGATCTCGTTGGTGCGATGGAGTTCCGACATGATCCAGCGATCAATTTCACTTCGCTCACGGATGTCGCGGTAGGTGGGGGCTGACTCGAGGCTGGCGGAACTCAGTTGGTCGTCGGCCGCTTTGGCCGTCGTTGGATCAAAACCATCGATTCCCGCGTAAATGCTGAAGAAACTGAAGACGTTCCAAAGTCGCAGCAAAAACTCGGGGATTGAATCCTTAATCGATTGTTCGCGGTAGCGGATCGCCGTCCACGGGGGTTGACCGGCAAAGAAAAACCAACGCAGTGCATCGGCGCCGTATTTGTCAAAAATCTCGTTGGGCTCGCGGTAGTTTCGCAAGCTCTTGCTCATCTTGTTGCCGTCTTCGCCGAGCATCAACCCGAGCACGATGCAGTTGCGATAGGGATGCGGATAACTCTGGTCGAGATTTTGCAAACCAGCGTCCGAAGAACTGTCAGCTCCCTTTTTAGCTTCCGCGTCGTCATCTCGCTCGCTGATCGAGGCCCCTTCGCCGAACAACATCGTGCTGATCGCCAATTGGCTGTAGAACCAGCCGCGGGTTTGGTCGAGGGCTTCGGAGATAAAGTCGGCGGGGAACTGATCTTGGAACGATTCGTTATTTTGATGCGGCCAACCCCATTGGGCGAACGGCATCGCACCGCTGTCGTACCAACAATCGATGACCTCGGTTACGCGTTGCATCCGCGCGCCCTCGGCGAACGGTGAGTCGTAGGTGACCGCGTCGATGTACGGTTTATGAACTCGCAAATCGTCCGCTAATTCAGGATTGGCCGCCTTGGCTTGGTCCCACACTTCGGTCCCTGCGAGTCCCGGTTTGGCGAGCACTTCGTCGTAGCTTGCGACCGCTTCCATTTGTCCGGTTTCTTGGCAGACCCAGATCGGCAACGGGGTGCCCCAGAAACGTTCACGCGACAACGCCCAATCGACGTTGGATTCCAAGAAATTGCCGAAGCGACCATTTTGGATATGTTCGGGTTGCCATCCGATTTGCGAATTGTTTTTGAGCATCAAGTCGCGAAATTTGGTCGTGCGTACGAACCAGCTGCGACGAGGATATTGGATCAACGGATCTTCGCTGGCACGCCAACAGAACGGATAGTCGTGAAGGTATTGTTCGAGCAGCAGCAACTTGCCAGATTCGCGTAACATCCGCGAAATCGGTTTGTCCGCGTCCTTGACCCAAGTCCCTTTCATCTCCGCAAATTCGTCGGTGAACTTGCCGTCGGGCCCAACCGCACACAGCAATTCGGGACGATCGGTTTCGACGAAGCGTGCTTGTTCTTGCGCAAAGACTTCGTAATCGACTTCGCCGAACGCCGGAGCTTGGTGCACGATACCGCTACCCGATTCGGTGGTCACGAAATCGGCGGCAACGACGCGCCACATCCATGCTTCGGATTCGCCGCCGGTCAGGTTCCCCTCCGCATCGCCAAGTGTTTTGTAGTAGTTGTCAAATGGCGGCACGTAACGTTTTCCGATCAACGATTGGCCCGAGATCGTTTCCAGGACGGGCAAGTCGCGTTTTAGTTTGCCGGCGATCGTTTCCACCAAGTCGGCGGCGATCACCAGTTCTTGTCCGGTTTCATCGTCGCGGACGACGGCGTATTGCAATTCGGTGTGGACCGCCGCGTACATGTTGCTGGGCAAGGTCCACGGGGTGGTGGTCCAAACCACCAGCGAGCGTTGGGGATTGTCGACCAGCGGGAACAGCACATAAACGCTGGGGTCGGCGACTTCGCGATATCCCTGGCCGACTTCGCCCGCGGACAGCGCTGTGCCGCCTTGGGCCCACCACCACACGATCTTGTGGCCTTGGTACAACAACCCCCGCTCAAAGAGTGTCTTCAAACTCCACCAAACGCTTTCGATATAGCTTTGGTGGTAGGTGACGTAGGCCTTTTCGAGATCGACCCAGAAACCGAGTCGGCGGGTCAGGTCTTGCCACTGTTGCATGTAGCGAAACACGCTTTGTTGGCATTTTTGGATGAAGGGTTCGACCCCGAACGCTTCGATCTCTTCCTTGCTATGGATGCCCAGTTCTTTGCCGACTTCGACTTCGACCGGCAATCCGTGGGTATCCCAGCCCGCTTTGCGTTCGCAACGATAGCCACGCATCGTTTTATAGCGAGGAAAAACGTCCTTGATTGATCGAGTCAGACAGTGACCCGGATGAGGGAGCCCGTTGGCGGTCGGTGGTCCTTCGTAGAACACGAACGACGGTGCCCCGGCACGTTGGGCCAACGATTGCTTGTAGATGTCGTGATCATCCCAAAATTGCAAAACTTCGAGTTCAAGTTTTGGGAAATTAGGGCTGCTCGGTGGAGCACGAAAGGGACTCACGGAAGCGGACATCATCAATCGCTTTGGACGCTAGGACAACGGTTCTCGGACGCCAGCCTCGGATTGGCTGGACTACGACATGCATTGCCGAAAACATATCCGATTTGCAGCGATCTTTGCAGCACCGGTGTTCACAGAGATGACTTCATTTCGCAGCGGTACGGCGTGGGGCCAGCCGAACACAGGATAAAGGAACGTCACCGATACAGCGGGCGGCTCAGCCCGCACCGCTACATCACTCGCTAAACACAGCGAAAAAGGCTGTGCCGTTAGTCGTTTAGATCTTCGTCGACGTCATCAAAATCATCAAAATCTTCGAGGTCGTCGTCTTCGCTGCCGTCGCCGCTGCTTAAGCCAAACTCGGCACTGATTTCGTCTTCGATTTCGATTTCGTAGTCGTCTTCGAGTTCTTCCTCGAAATCGTCGTCGAAATCGTCGTCAAAATCATCTTCGTCGATGTCGTCAAATTCATCGACCTCGTCGTCTTCGTCGAGTCCGTCGTTGAAGCCATCGTCGGTGCCGCCACCGCCTTCGGAATCGTCATCCGAGCCAAAACCGGAATCTTCGTCGTCATCATCGTCCCGGTCGTCGTCTTCGTCATCCAGATTGACCAAACGGGCTGGCGCCGTTTGCAATCCACCCACCCACGTGGACGGTAGGGATGATTCGGAACCCGCTGTGGCGAAGTCGCCTAGATGCGTGCCCCCAAGCGGACCGGCCCCCCGGGTGTTGTTCGACGTCACGATCGGTGGAGCCAATTCGAATTGTTCGGAAGCGATAGACATAAGTGATGAAAGGTCTCAGAAAATTCTTGAAGAAAGCTAGCTCGGTATCAAATTTAGTGCGGATCGCCGCCAAACTGAGGAGCACAAATGACGGGGAAGGTTCACATGGGGGGATTTGCGTTGCTTTGGAAGTCCGGGAAGACTCGCGTGAGTTTCTCGATCCAGCTTAATTTGTCAACGCGGTCCCAGTGGGATAACCGATGCAATCGGAGTGGGCCGGTACCATTAGCGAAAGGCATCGTTTTGGCCAAGGGCAGTGGTATAGCCTATGTGCCTCACATTTTGATACCTCACATCAAACCGACAAGGCGACTGGCAACATTCGAGCCAGGAATTCTTCTAGAAATCTTTATTTTTGAAGAATGAGCCGCGTTTTTAGCCTCGCCGCTATCAAACAAATCGCATTTAAACACACGTTTTAAAGTCACTGGGGATCAAAATTCCGCAGGGGCCGAAAAATCGACGGAGCCACGAAACGTGGTGGATTCAATGGATGGACGTCCAATGACAAAAATTGCTCTCTTTTCACTCAGCATGCTTGGGGTCGGTTTGATCGCGGTCATCGCTGGCTGTGCGAGTGGCCAATACGGCCACATTCTGGCTGATAACGACATCGATATGGCAGGCAGCCACACCGCCGGGGCGGCGACGTGGAACCCTTTGGTCGATGAATCGGTCGCGAAACTGCTGGGGCGATGCCCGCCGGCAATCCAACCGGTTTCCTTTGACGCGGCTTCCGCGATCGGGCTCAATAGCGAAGTCGGCTCCGCCTTGGCCTCCGGACCGGCAACCGTCTGCTTTATTGGGATCGAGAACAAGAGCGCCGAAGAAATGCTTGATTTCAAAGACCAGTTGTACGAGCGGATCGATTCTCAAATCAATTCGGCCGAGACGTTCCGCTGCATCAGCCGACGGATGGTCGACGCCGCCTTGGTCGAAACACGACTGCGTCCGGACGCCTTGTTCCTGCCCGAAAACCGCAGCGCATTCGCTGCGGCACTGGGACGCCAAGGGGCACCCGTCGACTATCTGTTGTACGCAACCGTGACCAGCGGTACGACCGATCGCAACAAGAGTACCCAGCGTGATTATCTCTTGACCTTGGAAATGGTGAATCTGCACACCGGCGACTTTATGAAAGAGTCGGCGAAAATCCGCAAAGGTTATTCGAAAACCCGAGCAGGAAAATGGTGGAATTTCGGTCTAGGTCAAGGCGACGGTTGATCCGATCCCGGCACCCTTTGCCACCTCGAGCCCTCCACGTGCCCGGGCTCTTCCACGTGCTCGTGCTCTCAACGGGGGCAGGCATGACGGGCGGATGTGGGCTGTTGCGTTTTGCCTACCCATAAAACCGCAGGCCCGTCAATCGCGGGGAAACCATCATCACGGCGATACTTCCCCCCAAAATCATCACCGGGAAACAATGAAGCGGCATCGGTCGATCGGAGCAATGTTGATCCTGCTGCTGCTGAGCGGTTGTGCGGCACCGCTGCGCAAGATCGATGTCGCTCGCGATGCGTTCGCCACTGGCGATTTAGACAAGTCGCACACGACGTTCTCGGAACTTGCCCAATCTCGCCGTCGTTTCGGCGATGCCGCCGCGCTCGATTTGGCGATGGTCGAATTGGCTCGCGGAGATGCGGCGGCGGCCGAAGCTCGGCTGCGGAAGCTGCGTGACCAATTTGACGCGTTGCCCAAAGTGGCACCGCTTCATGAGACCGCAGCCATCATCACCGATGACACCGCACGCGCGTACCAGCCGGCGGGCTACGAACAGGTGATGATTCGCGCGATGTTGGCGGTTTGCTCATTGGCGACGGGCGGCGAGGACGCCGAAAGCTATGCGATTCAAGCGGCGATGCGGCAAAACGAATTGGCCGACGAGGCCGGCAAGCGAGGCTTGGCATCGGCCAGTGAAACGTATCAACCGATTGCCTTGGCTCCCTATTTGCGAGGCGTGTTGCGAGAGGCCACGCATCACGATTACGACGACGCGGTTCGCGCGTATGAACTAGTCACCTCGGTCGAGCCCAATTTTGCACCCGCTCATGCCGACGTGGTTCGCGCCAGCGTGGGAGCGCACAGCGCCCCAGGTCATGGGGTGTTGTATGTGATTGCATGTGTCGGGCGTGGGCCCGTGCTGGAGCAGGTCGATGCACCCACGACAAGTTCCGCCATGCAAATCGCGTCCGCGGTGATCAATGTCCAAGCCAACGAAAAAGGGGGCGAATCGAGAGCGATGGCGCTGCCCAACATCGCGACGGTAAAGGTCCCTCAGGTGATGATTCCGCCATCCAATGCGGTCGCGGTTGGAGTGCGCTCAGGTGGGGTAGGCATCGGCGTCACGCAAACCTTGACGGACGTTGCCGAATTGGCCAAGCGTCAGGTCGCTGCGGAGATGCCGTGGACGATCGCGCGGGCGGTCATTCGTCGTGCGACCAAAGAAACCACGGTCGCCATGACAGGGAATCAGTTGGGTTTGAGCGGAGCGGCTGGATCGCTCTTCCAATTCGCTGTGGCCTCGGCGTGGGGCAGCGTCGAGAACGCCGACACGCGTTGTTGGGGGCTGCTTCCACGTGAAATTCAAGTGTTGCGGGTCGAGTTGCCCGTCGGCGATCACGAAATTTCGCTCCACTCCTTGGGCATGCGTGGAGAGCCCATGGGGATGGGGGTGACAAAGCAGGTGACCATGGTCGATGGTCACAATGAATACATGATTGTGATCGCGCCCGATCAAATGATTTACCGAGTGAACTGATTGCGATACAGTAAGCGGGGGGCAAACCGGTTCGTCTTCTGAAGATCGTTGTCCCTTTGCCAAGGATTCCCAGCATGCGAGTTATTGAGCTTAATCATATCGCCATCCACGTTGCGGACGTCCAAGAAAGCATTGCGTTCTACCGCGATGCGATGCGTTTGCCCCAACTCGATCGGCCTGCGTTTGATTTTCCGGGCGCTTGGTTTCAGCTCGGTGAGCGCCAAGAACTTCATTTGATTGGGGATCGACGCACCCCGGTTCATTCGCATCATCGGGGAGGCCACTTTGCACTTCAGGTGGACTCCTTGGACGAATGGGAAACGCAGTTAGACAAGTTCGAAGCAACGCGAATGCCGCGCCAAACTCGCCCCGATGGAGCCTTGCAAACGTTTGTGCAGGATCCCGATGGTCACTGGATCGAGTTGTGTAGCTTGCCCCATTAGCACTCGGCTATCCTCGTCGTTAATCTTTCCGTCGCCCCGCCCTCCGCCCCCCCTCTCGCTCAACTTCTTCCTGGGGCTGCTCTCCTAGGGCACACCGCGGTTGAGCGCGAGCGTGGTGTTGCGATGGGGTGCTTCGTCTAGCGAAAGCATGACTTTCGACACCCCGGCTAAAGCCAATGGCGATTTTCAGGTAATCTACGGGGATTGTCTCCCTACAGGTCTCGTTTTCATTCCCCCATTTCCCCCTCCGCTTTGCCGTGACATCAAAAACGATTGATCATTCGATTGGTCCCAAAAGTCTTGCCGCGTTCGATCGTGCTCGTGCGCTGATTCCTGGAGGGGTGAACAGCCCGGCGCGTGCGTTTGGAGCGGTCGGCGGTTCGCCGTTGTTCATCGATCGTGCCCAAGGGCCGTACATTTTCGACATCGATGGGCGTCAATTTCTCGATTTCATCGGATCGTGGGGGCCGATGATTCTAGGCCATGCGTGCCCCGAAGTGGTCGAAGCGGTCGTCCGCGCGGTCGGGCGGGGAAGTAGTTACGGGGCGCCGACCGAAGCGGAATCCGAGCTCGCCGAGCAGATCATCGACGCCGTCCCCTCAATCGAGCGGGTGCGTTTGGTCAACAGCGGCACCGAGGCGACGATGAGTGCGATTCGTGTCGCTCGCGGGGCGACGGGACGCGACAAAGTGATCAAGTTTTCGGGCAACTATCACGGCCATGTCGATAGTTTATTGGTGGCCGCAGGCAGCGCGGCGGCCACGCTTGGTGTTCCCGATTCGCCGGGCGTGACGGCCGGTGCGGGCGGCGATACCATCGTGCTTCCCTACAACGATCCGCAAGCGTTGGCCGATGCGTTTGCCAAGCACGACCAAAAGATTGCCGCAGTGATTCTGGAGCCGGTCGTGGGCAACATGGGGTTGGTGATTCCAACCTCGGAGTTTTTAAATTCGCTACGGTCCTTGACCGAGCAAGCTGGCACCATCTTGATTTTTGATGAAGTCATGACCGGCTTTCGTTTGGCCTATGGTGGGGCGCAAGAGCGATTCGGAGTCACCCCGGACATGACCACGCTGGGCAAAATCGTCGGCGGCGGCATGCCGCTGGCGGCCTACGGAGGTCGTGCCGAGATCATGGATCAAGTCTTGCCTGCGGGTAAGGTCTTCCAAGCCGGCACGCTTAGCGGAAATCCCGTCGCGGTGGCAGCCGGCAGCACCACGCTGAAGATTTTGAAACAAGACTCGCCTTACGAGTCGTTGGACCGCCTGGGCGACCGACTCGCCGAAGGGCTTGCTGCCGCGGCGGCCGATGCCGGAGTGCCCCATCAAGTGCAACATGTCGGTAGCATGGTGACGTTGTTCTTTAACCCCGATCCGGTGATGAATTGGGCTGACGCCGACCGCTCGGATCGAGCCGCGTTTGGCAAATACTTTTGGGGCATGATTGGCGAAGGCATTTATATGCCGTGCAGCCAATTCGAATCTCTCTTTTTCAGTCGTACGCACACCGAAGCGATGATCGATCAAACCATCGATGCGGCGAAGAAGGTCTTGGCGTCGTTTTGAGCTCGGCTTGTGCCGGTGAGCGACACGGCGCGGGGCCGTCCGGCTGCAGTGGGTAAATTCGTTTGATAAACGCCGGATCGCTTGCGCCGAGCCGCTAACTCGAAAACGATCGCGATTGACAAAACATGGAATGGATCTGGTATTTGCTTTTGATGGTCGCGGGCTTTTTGGCGGGCATCATCAACACGATCGCTGGTGGCGGCTCGTTTCTAACGCTTCCGGCCCTGATGCTATTCGGCTTGGACCCCAAGCTTGCCAACGGAACCAACCGTGTCGCCATTCTCTTCTCTAGCGCTGCGGCGGTTGCCACGTTTCGGCGGCACGGGCATTTCAACCAACCGCTCGCCTTTCGCTTAGCCATTCCCACGCTGTTGGGAGTGCCTGTGGGCGCGTTGATGGCGATCTACTTGCCCAGCGATACGTTCAAGTCGCTCTTTGGAGTGATGTTCTTGGCGATGGCGGTGCTGTTATGCATGAACCCCAAGCGATTGACGCAGATCGATGCGCAGCCCGAAAACATCAGCTGGAAAATCCTGCCATTGTTTTTCGCCATCGGAATCTATGTTGGGTTTATCCAAGCCGGATTGGGGATCTTGTTGATGCTTGCGATGAGCTTGCTCCATACCGGCGACTTAGTCTCATCCAGCGCGATCAAAAACTGGATCGCCTTCATCGTCACGCTGACGGCCACATTGGTGTTCGTCAGTTACGGCTTGGTCCAGTGGTTGCCCGGACTTGTGATGGCCGTGGGCAATGTCTGTGGCGGCGTCGTGGGGGCCAAATTAGCGATCAAGAAAGGAAACCGATTTGTGTTCGTCTTCCTCGTCGTCGTGATGGTGGCGACCGGGGTCAAGTTGACCTTCTTTTAACGGCCGCTCTTCCAGTCTCGCGTTATTGAAAAGCGACATTGCCAACCGCATCGCAGCGGGGGTGAGTTATCGCAGCGGGGGGGAATCTCGTTGCGATCGGTCGACGCTCCACGCACTAGGCCGGTTCTTCATCCGGGGGCAAGCGTTTGGATTCCAGGATCGATTCGATGCGGACCGCTTTTTTACCTTTAAAAGCACCGGCTCGCGCGTTGAACTTGGGGACGTCTTGAATCGAGAGTTCGAGCGGGGCGCTGACCTCTTTCTCGGTCGTGATCACGTCGCCTACTGACAATTCGAGTAAATCTCTGGTTCGAATTTTCGACTTTGCTAATGTGACAACCACATCCACCGGGGCGCTTTCGATGTTGGTTGAGATGCGTTCGCGTGTCCTTTCGGTCGGCTTTCCTTTGCCGTAACCGACCCAACCGTTTCGTGATAATTGTGAGTTGAATCCCTCAATCGTATTAAAGGGAATGCACAGATTCATCATGCCGCGATTTTTGCCCAGCAAGACCTCGAATCCAACCAAGATGATGACTTCATTCGGGGGAACGATTTGCACCAATTGCGGATTGCTTTCCATCCGGTCGATCTCGAGATCCAGCCCGACGATGTTCTCCCAGGCGGCGGTCAATTGCGTCAGAAACAGGTCGACGATGCGGCGGATCAAGCGAGTTTCGATCTCGGTCAAAGGACGACGGATCGCCTCGCCCGGTTTGGGGTCTCCGCCCAACATGCGGTCGATGACCGCATACGACAGCGTCGGAGCGACATCGAGAATCCAGTGACCTTCGAGCGGGTTCGGCTTCAGCACGCTGAAGCAACTCGGGTTATCGAGACTGAAGACGAATTCGCTATACGTCAATTGATCAACGCTTTGCAATTTGACTTCGATCATCGTTCGCAGCAAACCGGACATCGACGCGCCGTAGTTGCGGGCCAGTGCCTCGTGCAACGAATGCATCGCCCGCATCTGGTCTTTGCCGACGCGTTCGGGACGTTTGAAGTCATACGACGTCACGCGCGTGCCGCTGGGCATCAACCCCGAAGCTTTTTGATGCGCCGTTTTGATGCCGCGAGACGACATCACGTCTCCATCGCTCGTTGCGGTATCGCTCGGTTTCGACGTGGGGGCGTCGGCCGATTCCATCGCCTTAAGCAAGCTTTCAACCTGGTTTTGGCTGAGCGATTCGTCTGACATTTCCGTTGTCCTTGTTGATTACGATCGTCGCGGAATTGCGTGCGGCGTTGAATTGCGATCGATCGCTGCTGGAGTGGGATCGGTGCATGCGTTGCCCAACTTCAAGATCTACGCCTTGGCGTTTCCCCGACGCAGCCCGGTCCGTCCTACGATGGCCGGTCGTCCCGCGTTGCTAGGTCGTCTAGGTCCGCACATGGCCATCGCCACGAACGATGTATTTGTAGGTGGTCAATTCACGCAGTCCACACGGCCCACGCGCATGGAATTTGTCAGTCGAAATGCCGATTTCGGCGCCGAGTCCAAAGACGCTGCCGTCGTTGAACCGCGTGCTGGCGTTGACCATCACCGCGGCGCTGTCGACCAGCGAGGTAAAGCGTTCGGCCGTGCGGAGGTCGTTGGTGACGATCGCGTCGGTGTGATGCGAACCATAGCGATTGATATGCTCGGCTGCGGCTTGGGGTGAGTCGACGATAGCGACACTGATCGTGGGGCCCAAGTACTCCGTTGACCAATCTTCGTCGGTAGCCGGGATGGCGTTTTCGATCCAGCGGATGGCACGCTGGTCCGCGCGAATTTCGATCCCACGCTCGCTCAAGCGTTGGGCGATTTTGGGCAGCGCCTCGGCTGCAATTGCTTCATGAACCAGCAGCGATTCGCAGGCGTTACAGACACCCATCCGTTGGCATTTTGCGTTTTCAATGATCTCAACGGCCATCGCGATGTCGGCGTGTTGGTCGACATAGACGTGGCAATTGCCATCGAAGTGTTTGATCACGGGCATCGTCGCTTCGGCAGCCACACGGCGGATCAAGCCTTCGCCACCACGCGGGATCGTCACATCGATCAGCTCGCCCAACGCTAAAAATTCGCCGACGGCTTGGCGATCGGTGGTCGAGACGAGCTGCACAGCGTTCTTCGGCACCCCGCACTGTTCCGCTGACTGAGACAACACGTTCACGATCGCTTGGCTGCTGTGGATCGCTTCCTTGCCCCCGCGAAGGATCACTGCGTTACCGCTTTTCACACAAATGCCCGCGGCATCGGCGGTCACGTTGGGGCGACTTTCGTAGATAAAGAAAACGACGCCCAGCGGGACGCGACGTTTTAAAATTTGTAATCCCCCAGGCCGTGTGTGTCCTTCGATCACTTCGCCGACGGGATCCGGCAACGCGGCGATTTCTTCAAGCCCGCTGGCGATCGAGGCAATCCGGTCGGGGTCGAGTCGGAGTCGATCGATCGCGGCGTCGCTCAGCCCATAGTCGGCTGCGGCTGCAAGATCTTTTTTATTTTCCGCAATGATCGCATCGCTCGCTGCGATCAGGGCGGCGGCGGCATGGCGTAGCCAAGTGTTTTTGACTTCTGCATCGAGCGACGCGAGTTCATAGGACGCAGCGCGAGCCGCTTCGGCCGTCTGCAGACAATATTGGGCGATTTCAGCGGTAGCGGCAGTCGTCGACATGTTAACCAGAGGGGTCCAAGCGGCATAAAACTAAGCAATTTCTAGGCTTTCATAGCCTGCGATTGATTGTCGACGATGCGGTGCGAGGGGTCAACGGCGAATTCGAATGTCGGAGCAGGAATCAGCGGCGCCTAAGTCAACGCGGTACGCGATTTCTTCCAAAGGGAAAAGACGCCACGAAGGGTTGCGTAAACCAAGATGGCGGTGCACAAACCAGCGGCGTCCGCGAGAAAATCGTACGGATCGGAATAACGCCCCTCGACGAAACTTTGCGTGTATTCGTCCAACGCCGCGTAAGTCATGCCGATCGCCGCAATTGAGCCAAAACGCTTGATCACGCGATCCGAGGTCGTCACGTAGCACATCAGCATCCCCAGTCCGCCATAGGCGAGAAAGTGCGCTAGTTTATCGTTGACCTTGGGGGGCTTCAGCGACTCCGCGGGCAGGTGGGTCAGCACAAAGATCAATAACCAATATCCCACCAACGCAAGCACCGCTAGACGAATGCCGAGAATGGTTTTTTTCGTAATTGACTGCATCGATCTCCCCGAGATGGGATAAGCTGGAGCAGACGACATCGTGACTCCGTTTTGTTTCTAAACAAGGTGGTTGGGCAAAGATCAACAGCTCGGTCCCCTCAGACTAACGGTATTCCGCCCCGCAGAGGGGGTTTTTGGTGTCCGTTTTTAATCCATTTCATCCGTAATCTTTTTCGGTAAGGAATCGACGGTGCTTTACAAGCTGCTTTACAAGTTTTCGGTGTTCACTTCCAAGCCCAGTTGTCGTGGCGTGGTCCTTGCGGCGATCGCGTTTTCAACCCTCGGTCTAGTGGGTTCCGATCCGGTTTCGGCTCAGCCCCCCACAGCCACCGCTTCGGAATCCGAGCCGAGCGTTGTGGAGCAAACGGGTAGCGAAAAAACGGGTAGCGAAAAATCGAAGACTGCGGATTCACAGAAAAAGCCCAACGCTCAACAAGACACCGCTCCAAAAAACAACGCCAAGAAAGCGGCGGAGGCCAAGCACATCCAGTGGAAGCCGATTGAAGGATCTTGGGTCGTTTGCCAATTTGGCGGTGACGGCTTAGTGGAAATCAAAGGGAATTCGGCAAAGCTAGCGTACGGCGACCCGTTGACCGGTATTCGCTGGGAAGGCGACGTGATCCGAGAAAACTACGAAGTGGCTCTCGAAGCGCAGCGTGTCGAAGGCTACGACTTCTTCTGCGGCCTAACCTTTCCGGTCGGTGAAGCAAACGTCAGCTTGATCTTGGGCGGTTGGGGAGGCGGCATCATGGGGATCAGCAGCATCGATGGTGAGGATGCGAGCCAGAATCCAACGACCCAGTTCCTCAATTTTGATAACGATAAATGGTATCGCGTCCGGGTCCGGGTGACGGACAAGGCGATCCAGTGTTGGTTAGATGACAAGAAAATGATCGACCAAGAGCGGCAGGGACATGAGTTTGGTATACGAGCCGAGATGGACCAATGCGAGCCCTTTGGCGTCGCCGCGTTTCAATGTGATGCGGAACTTCGTAACATGCGCGTGCGTCGCTTGACGCCCGCAGATTTTGCCGAGACCAAGCAGCCAGAAGCCACCGACCGTGAGGAAAAGGATTCCAAGTGAGTGATCGAGAAATGGAGTTGCCGTCCAATTTGTTGCTCGAGTCGGACTCGCATTGGATGGGCCGAGCACTTGAGTTGGCTTTTCAAGCGGTCGATGCGGATGAGGTGCCCGTCGGGGCGATTATCGTTCGCGATCATTCGATCATCGCTGCCGCGTCGAATCAACGTGAAAGCTTGAAAGACCCCACCGCTCATGCCGAAATGATTGCGATCACGCAAGCGGCAGCGGCGGTCGAAGATTGGCGGCTCGAGCAAACGACGCTGTATGTCACGCTGGAGCCCTGCATCATGTGTGCCGGGGCGATTTTGCAATCGCGGATTCCACGAGTCGTCTTTGGGGCGGCTGATCCCAAGGCGGGCGCGGTGGCCAGTCTGTATCACTTGCTCGAGGACACGCGCTTAAACCATCGATGTTTAGTCACCTCCGGCGTCATGGCAGATCGGTGCGGCAAGGTGCTAACCGACTTTTTTGCCAGCAAGCGGGCGATGGGCAAGAAGTAGTGGGTTTCGTATCCGCCTAGCCTATCGGGCCAGCCTATCCGATCGCGTCGGAATCGCTCGGAATTGCTCGACGGCCACGCTCCGAGTTGGGGGCGAGGTCGACCGGATCGCGGAAAGGGCTGAGTCGTTTGAGCTCAGGGGAAAAGTCGCTGCTGGCTGCGAGAGCCGCGACGCATGTTTTTGCTTCCGGCCACGGGCCGGAGAGGCGAATCCCGTAGGCTCCAGCCGCGAAATGGCAGCGGAACGACGGCGA
Source organism: Novipirellula galeiformis (assembly GCF_007860095.1). NCBI lineage: Bacteria > Pseudomonadati > Planctomycetota > Planctomycetia > Pirellulales > Pirellulaceae > Novipirellula > Novipirellula galeiformis. The sequence continues at coordinate 231,769 of NZ_SJPT01000003.1, read as the reverse complement.
ATCGGCCGCGAAGGATGCTTTTTTTATCCCGATTCACATCGTGGAATCCCCGTTTTTCACGTGAAATCGCTGGCAAGGTGTTCCGGTTCTACAGATTCTCGGACTTTTGCTGTTTCTAATGCCAAACAAACTAAGCCTTGGCGATCGAGCCAGCCGATACTACCAGTACAACCTGATTTGTTCCTTCTGAACCGCATGACCCCACCTGGGGTTACTGTCGGTGACGGTGAGAGGATTTCAGAGGGGAACCGCCCCGATCATTCCCTTGGCGATGTGTCAATCGAGTGGGCGATGCGGCCATTAGGCATAGAGTGACGGATGTGTCACTTGACAAATCAAACTTCATGAAGATGGTGGAACACGCGATGTCGGTACGGAAGCTGACGGCAAGCCTGCTCACAACAATAGCGATGCTGGGCGCCATTGCTACAGGATATGCACAAGACCATGTGCCACCAGCGGACCCTTTGGCGTTCGATCCTGACTTTCAATGGTTTCGACCAGTCTATGATATGGACTTGGCCGATTTGAAGCCCAAGAAGCGAGCCAACACGGGTTGGTTTGCGACCTACGATCGCTTGGCACTGTACGCATCGCGGCCTGAGTTAGAAAAAATTCAAGACGCCGAAACCGAGATGGATCGGGGTTGGGGACATCGCTACGAAGTCGGCTACATGTTGCCCGACGTCGAACACGGTTGGATGTTCACCTACACCAATCTGGGCGGACCCGGTAAATACGATATCGTCGCTCGTGAACGGCTGATCCGATTTGGGGTCGTCGCCGACGCCGATGACGAAGAGGGGGACAGTGGTCCGCTGATCCCCAGTGATGGCAATACGCCCGGCTACGACCAACGGTTGTATTTCGTAGCAAATTCGCTCAACGCGATGGAATACGATAGCTTCGAATTGAACAAGACATGGCGTATGGAACCGTACCATTACGGTGGAATTCTTGAGCCGTTGGTTGGCTTCCGTTGGGCAAAGCTCGATGACTATGTCGTCAACCAAGACTATCGAACCACAGCCGACGGTACGGCTCTGCCCGATGTTTTTCTCGGTGACGACTACGAACAATTGACCACCGATTCGGCGACAACTAAAAACGATATCCTGGCTGCCCAGTTCGGTTTCCGTTATATCAAATTCCGCAATCGCTTTACCTACACCGCTGACTTCCGCGGTTTTGTCGGCGGCAGTCTGCAGTCGGCAATGACTCAGCGGCAAATCGATACCACCGTCGGGATCGACGAAACACCCGACTTCGTTACCACCTCCAGAACGCGTCCCTTGTTCGAGCGAAATGAGCAGTTCGTTATCGGATTCGATATTCGCGGCGAGCTAGCCTATCAACTCACTCGTGCCATCAAAATTCGAACAGGTTTCCAGGTCATCGACTTGGCGACCGGGATTTGGCGAGGAGGCCCCGTCGATCCAACCGGCACCAACCAAGAACGGGGCGGTTCCCAGGACCAAGACGTCGTGATGGTGGGTGGAACCTTCGGTATCGAACTGAATCGATAGCTCAAACGAAATCAACGAATTTCATTCCGCCGTAGCGTGCGAATTGCATGCTGCGGCGTTTTTTCGTTGGAATCTGCGGTGTCCCCGCACTCGCCTCCTCCCCCGAGTTGCGGTGGACTTGGCACGGGAGCGGCAATCGCGGCGGCGCAAAATGAATTGACGATCGGGTGGGGGCTAACTAGGATTGTGGAATCATGGCTCACCTTCCCGCCCCGGTCGACGTCCGCTCCAGCCGCTTGACGCTGCATTGCGTAGCGGGTCGCCGATCCATTAGCAGCCGCTGCTTGCGGATCGCGGCTTTGGTCTGGTTACTGCTCGCTCAATTTCCATTACCCGTCGCTCATTCTCACGAAGCGATGGGGGGTAACTCGCTGAATACCCATCTCGCACGCCACCACCAAGTCGGCGACTGCGTTCGGGACGTTCGGTTGCTCTCCGAGGGAGAGCAGAACGGTGGGGTGCATTGGCATTGGTTCATGCCCTGCGACTTTCCCGTCCCAACGGAGGATTCATCGGATCTTCCTCACTCGGCTGCCTTTTCTCCTTTAGGGATTTGGGGCAATCAAGGGGATTCAACCCTTGAGGATGACGTGGCTTGCCTGTGGGACGTGTTGCATTTGGACGCGAGGAATTGCTGGTTCGCGTTGGAGTTCCCCGTTTGCATTGCTCCCTCGTTGAGCGATTCAATGCCACGTCATTCGTTTACGCAAACCTATCTTGACGTGCCTCTCTGCACGCTCGTTTGCGTTTCGCGGACCTAGCGCGTTCCACGCTCGCTTGAAAAGCTGATCAGGACGGCTGCACGTACGTGCGCAAAACCTCGGTTCGCTTTTCGCGTTTGAACCCGCGAGCACACGCCCCTGAACGCCTCTCTTTTTCCCGCACACCGTCTTTGGATCGTTTCAAAGACACTTTGGCGAATACGAACCATGCACAAGAAATTACTTTACGCGCTCGGACTATGCGCTCTCGGTATTGGTGGCGCCCTGTTGTTCTGGCCTCGCTCAGACGAGCCGAGGATCGACTCCGCCGATCTCGGGCACGTCGAACTTGATTCGGCGAACTCATCCGCTCCGGAAATTCGCACGGTCAAATTGCCGCTCCCCAAACTCGCCTCCGCTGCGATCCAAGTTGAAACGGTCCAACGCCGGATGCTGCAATCGACTTGTACGTTGCCTGGACGACTGGACTATGACCAAAATCGCCACGTTTCGATCCATTCCGCCTGTGATGGAATTCTGACGGAAATCCTGGTTCAGCCTGGCAATCCGGTTCATCGGGGCCAAGTGGTTGCCCGCATCAGCAGTCCGGAGGTGGGGCAAGCCCGCAGCGAGATTCAATCGCGGTTGGCAAATTTACAGCTCGCTTTGAACGAACAAAAACGTCATTCGGAAATTTGCAGCGGCGTCGAAGAACTTGTCGCATTGATTCGCGGCGGAGAATCACCGGAACATCTTGTCGACGGAATGGCCGCCGAGACGTTGGGGGATTATGGTCGCACGTTGATCGAAGCGTATGCTCGAAAACGATCGGCAATTGCGATTGCCAACGGATCTCGCGAAGCCGCTGACGTCGGCGCGATTGCCGGACGGATCCAGACCGAACGCGAGCGAGAAAAGCAAACCGCCGACGCGGCGCTTACGTCGCGGATGGACCAGGCGTTGTTTGATGTCAGTCAAAAGTGCAAACAATCGACTGCCGCCGCGGAAGCCGCTCAACGCGAAGTCGATATTGCACTTCAGCGGCTCAACGCACTGCTGGGGCCCGCGGCTCCCGTGGTGACGCAAGCTTCGTTTCGCCAAGTCAAGAAAGATACGCTTTCGAACGTTGATCTAGTTTCTCCCATCGACGGGACGGTCGAAGAACGGTTGCTCACGACGACTGAGCGTGTCTCCGTAGGAGAACCCATTTTCACCATCGCGGATACGTCGCACTTATGGGCCGAAGCGGATATTCGGCAAAGTGATTGGAATGCGATCACCGTTGCGGTAGGAAAAGCCGTGGCCATTACCGCGCCTGCGATTGCCGACACGGTGTTCGAAGGCCAAGTGATCCTAGTGGGGCGTCGTGTGAATTTGGCCACGGGGGCGGCACCGTTGGTCGCCTCGGTCGCTACGTCTGACCCGCGTTTGCGACCGGGAATGTTCATTCGCATGACCGTCCCCACGTCGGAGTTGCGTGAAGTGATCGCGGTGCCAACCAAAGCGGTTGTGATGCACGAGAACCAAACGTTTGTGTTTATCGCGGACAGCGATTCCGAATTTTGTCGTGTGGACGTCGCGACCGGTGACCAGCAAAACGAGATGACCGAAATCACTTCGGGATTGACCGTCGGCGATCAGGTCGTGGTCGAAGGCGTTTTTAAGCTGAAGAGCGAAATTCTTCTTGCCGGTGAGGAGGAATAATCTGATGTTACAAAAACTAATTGAATTCTGTCTCGAGAATCGCTTCATCGTCCTCGCGGTCACCTTTCTAATGGCCGCCGCGGGGGTGAAAAGTGCGATCGAATTACCGATCGACGCAGTTCCCGATATGACCAATGTCCAAGTCGCGGTGATTACGGACGCCGGTTCGTTATCGCCGGTCGAAGTGGAACAATACATTACCTATCCGGTTGAATCGACAATGGGCGGACTGCCCAACGTCGAAGAGATCCGTAGTGTATCGAAGTTCGGAATCTCGGTTGTGACGATTGTCTTTGACGAAGGCACCGATATCTATTTCGCCCGCCAAGTCGTCACCGAACGATTGCCAACGGCCACTGCGGCGATCCCGCCGGGCTACGGGACTCCTGAGTTAGGGCCGCTAACGACGGCACTAGGCGAGATATTGCAGTTCGAAGTGCGTGGCGATGACTACACGCCGATGCAACTGCGGACGATGTTAGAGTGGGAGATTGCACCAAAACTACGCGAGGTGCGTGGGGTGACCGAGATCAATACGCATGGCGGTTTCTATAAAACTTTCGAGATCCGTCCCAACCCCGATGCCCTTGTTAGTAACAATGTCACGCTTAGCGATCTGTTTAGCCGTGTCGAAGAGAACAATGGATCGACCGGTGGCGGTTATGTCGTTTATCACGACGAGCAGCGGTTTATCCGAGGTGAGGCGTTGTTGCGGGACGTCGATGAAATTCGCAGTATTGTGATTCGTCGTAATGACGATGGAGTGCCGATCCTGTTGTCGGATATCGCCGAGGTTGCGATCGCTCCGATGACGCGGCAAGGTGCCGTCACACGTGATGGACGTGGCGAAGCGGTCACCGGTTTGGTGATGATGTTGATCGGTGAGAATTCACGCGAAGTCGTCGAGCGAGTCAAGTCGCGAATCGACGAGATCATGCCGACGCTGGCGCCGGGCGTGTCGATGGAAATTACTTATGATCGTTCAGCCTTGATCGGCCGGACGCTAAAAACCGTGATGAAGAATCTAGTCGAAGGCGGCTTGTTGGTCATTTTGGTGTTGTTAGTGATGTTGGGCAGCTTTCGAGCTGGTTTTATCGTCGCCTTGGCGATTCCGCTTTCGATGTTGTTCGCGGCGAACTTGATGTATGCCACTGCGATTTCCGCAAGTTTGATGAGTTTGGGAGCCATCGACTTTGGTTTGATCGTCGACTCCTCGGTGATCATGATCGAAAACTGTATGCACAAACTTTCGCACAATGTGGGCAATGCTCGTAAACGTGTCGAGGTGATTCGGGACGCCTGTATCGAAGTGCGTAAACCGACGATGTTCGGTGAACTGATTATCGCCGTCGTGTACATTCCGGTGCTCCTGCTCGAAGGGACGGAGGGGAAATTGTTTCGGCCGATGGCGATGACGGTGTTGTTTGCCCTGTTTGGCTCGTTGATTCTATCGATGACGCTAATGCCAACGCTTGCGGCCATTGCGTTGCCACGGAATTTGAAAGACAAAGATGTCTGGTTCATCCGGCTAATCAAATGGATCTATCGTCCTTTGGTGCATCGCGCGATCGCCGCCCCCGTATTCACAACCATGTTGGCGTTAGCGGTATTCGGCATGAGTGTGCCCGTCGCTGCCCAACTCGGGGCCGAGTTTATGCCGCGGCTCGAAGAGGGCGACTTGCTCGTCGAAGCGGTGCGTTTACCCAGCGCGACGATCGAAGGTGCAACCGAAATGAGCACCGAGATCGAAACGATTTTGATGGAATTCCCCGAAGTCAAAACGGTCTTTTGCAAAACGGGGCGACCGGAAATCGCAAACGATGTGATGGGGGTTCACCAAACGGATGTTTGGGTGATCTTGAAGCCACATGACCAATGGCGAGAAGGCACCACACGCGACGATTTGATTGCCGAGATGGACGAGCAACTCAACGGTCGTGTCGCCGGAGTGGCGTTCGGGTTTACCCAGCCGATCGAAATGCGAGTCGATGAGTTGGTGGCGGGAGTGAAATCCGACGTGGCCGTGTTGCTCTACGGCAACGACTTGGATGTGTTAGCGAAGAAATCCAAGGAGATCGAAAGTGTCTTGAAGATGATCCCTGGTTCGGCGGACGTGCGTGCCGATTACCAAGCTAATTTGCAAACATGGTCGATTCGTCCCAACCGCGAGGCACTGGCGCGATACGGTATCAACGCCTCGAAAGTTCTGGGAGCGATCGAATCATTAGGCGGACGCAATGTCGGGACGATCATTGAGGGGCGTGCGCGTTACCCGATCTTGGTGCGGATCCCCGAAGCATGGCGAAAAGACGAGGAGTTGCTGCGACAATTGCCCGTCGATTCGGTCGGTGGACGGATTGTGCCATTGGGCGAATTAGCCGATTTGAAGCTCGAGGAGACACCGCCCTCGGTCGAACACGACAACGTGCGACGACGAACTTTTGTTGCCGCCAATGTTCGTGGTCGAGACGTTGCCAGTTTTGTGGGTGACGCAAAACGGGCCGTCGCCGAGCAAATCGATCTGCCCGTGGGGTATGAGATTCGTTGGGGCGGTGACTTTGAAAACTTGCAATCCGCCAGTCGTCGTTTGCTCGTGATCACACCGATTGTGTTGCTGTTGATCTTCCTACTGTTGCACACCACGTTCCACAGTGTGTCGTTGGCGATGTTGATTTTCATGGCTGTGCCGATGGCGGCTAGCGGCGGGATCTTTGCACTTGCGCTGCGTGAGATGCCGTTTAGTATTTCCGCCGGTGTTGGCTTTATCGCTCTGTTTGGGGTCGCCGTGCTCAATGGTTTGGTCTGGGTGAGCGCGGCGGAACATGCCCGATTAGCGGGAATGCCGATGGATCAAGTCACCGAGCAAACGGCACTCAACCGATTGCGTCCGGTCTTGATGACCGCCTTGGTGGCAAGCTTCGGATTCATTCCGATGGCGTTTTCGACCAGCGATGGTGCCGAGATGCAGCGGCCGCTGGCCACCGTGGTGATCGGCGGGTTGATCACCAGCACATTGCTAACCGGGTTCGTGATCCCCGCGATTTATCCCTGGTTCGCCAAGGGAGTGAAAACCGGCGAGGACGAGAGTGCGGACGAAGCCAACGTTCTGGCATAGTGCATCCGTTGGGGGACAAATCGTAAAATGACAAGTCCCCCGTTCCTCGAGGTACTTAAGTACGTGGTCTTGGCAGAATGGTTGTAAAGGTCAGGGTGGTTTGGTTCTAAATCATTTTGCCCCACAATCATTCTGCCTATTCTCAGTGCAGCAAGTTGGTCTGCGTGGGGGTCATGTTTGCGGGCTTGGCAGAATGATTACTTGGCAAAATGATTTCCAGGATCGGGGTGGTTTGGGTTTTAATCATTTTGTCCCGCAATCATTTTGCCAGTTCTCGGTGCAGTAAGTGGTTCTGCGTAGGTGTCATGTTTGCGGGCTTGGCAGAATGATTGCTTGGCAAAATGATTTCCAGGACCAAGGTCGTTTTGGTTTTAAATCATTTTGTCCCACAATCATTTTTCCAATTCTCAGTGCAGCAAGTTGGTCTGCGTGGGTGTCATGTTTGGCAAAATGACGTTTGGCGTCGACTCCGTTACTCTTCGGCACACATTTCCACGGGCACATCGCGTTCGAGCTTGGCGATTTTACGCCGCACCGCCTTCGCTTCCTTCTCCAGTTCGACGAGTTGTGCGTTTAACTTCACGAGCGAGCGTTCGGGGGAGGGGCGAAGGATGCGTTCAAGTATGTCCAGCAATACCAACGCCCGCACGGCCTTGATCGCCGTTCCACGCAATCGATACATTCGTGCGACTTGGTTGATCTGAGACAACCGAACCATCTTCGTGATTCCCGTGGCTCGCAAAAATTGAAGCGAACGCAGGAACGAGACGAGTGGTAATAATATGATCGCAAGATCGAGCCAGTGAGTTTTGCAGTAGACGATTTTCTTTTCCGCTACCGAGACCATCAAGATGAACTCGGCGGCGAAACAGAACCAAATCGCTCCGGTGCTGAAATGCAGTGCAAACCGAAGCCAGTCGTATTGGGCGACTTGGTTCTTTAGCAGCAATTCGATCAGCAACACTGGCATGATCAACAATGCGATCCAGATCATCGGCAAGCTGAAGTACCGCTCCAGTCGTCGGCGTAAGCGTGCGTCTGCCTTGCGCCATCCCAGCGTCGGTAGCCAAATGCGGTTTCCCATCTCGAAACTGCGTGCACACATTCGCAATGATGGGCAAATACAAAACACAAACGAGTAGAAATGCGTCCAACGGGTCTCTGTGTCCCAGGGGCGGGTCAACCAATGATAGATCGATTCGGTGATCACGATCGGCCAAATCAGCAGCATCAGAAGGGTGGCCGCAACTTCGGTACGGCTGATCGGCGGCAACGTGAACGCGACCGCTTCATCGGTGACCGGATCGCGAATCAGAGTTTCCTCTAAATTCGGCACATCAACCCACAAGACCACCAAAACCGATTGGCAGACCAGGAAAACGAGCGAAATCCAAAACATCGCAGGCGCAGCGTGAGCTGCGATCCGGTGAGCGAAATTTTGGTGTCGGTTGGGCATGGTGTGATTAGCGTGAATTGAGTGGGTTTTGCTCCACCATCGTAAGGCATCAGCCCACGAATTTCAGGGCGCTAAGGAAATTGGACGTCCGCGGTGCGTTCGCTAAGAAAATTCCCCCGCTGCGATATCGCTCCACTGGATCCCGAATTTTGCTAGATATTTTCGTAGCCGATCGGCATCATTTGCCCTTTGCTTGGATTGCCGTGAGATTTGGAAGAGCTCGCGACCGGCGGCGGAGAGCGACGACGATTGCGAGCACACCTTGATCACTTCGGCAAGCGCGGCTTGATCAAATCGATCGAGTTGGGCAATTTGATTCTCATCCAGCACGCTTCGCAATGTCGCGGCATGGCTATCGGGCTTCTCCGATCCTCGCCAACTGCACCTCAGCCGCTGGATTTCTTCGTCCACCATGTCGGTCGTAATGCGTCCGCCCGGCGACAGCGTTGCCATCCGTGTGATCGCCGCGTTCAAGTCGCGGAAGTTGGCCTTCCAAGGCGTCGATGGATCATGGGCAAACTCGATAAACTTTTTGCGTGCTTCCTTGTTGAACGTCACCTTCCGCCCATGAGTCGTGGTGAACTTTTGTAATTCAAATTCAATGTTGGGATCGATGTCGTCGCGACGCTGGGCCAATCCTGGCATCGCGAACGACCACAAATTGATGCGGGCCAGAAGGTCTTCACGGAAATTGCCGCGTCCGACTTCTTGGTGCAAGTCACGGTTGGTGCCTGCGATCAATTGGAAATCGCTCGACGTCGCGTCATCCGATCCAACCGCGAGAAAGGTCTTCTCTTCGATCGCGCGCAACAACATCGCTTGTTCGTCGGAACCCAGTTCGCCAATCTCGTCTAAAAACAGCACTCCCTGGTCAGCCGATTTCAGCAGCCCAGCACGTGCAGCGGCTGCCCCGGTGAACGCGCCTTTTACATGGCCGAACAGCGTCGACATCGCTTGTTCGCCGCGAATCGTGGCACAATTCACCTCAACCAACGGGCCGGCAACTTGTTGACGATGTCGTTTCAACGCAAAGATGCGTTGGGCGAGTTGTGACTTGCCCGCTCCCGTTGGCCCACTCAACAAAATCGGCGCACGGGTCGCTAGCGATACCTGTTCGATCCGTTCGATCAATTGATTGAAGGCCTTGTTCCGTGTCTCGATCCCCGATTTTAGAAACGACAATCCTTCCTGGTGTTCGGCCTGAAACCGGCTGGCCAATTGATCGTACCGCGATAAATCTAAATCGATCACGCTGTAGACACCGCGAGGGTCTTTGCCGCTGCGATTCGGTGGCGAGGTCTGCAGCAGCGCGGCGGGCAAGTGACGTGATTCGGTCAACAAGAACAAACAAATCTGTGCGACGTGCGTGCCTGTGGTAATGTGGGCGAGGTATTCCTCGTGATCGGCGTCAAACGAGTAGTCACGAGTGAACTGGTGCAGTAGCGCATAGACCTCTTCGAAATCCCAGGGGTCGCGAAGCTGATTCCAATGCAGACGCACCTCGGTTTCGGGAGAGACCGAGCGGATGTCGGCGACCACGCTTTCGGCCAGCTTTTCGTGTCGTCGATCACACAGCAATTCAAATCGATCGACGATCAAGTCGGGCTGCTGACACACGGCAATACTGGGCCGCCAACCCGACCAGCGATCACCTCGCTTGGCGGGTTGGTCTAATTGGGTACCGAGAAAACCGATAACGACGCGCGACTTATTCATAGACAGGATTATAAGTCACGCGATGAATGGAGAGATATGGCGGGGCTGTTTTTGTGTGCTAAAACTCTTGTAAGTTTGTTAAGTCGTTATGTGTAAACAGGTTATGTTTGTGCCTGTGTGGTTTGGCACACCTTGTGCAAAGTAAACCGATTCAAGCAAAGGCTGGGAGCGTGCTTCCGAATTTGCCCCGAATTTTTTCAGCCAGTCACATTACCGATCACCTGGCTCGCCCGTTCACTCGAATCAAAGGCATCGCAATGCATACGACGCTTCACAAGCCTGCACCAACCAGAATGATCGCAACCGGAGAAGCCACCGCGATCTTGCCGACCGAAACGACGCCGCCGATCAAGGTGATTGGGACCGAGGCGATTCGCGATACGTTTGACGACGTTTGTTTGCAACAAGCGATCAATTCGCGGCTCGCACCCGGCGTGACCGATGTCGTGCTCAATCCCGATGCCCATCTCGGATACGGAGCTCCGGTGGGATGTGTGATGGTATCGCCCACGCACATTTACCCAGGACCCGTGGGAGTGGACATCAAGTGTTCGATGAGTTTGTTGCAATTGGATGTCCCTGCGGACGTCATCGAAGACCGGCAAACACGACGTGCACTGATCTCGGCCATTTGTCAACGCACTCCGACCGGAGCAGGCAAAGGGCAACGAAGTGTAAAGAAGTCGCGTCCCGTGAACCGCACGCTAGGGAAGCAACTCGTCGTCGAAGGAGCCAGCGAAAGTGTTTGTCAGCAACTTGGCATTCCAGTTGACTGGGCCGATCGATGCGAAGATTCATTCCACCTTGGACATGACGAGACCCGCGATGCGCTGGGAAATCGTTTGGAGGTTCTGCTTGCTCAGCGGCATATGAGTAATTTTTCGGACAAGATGAGCCAACTGGGGTCGTACGGCGGCGGGAACCATTTCGGTGAATGCGAAGTGGTTCACGTCGGGGACGATGACCGTTCTCGCTCGGTGGCTGAAACGTTTGGGCTGCGTGACGGAAAGGTTGCCTTTTTGTCGCATTGTGGATCGCGAGGTTTCGGGCATAACTTGGCATCGGGCCAGTTCAAAACCTTGCAACACAAGTTCAGCAAGTGGGACATTCCACTGCCGGCCGGTGATCGCCAATTGGTTTACGCGCCACTGGGAACAAGCGAAGCCGACGACTATTTGGACGACATGGCGCTGGGAGCCAATTTTGCCACGGCGAACCACTTGTTGATTAACGCTCTCGTACTAGAAGCGTTTCAAGAAGTATTGCCGGGAACGACGGGATCGTTGGTCTATTTCATCAGTCACAACATTGCACGCAAGGAGATCATGGATAATCGGCCGACATGGGTGCATCGTAAAGGAGCGACACGTGCGTTTCCCGCGGGGCATTATGCTTTGCGTGAGACCCCGTTTGCCGATACCGGACACCCGATTTTGTTGCCGGGAAATCCTCGTGATGGATCGGCGGTGATGGTGGCGGATGCGGGAGCCGAGCAGGCGTGCTTTAGTGTGAATCACGGCGCCGGACGCACGCTCGGGCGACGTCATGCCAATCGTGTTTTGGATCAAGCGACCATCGACAAAGAGTTTGAGCAGCACGATATCCTCAGCAATTGCCGGTTTTATCCCAAGGATGAAGCTCCGGCAGCGTACAAGGATTTCGAGGAAGTGTTGCGATCGGTGAAGACCGCGGGATTGGCGAGCGAAGTCGCTCGCTTGAAAGCACGTTTCGTGATTAAGGATGCGAGTAAAGCGGATGATTGAAATTGATGGATCTCAGGGCGAGGGCGGCGGACAAATCCTCCGCTCCTCGCTCGCGCTCGCCGCGGTGACCAAGCAACCGATTCGGATCGTCAACATTCGAGCCGGTCGTCGGAAACCAGGGCTGATGCGACAACACCTCACGTCGGTACGGGCCGTCGGTGCGGTTTGTGATGCGGTGATCGAAGGTGATGCGATCGGATCGCAATTGATCACGTTCGAGCCAAATGAAACCCGTGGTGGCAATTTCGACTTCAAAGTAGGTACTGCAGGCAGCGCGGTCTTGGTCGCGCAAACCGTCTTGCCGGCTTTGATGCTTGCGGACCATCCGTCGAGCGTGACTTTCGAAGGAGGCACTCATAATCCAGCGGCACCCCCGTTGGATTTTTTTCGAGATTCGTTTTTGCCGCAATTGGCCAAGATGGGAGTCGCCAGCGAAGTTGAAATCGAAGCCTATGGTTTTTATCCCGCTGGCGGCGGAAAGTTTCAGTTGAACATCACTCCGTGTCGGACTTTAAATGGGCTTACGCTGATCGAGTGTGATCCGAAGGCATCGCCTCGCGTGACCGCGATCGTCTCGGCGATTCCCAAGTCGGTGGGGCAGCGTGAATGTGACACGATTCGGCGAAAAACAAACTGGGCCGCCGATTGCTTTCACGTTCATGAAGTGTCGCAACCGCGGGGCCCCGGTAACGTGGTCATGATTCAGTGGGCAGCACCGAGTGTCACCGAGACGTTCACCGGGTTTGGCAAAGTGGGCGTCAAGGCAGAGCACATCGCGCGAGGCGTGCTGCGACAAACGCGAGCCCATCTCGCCAGAGATGTTCCGGTCGGCGAACATTTGGCCGATCAGCTTATGTTGCCGCTAGGTTTGGCGGCCATGCAGGGCCGCTGCAGCGAATTTCGCAGCGGCCCGTTGTCGCGGCACAGCAAGACGCACCTCGATGTGCTGGAGCTCTTTTTGGACATCAAAGTGGACGTCCAAGAGGACGACGAAAGCGGATCGGTAACGGTCCGCTTTGGACCGCGTGGGTAACGAGTCAACCTAGCCCAGGCAAGTCGTGGGTTGCAGCCTATCACCTCTCCACCAACTTCGGCGACGACTGATTTCGTTAGCCGTTTTGGCGCGAGCGACGGTTCCATCATCATCCAACCCGCACTAGCGCCCAAACGCAACGCTGTGAAGCATTTTCTCGTAGCTACCTTCGCCAGAAGGTGGGGAGTTGCTAGAAGAGCTTCACAGCGTTGGTGACAATCGCCAGCCCTACTCGACCGGGAAGCCGCGTTTGCGCAATAGGGCACTGGTGTCGACATCGCGGCCTCGGAATCGCCGGAAACCTTCGGCGGGATCGATCGTGTCGCCCACGCTCATCACGTTGTCGTGCAAACTCTTTGCGGTGGCTTTGTCGTAGAAACTGCCGGCGTCCTCGAACACTTCGACTGCGTCGGCGGTCAACGCGTCCGACCACAGGTAGCTGTAGTAGCCCGCCGAATACGAATCGCTGCTGAAAATGTGAGCAAACTGGGGCGTGCGGTGACGCATCGGAATCTCGTCGGGCATACCAATCTCCTTCAACGTTTGTTTTTCAAACGCGTCGGGATCAATCGATGTCTGATCCGTGGTGTGCAACTTCATGTCAACAATCGCACTGGCCAAATACTCCACCGTATCAAAGCCTTGGTTGAATTTGGATGCTTTCTTGATTTTGTCCAGCAGTGCCTGAGGCATCGGTTGGCCGGTTTCGTAATGCACCGCATATTGGCTGAGCACTTCCGGAGTGTCGAGCCAATGCTCCATGATCTGGGACGGAAACTCGACGTAATCACGCGCGACCCTGGTTCCTGCTTGTGAAGGATAATTTACCTTCGAGTTCAAGCTATGCAGTGCATGCCCGAATTCGTGAAACAATGTCACGGCGTCGTCCCACGAGATCAATGACGGTTGTCCTGCGACCCCTTTGACAAAGTTCGAATTGTTTGAAACGACTGGCGTGATCGGTTCGTCGATGTTTTCTTGACTGCGGTAATCCATCATCCACGCGCCACTGCGTTTGCCTTCGCGAGCGTAGGGATCGAGGTACCACAAACCAACACGGTTGCCATCGGCGTCTTCAACCTTCCAAACGCGCACGTCGGGGTGAAACACGGGGACGTCTTTGATCTCAGTGAACTGCATTCCGTACAATTCTCCGGCGGCCCACATCATCGCTTCACGCAACTTTTCTAGCTGCAGGTACGGTTTGACTTCGTTGAAATCGAGGTCGTATTTGTCTTTGCGTACTTTCTCGGCGTAGTAGCGGTAGTCCCACGGCGCGATGGTGATGTTGGTGTTCTCGGAATTGGCGATCGTTTGCATATCGGCCACTTCTTCGCGAACACGCGCGACCGCTTTGGGCCACACCTTCATCATCAAGTCCATGGTCGCGGCCGGCGTCTTGGCCATGGTCGGTTCCAATCGCCACTCGGCATGGTTCTTGTACCCGAGCAATTTGGCTCGCGCGGTACGCAAGCTGAGGATCTCGGAGATGATCGCGTTGTTATCGTGGGCATCCCCGTTGTCGCCGCGGTTGTAATAGTTTCGCCAAACCGTTTCCCGCAAATCACGGTTGTCCGCGTACGTCAGAAACGGATCCATCGACGAACGCGTGTTGGTGACGGCCCATTGATCAGGCTTGTTGCGTTCTTCGGCGGCCGATTTCATCGCCGCAATGACGCTGTCGGGCAATCCGGCCAGATCCGATTCGTGATCAATCCAAGTGACATAGCCTTTTTCGTCTTCGAGCACGTTTTGGCTGAAATCAGTGAACAGTCGAGCCAATCGTGTATTGATTTGCGACAACTTGGCTTTGTCGCTGGAGTTCAATTTTGCGCCTTGGCGAACAAAGGTTTTGTAAAGATCGTCAACCAATCGTTTTTGAGCGACGGTAAACGACTTCATCGCGTCACTTTGATAGATCGCTTCGATGCGTTTGAACAGTTTTTCGTTTTGATAGATGCTGTCGCGGTATTCGGACAACTTCGGCGCGATGGCGCGTTCCATATCGGGAATCGAGCCGACGTTCAGGTTGCCGGTGTGGACATCAAACAGCGTTTCCACACGATCAAGCGTCTTGCCCGCTTTCTCCAGCGCGATAATGGTGTTTTCAAACGTGGGCGGTTCACTTTGGTTAGCGATTGTGCTGAGCTCTTCGCTCGCGATTTGAATCGCCGTCTCGATCGCTGGCAGGAATTCGTCTTGGCGGACCAAGTTCCAAGGAGGAACGCCACCGTAGGGACCGGTCCATGGTTTAAGCATTACAGAATCCGAACTCATTTCTATTTTCTCGTCTTTCGTTGGCGCGTGCGTGTTCGCAGTCACTTCGTCTGCGTTGGCATAATCGGGGACTAGAGTTAGAACGCTCGTGAGCAGGACGAGCGTTGGGAAAAAGGGATATTTCGTTGAGGGCACGGTGGAGGGCACGGAAAAGTCCTTGTTCGGACGTCATGTTGACGAAGAAACGTGAATTGGGGCGCAGGTTATTCTACAATGTCTCGGCCAGACGTCATCGGCATGCCATGCGGCGCGTAGGTCCATGTTGTTTCGATGATCAATTTCTTCAGGTCTCATTCACGCTCGCGTGTTAAGCGTGCTTCCTTCTTTCGGAGTTCACCACGATGAATCGGTTACTCGCACCCTTGCTCGTTTTGTCTTTCTTCCTGGCAACAGTTCATCAAGGAAAAGCAGCCGAGGCTGCGACGAATCAATACGACATCGTGGTGTATGGCGGCACCTCGGCGGGAGTGATCGCGGCGGTCCAGGCAAAAAAGATGGGCAAGTCAGTTGTGATCGTCGGCCCCGATAAGCATCTCGGCGGATTGACCAGTGGAGGATTAGGATGGACCGACACAGGAAACAAGTCGGTGATCGGTGGATTAGCACGAGATTTCTATCATCGCATTTGGAAAGCGTACCAGCATCCCGCCGCTTGGCCTCATCAACCGCAAACGCAATATGGCAACAAGGGGCAAGGAACCCTAGCCATCGATGGCGAAAATCGGACGATGTGGATCTTTGAACCGCACGTCGCTGAGCAAGTTTACGAGGACTATGTCCGCGAGTTTGAAATCCCGGTTTTCCGCGACGAGTATCTTGACCGCGAATCGGGCGTCACGATGAAGGATGGCCGCATCGTGGGGATCCGAATGCTCAGCGGAAAATCGTATGCAGGGAAAATGTTCATCGATGCCACCTACGAAGGTGATCTGATGGCCTCCGCGGGCGTCACCTATCATGTCGGTCGTGAAGCGGCGGCGACCTATGGAGAACGTTTCAATGGGGTGCAAACCGGAGTGCTTCATCATGCACACCATTTCGGCATACTCGACAAGCCGGTCAGCCCCTACGTGGTTCCCGGGGATCCTGCGAGTGGGGTGTTGCCGCGGGTGAGTGCTCAACCGCCAGGTGAAAAGTTTGCTGGCGACCATCGTGTTCAAGCCTACTGCTTTCGCATGTGTTTGACCAATCATGAACCCAATCGAGTCCCGTTTGCCAAACCGGCTGGCTATGACCCTTCGCAATATGAGTTACTCGTCCGGATTTTTGACGCTGGATTCAACCAAACGTTCGCCAAGTTCGACCCGATTCCCAACTACAAAACCGATACCAATAACCATGGTCCAATGAGTACCGATAACATCGGTTTTAACTATGACTATCCCGAAGCGAGCTATGAGCGACGCCGCGAGATTATCAAGGAGCACGAAACCTATCAGCAAGGATGGCTGTATTTCATCGCCAACGATCCACGCGTGCCCGAACAAACTCGACAACAAATGCGGAAGTGGGGATTGGCCAAAGATGAGTTTGTCGATAACGGAAATTGGCCGCATCAACTCTATATCCGTGAAGCTCGGCGGATGGTGGGTGACTTCGTCATGACCGAGAACGAATTGCTCAAACGCAGTGAAACTCCCGAGTCGGTTGGGATGGGCTCTTATACGATGGATTCGCATAACGTCCAGCGTTACATCACGCCCGAAGGTCACGTACAAAACGAAGGTGACATTGGCGTCAGCACGAAAGGGCCTTATCAAATCGCATACGGTTCGCTCGTTCCCAAAAAATCAGAATGCGAAAACCTATTGGTTCCTGTTTGTGTATCCAGTTCACACATTGCATTTGGCTCGATTCGAATGGAGCCTGTCTTTATGATTTTGGGCCACAGTTCGGCGACCGCCGCAGTGATGGCGATCGATGAAAAAATTGCAGTGCAAGATGTAGATTACGAGAAGTTGAGTCAGCGTTTGCGGGCCGACGGACAGGTGCTCGAGTACAGCGGTTCTGAAAAGCGAACGACCGGCAAGGGAGTCTCTAGCGATCAACTGAAAGGCATCGTCGTCGATGATGCTAAGGCGGAATTCACTGGCACTTGGTTGCCGAGCACGTCGTCATCCAAGTTTGTTGATCACGGCTATGTGCATGACGGTCACCAGGCGGATGGTCTAGCCACGATGACCTTTACGGCGACATTACCCAAGGCGGGTGAATACGAGGTTCGCGTTGCCTATCCGGCAAACTCGAATCGTGCTAGTAACGTCAAGATCACCGTGCATCACGCCGCGGGTTCGTCGACGGTGAGCGTGAACCAGAAAGAAACGCCCGCGATCGAAGGGTTGTTTGTGTCACTCGGTAAGTTTCCATTTGATGCCAATGCGAAAGCAACGGTTCGAATCACCAACGATGGAGCCAATGGTCACGTCGTTGCCGATGCGGTTCAGTGGTTGCCGTAGCACGACCTAGGAACTTAGCGACTGCCTTTGCGGCGCAGTGGAACGCTGACGGTTTGGGCCATCAGGGTCATGTCATTCCAAAGATTGGCGTGGTCAACGTAGGCCAAGTCCATTCGCATCCAGGCATCGAATGTATCCGCCTTTTCTTTGGCGACTTGCCAATAACAGGTGATCCCCGGTCGAACATCCAAGCGACGTCGATGCCAAGTTTCGCATGCTCGGCTTTCGCTCACAGGCAAAGGGCGTGGTCCGACGATTGACATCTCGCCTCGAAGGACGTTGTACAATTGCGGCAATTCGTCGAGGCAGGTCGAACGCAGGAATTGGCCCAGTCGGGTCACGCGAGGGTCGTGGGTCATCTTGAATGCCGGCCCATCGCGTTCACTCTGTTCACGCAGACTATCTTGTTGCGATTCTGCATTGACCACCATCGTTCGCAATTTGTACATCGTGAACGGCACCCCATCGCGTCCTTCACGGTGTTGTAGAAAGAACGCAGGGCCGCCGTCACGTCGCACGGCTAAAGCGGCCATCGCGACCACAGGGGCGGCAAGCACCAAACCGAGGCTGGCACAGACGATATCGAACCCTCGCTTGACGATCGAGTCTACTTTGAAGCTAACCGTATCGACACGCGGAGCCATGAAGTCATACGCTCGGGGGCCGCGCGAAGCGGGTGGGCTGGATGACGCGGCTTGGGGGCCAATCAAATCGGCATGCGAGTAACGTGCTTGGTCTGCCGCGACGAGCGGGGCTCGCAGTTGAACCTGGGGCTCGCGACCCGACGGGGTTCCACCACCCGATGAGGAATCCTCGTCATCGCCAGACTCTTTGTCCTGCCCAAACGCTTGTGGATCATAGACGCGCAGCGAGATCTCCACTTTGTGATCGTGCGAGTTAGCCAAGCCGTTGAGCCGGTCCATCACGATTCTTCCTCCCATCTCCGGCGTGTCTAGTAGCAACACTCCGATCGTGAAGCGGCTGAGGTGCCCCTTCTCGTCACTCATCCGAACGTTCCGGCGAATCAGCTTAGCGAGCTTGCGAACGTTCTTTGTGTTGCGATGTCCGCGACACAGTTCAATGGACAAAACACAGAATGGGATGTTGCGTCGTACGGTCCGAGCGCGCTCTCGAGCGATCTCGCGATTGAACTCACGCTCCGTCAAGATCCAAGTGTTAAGGCGGCGACGAAAGGCGAACTCAGTGGTGTAACGTGAAATGAGTTGCAGCACGGTGTGCGTCCAAAATTGATAAGAGGGATTTTTTTGAGCCTGTGCCCTGTTGAAAGTCGCGACGGAATACCGACTGCATCGATGTCAGTAGTCCGAAGATGCTCCAATCCGATTAATGCCCCAATCTCATACATCCGTGTCGATTTCAAGATACAAGTCTCGATGACTTTGAACAGTCCGACCGGTGCACAAAATTGGTGAATTGCAACTTATCCTTTGCTACTTTACTTCTGATTTGTTCAGTAACAGTCTAGTTAAAACTTTTATAGGAAGTAGGCCTAGTTTTGCAATCATTCTGAATCGCATTGATCCTATGTGCGGACCCGCCCATGTGCGTTGCGATCAGATCGATAACTTGCAAAAAGGTAGTGGATTGGCTGCGGACTCAATCCGTCGTTTGGGGTGTTGATTGTTGCAATACGCCGTTTTTGTCGTGGCGGTGATGGGGGGGATCGCAAGCGTCTGCGTCACCCGAAATGGTTCCCAGATGAGTTCGCCGAGCGGCATCGAGTGGGTGTATTGACTCACCGATTGGATCGCCCGTCATTACAAAAAAAAATGCAACTAGTAAGAACGTTGGGTGCCGGTGGCGACAGTCGGGGGAAGTGTCTTGTTCGCGGGGCGTCGGATGGGAGAGCGGAGAATTGAGACTGCTAGGGGCCTTTTGGAATCCGACTTTCCTCTGCGGAGGATCGATTGGAATCTTGGCGAGCGAACCGAGGTGGGGATGTCCCGCATGAGTTGGGGGATAAACTAAGGTGCGGGAAATTTCGAGATTAGGTTCGGCAGACGTCCTGCTACGAAAACCATATAGCGTCTCAAGCCGGTGCAATCGGCATCATCATTATAATTGCGCATGCTGCGACAATCCGAAGCTCTTTCACTCAATCAATTCGCGTGTAAAAAGGGTTTTAAGGATGGGGTTCGCTTGCAGTTTTGTTTAGGGTGGTGAGAATAAACGTGTTGTATGTTTTATCCTTGCACCCATGAATGTGTTTAGTGAATCACCCCACCATAAATACGACTCATAGTTGGAGACAGGCGGTCTCTATCGTCTTCAAACATTTATGGATAAGTGTCGCGTTTTTCGTACTGGTGTTGGTGACGGCTGTCTTGCTCGTCATTTTTGCACCGCGGAAGTATGCGTCTCAGGCGGAGTACTTGGTACGTCTGGGGCACGAGTCGGTCTCGCTTGACCCGATTGCGACCGTCGGCGAAACGATGGGATTGCACATGACGGCGGATAGTGTGGTTCGCTCGACGACCGAGGTGATTGCAAGTCAATCGGTCGCAGAGAAGGTGGTCGATCGTTTGGGGATCGACACCATCTTGGATCGCGATCCTAACCAACCGCTTTCCTTGCTCGCGAAGGCGAAGCAAATGTTTCAGAATCTGGATCCGATCTCGGACCGCGAGAAGGCGATGGTGACGATTGAATCGGGGTTGCGAGTGCATTCCCCCAACCAATCCAATGTCATTAATGTCACCTACTTTTCGTCGTCGCCCGAACAAGCCCATCTCGTGATGCAAGCGCTCTCGGAGGTATTTCTCGAGGAGCATAATCGCATCAATCGCACCGCGGGAGCGTTCGAGTTCTTTCTTGAACAGAACGACATATTGTTAGAGCGGTTAACCGCGGCGAGTGAAACGTTGATGAATGCCAAAAAGCGACTGGGGGTGAGTTCGATCGCGGGCAAACGTGGAATCTTGGAAAGTCGCATGGGGGAGACTCAGGCGGCAATGTCAGAAAATGAACGACTGTTGGCGACCAGCAGCGGACGACTGAAGAGCTTGACCGAACAACTTGCGGTGACGCCTGAGAGTGTCGTGACGGGAGCAACCAGTGGAATCGATCAGCAATCCACCGCAGTGCTCAGGCAACAGTTGTATGATTTGCAAATCCGCGAAAAGGAGCTGCTCAGCAAGTTTACCGCCGACCATCCGAATTTGCAGGCGGTACAGCGTCAGCTAAAGGAGGTGTCCGACATTTTCACAAAGATGAATCTGCACGACACGCAAACGTCGCGCGGCATGAATCCACTGCATCAAGACTTGGCGCTACAATGGAACTCCGAGAGTGCGAATTTCGCTGCTTACGTTGCGGCGAGCGAAGTGCTTTCGCAACAGAACGAGCAATTAGGAAAATCGCTCGAGTCTTTGGCGGATCAAGAAAACGAGATCTTCGATCTTGAAACGCAGCGGGATGTAGCCAAAGCGAAGTTTGAAGCCCATGCGTTAAAGCTCGAGCAAGCGCGTTTGGAGCATGAGCTTGGTACCAAAGCGATCACCAGTATCGGCGTGATTGAGGAACCGCGATTGCTTCAGCGTCCGGTGTCTCCCAATAAACCGATTACGTTGGTGTTAGGTTTCTTGATTGCATGTTTTGGAGCGGCGGTATTGCCGTTTGCGATTGAGTATCTAAAAGACGAGGGTGAAATGTCTCAGCATGTTGTCACCCAGGTTTCCGAGTCATCGTCAACATTAGATAGCCCGTCGACAATGGATAGCCCGTCGACATCCAACCGTTCTTCGGCAGCGGAGGTTGCGTCGTTGCGAAGTCGTATCGCACGGCATTCCGGGCATGGATTGATACGTGAACGCGAGCCGGGTCAGTTCGAATCTGCGGAACGGTAATGCATGATACAGTGGAGAATGCGGGTTCCGAGTCGTCTCGTTTGACGTTGCCCCGCTTCACGAAGTTGATTTCGAAACGCCAAGCTCGCTGGGACCGTTGGAGACACAATGGGGTGAGTTGGATGACGGTCCCGCTCCGTTCGTTTGGACGCACGGCAGCTCGGGGGTCGTTCGGGGTTTTGATGTACCATCGTGTTTGTCCGTTGCCCCGACATCGCTTTCCGCCGACTTACAACGTTCCTCCCCATCAATTTGGCAAACAACTCGATTGGTTGCTCAAGCACGGTTACAAAGCATGGCCGTTGGATCGACTTGTTGCTGCAAAGTCGGCGGGAGAAACGGTGGATGAGAAGGTCTTTGCGGTCACGTTCGATGATGGCTATCTCAATAATTTGACGTATGCGTTGCCGATTCTCGAGGAACTGCGTGTCCCGGCGACGTTGTTTTTGGCCACCGCCTATCTCGACAGCGAAGTTCCCTTTCCGTTTGATAATTGGATTGATCAGCCCGACGCATCGGTACCTGAGGAAATATGGAAACCGATGACGCTGCAGCAGTGTCGTCAATTTCAAGATTCGTCGCTGATCGAGCTCGGTTGTCATACGCACACCCATGCTGATTTTCGTAACAACGTCGAAGACCTCGACCAGGAAATACGTCAATGCAATGCGATACTTCGGCGTGAGTTCGGGGTTGAATCGCCTCCCTATGCTTATCCGTTTGGAGTTAGCAAGATTGGTTTTGCGACGAAACAGATGGGCGAGATCGCGCGGGCGGCTGGGTGCAGCAGTGCGTTTCGAATTGACAATGACGTGGTGACCAAAGATGACGACTTGTACTTCATGCCTCGATTTGATGTTGCATGCGGAGATACCGGGGCGAGCATCGCGGGCAAATTGGATGGATGGTCCAAGCGAATTCGGTCCGTTTGGCGACGTGTCCAATCCGTAAGGGGCAAGTCATGACTCAACATTTGGCTGAGCCGGCGGCCTGTGCGGAGACCGTGCGAGTATCCAGGACGCGCAGAAACGCGATCATGGTGGCAACACGTCGCGTGGCTTCCAACCGTGGTGGTTTAGCGCTGTTGGATCAAGGGATCGTCAGTGGCACCAACTTTGTTACCTCGTTGATCGTCGGACGCTATCTCGGTAAAGAGAATCTGGGCATCCTGTTCATCACGCTCAGCATGTATACGGTGCTTCAATGCATTACGGATCAATTGGTCCACACTCCCTATCTCGTTCGGGCACCGCACTTTAACGGCCAGCGGAGCAAGGGGTACACGGGCAGCGTTTTGGCTCATGCAGCGTTATTGACCTTGCTGGCGATCGGGCTTATCGCCGTCACTGCGGTCGGGATGGGGCTCACCGACTCGGCCAACGGTCCTCTGGCCAGCAGCATGTTGTTGTTAACGATCTTGTTACCGGGGATGATGCTTCGCGAATTCATTCATAGCTTGCTGCACAACCAATTGCGGCAAGCCGAAGCGGTGCTGCTTGACGGTGCCGTTGCGGCAGTCCAACTCGTCGCACTGTTGTTGTGGTGGTGGAACGAATCATTGACGGTCGGGCATACGTTAATCGCGATCGGGGGTGCGTCGGCATTGGTGGGTGCATTTTGGCTTCCGCGGTTGATCCGAAATGTGAAGGTGACTTTGAATTTGATCGCCAGCGATTTTCGCCATAATTGGAAGATTGGGCGTTGGACGTTGGGCTCTTATTTGGTCGGCAGTAGTGCACCGACGGTGTTACCGTGGTTGTTGGCGATCACGCATGGGACGCAAGCGACCGGGTTGCTGGCGGCTTGTTTAACGCTGATCGGTCTTGCCCAAACCTTTTTGCGTGGGCTGGGGAAATACATGGCTCCGCAAATGTCGGTTTCGTACGCCCAGGGAGGGTCGGTGGCGCTTCGCAAAACGGTGCAGACGTTTCTGGTTTATGCGTTGTCGGTCGTCACCTTGATGGCGTTGGTATTAGGGATCGGTGGCCAATGGCTGGTGCAATTGGTTTATGGTTCGGAGTATGACGATGTCAGCCGGGTCATGCAGTGTTTAGCGTTGGGATGTTGGGTGCAGACGATTGATATTGTTGTGGGCAACGGGTTACTCGCAGTTGCGCTTTCGAATCGAAACTTCTGGGCCGATTGTGTGCGCTGTGCCGTGACGGCGGGATTGGCATTCTTGGTCATTCCGCGGCTGGGACCGTTGGGGGTGGCGATTGCATTGGTGGTGGGAATGGTCGCGGGGTTGGCGATTCGAATCCCTTGTCTTTTAACGGCGCTGGCGCAATTGCCGGAGAGAAGTTCGCCGGAGTTACAAGCGTTATTGGGCTCCAGCGAAATCTCCAGCGTAGAGCAAGACGTAGAGCAAGACGTGACGGGAGTAGGCGAAATTTCGCCTGTGGTATCATGAGTGGCGATGGGGGCGTGGGCCTCCGTTTCGAACCGCAGAAAGACCATCGGCAAAGCGAGTCGAGGGGATGGACGAGCGAGGATTCCGCCGCGCGATTGTTCTCGGATCTCGTGGGGTCTCTGTTTACCGCAGGAGCCAAACCCGAGATTGGCTTTTTGTTTGTGTTGTTGCTGCCCAGTTTGGCTGCGATTTCGAGTTTTAAGAATATTTATATTGGGGGCGTTAATTACCTCGCATTTGTCACGTTGTTAACACCGTTGTTATTGGTGTTTGTGATGGTGGTCAAAGCGGGATTGGATCCCTCACGTTTGCGCGCGTGGCCGGGGCATCGTGTTTGGCTGGCGTGGTTAGGGATGATTTGGGGTTCACTCCTGTGGGGCGAAGTCCGAGATGGTGAAGCATTTAAGCACGCTTACGAAATGTCGACGCCCTATGTGTTTGGACTTGCCGGCGCGATGTTCGTCCGTACCCATCGGCAACTTACGCTTTTTTTCTATGCCATTCTGTTTGCTTTGATTCCTTCCTTGGGATGTGTTGCGGCATGGAAACTAGGGTTGGTCGAAGTTGAAACCTTTCCCTCGGGACCGGCGCTTGATCCACGTCCCCATTCGATGAGTTTGCTGCCGATAGCGGCGTTGGCATTGGCGTTCTTTCCCTCACGGATCGTCATTACCGTGATCGCTTGGACGATCTGCTTGCTGGTTTCGGGAATTGAGGGCAGTCGCGGCGTCACGTTGTGCATTCTCGTGCTCCCGATGTTTCATCCGTTGTTTCGTGGCCTGCTTTGGAAGTTGGTCGCGGCGGTCGGGGTGATGTTGATGGGGTTGGTCGTCTTTCATCTCCCTGCGATGCAGAAGCGTCTTTTTCCTGAAGCGGGCTCCGGTACGATCTCGGATCTGTTTGCATCGGGCCAACATAGTATGGGGCGATTGGAGGCCTGGCCGTTGGTGATTGAAAAGGGCATGGACACGCCTCTACTGGGACATGGAATCTCAAGTGTCTTTCATTATGTGCCGACCATTTGGGATCGCATGCGCAGCGTCCACAACGAATTCATTGGTACGTTCTACGAATTGGGGTTGCTCGGATTGGCGGTCTACATTGGGGCAATGGTTTACCAAATGGTACTCTTGCGGAAACGGATGCGAGATGCGTTTCCAGCGAATAAGATCGCACTGACGACGGTTTATCTCGCTCTGATCGCGTTCAATATCATGGCGTGCACCGACAATCCCATGTCCAGCAATGTTCGTTTTTTGAATCCGTTGTTCCTGTTGATGGGGGCTAGCTTTTGTGCCGGCCGGTATCGAGGGGGAGCGACAAGCGAGTTCGACGGAGACCGCCTTGGCGGTACCGTTGAGCACTCCGTTGACAAAACCGTTTCACGCGGCGAAAAGAATTAAGGGCCCAATCGGAATGTCCACTGCTCCCGACGTTTCCATCATTCTTTGCACCTACAATCGCGCCGACATGCTGCGTGAATGTGTGGAGAGTTTGCTGAATCAACGCACCGACGGCGAGTTCACCTTCGAAGTCGTCGTCGTCGATAATCGCTCGTCTGATAACACCGCAGAGCTGATCTCCGAGATGCAAAAGACATCTCCGGTAACGTTGCGATACGTTTTCGAATCGACGCCTGGGCAAGTGCATGCCCGCCATCGCGGATTCGATGAGGCGCAGGGTGAGTGGTTTGCAAACTTTGATGATGATGAGGTTGCGGAACCAGAATGGGTGTTGGCGATGTTGCGACTCGCACGGGAAAAGAATATCCGCAGCGTCGGCGGTTTGCTGTGGTTGCGATTGCCGCCCGATTGTGATCGCCAGCTTCACCCTCGTGTCCGGCGGATCCTTGGCGAGAGCGTGACGTGGCCCGAGCCACGCCCCTACACGCGTCGCCAAGGGCCCGGTTCGGGGACCCAGTTGATCCACCGCAACGTGCTCGAAGAGGTGGGGCGTTACGATGTATCGCAAAGTCTTCGTGGTTATGACACCGACCTTTATCGGCGGATGTGGGAAGCGGGCATCGAAAGCTGGTTCGCACCAGAATCGGTAGCATGGCATGTCACCCCACCGGTTCGATTGACCTACAAGTATCTGCATGAGACCTGTTTTCACGACGGTTTTACGTTCTGTCGACGCGATCTCAACCACTATGGCAAGCTACGGGGATTCGGCATCATGTTGCTGCGAGTCGCCAATGCGGGGCTGCGTCACGCGCCTCAGGCGGCGTTGGCAAAATGTTTGGGTAAGCATGAAACCACGCTTGCCCATTGGTTAATGCTGGTCCGCGCCGAGGGCTACGCACGCTGCTATCTCCATGTGGTCGTTCCACGCATGTTTCCACAGCGACGTACGCTCAGCAAATACGGTTTGCTATAGCCCGACAATCCTTTTCTAATGACCCGATAATTCCTTTCCTAAGGTAGGTGTGCAGTGAAGAAATGGACGACGACTCGCATTGACGATTTGGCTCCCTCCTCGCTGGCCGCTTGGCGGGGGCTACTGGAACGGGCTCCCCACTACGAAAGTCCGTACTTTGCCCCGGAGTACGTTCAGTTCGTAGGAATCCTGTTGCCGAACATCGAGGTTGCGATGATGGAACAGGCGGGCGAGGTGCAAGTGATTCTGCCCTTTGAGCGAGTCGAGGGTAAATTTGCGATTCCGGTGGGGCGGATGGTCGCGGACTACCAAGGCGCCATTTACCCCGAGGGATTCGATTTTGATGTGGTCGAGATGCTGCGCGCATTGAAGCTACGGAAATGGAAGTTCGATCATCTGTTTCCGGCCGAGGGGCCTTTCGAAAAGTGGTGTTGGACCGATTGGACTTCGCCGCAAATTGAGGTCCATGGAGGACGAGAGGCCTTCCTTGAACGACTTTACGGATCGCACAAGAATATTCGTCGCAACATGATCAAGGCTGAGCGGAAATTGGCTCGCGATGTGGGAGAGTTGCAGGTCAATTTTGATTCTCGCGACGACGCTCAACTCAAACAATTACTCGATTGGAAGTGTTCCCAGTATGAGGTTGCTGGACGTCAGCATCCGTTTCGGATCGATTGGGTTCGGGAATTTATCTTTGGGGCGATGCACTTGGATTCGCCCCATTTTCGTGGCAACTTGTCGGTGGTTAGTGCTGGTGACATTCCAATTGCGATGGAGTACTCATTGCACTCTCATCAGGTGTCTCATGTCTTAATCAGTGCTTATGACATCGAATATGCAAAATACTCCCCTGGATTGGTCTGTTGCTTCCAGCATTTATGTGCCTGTGCCGAGCATGGGTTCAACGTGGTGGACCTTGGAAAGGGGCTCGAGGACTATAAACAGCGGTTGGTGACGCGCGCTCCGCGGTTGCGCGAAGGTTGTGTGGATCTGTTTTCACCGCGGCGAATCTTCGAGCATTCGGTGCAGCAATCCCGCTACCGATTTTTACGTTCACGTTGGTCTCCTCCTGTGAAGCGATTTGCTCGCACCACCGCGTCGGTGCTGCCCTCGATACGTCGCCTTCTTTTGATGCGGTAAATTCAGAACGATTTCTGTGTGGTTTTCTGGGAAATCGATATTTCGGGCTGGTGGAGCCTGGAATTTAGTTTGCCCAGTGTATCATGGAGAGCGTTTGGTTCATTCCAACGTCTCCTGGGGCGGATCGGTGAGATCGGTTGGAATTGGTTTGTGCCGTCCGATCTGTTTATGCCTTGGACTCTTACTTCTGCGAACCAATTGAGCGCAGCGCAATTAGATGCTTGGCGTCAATTGCTTGTTCGTGCGCCGCATTTTGAAAGCCCCTTTTTTACTCCCGAGTACACTCAGGCCGTTGCAAAGGTCGTTCCCCATATTGAAGTCGCGATGCTTCACGGCGCTGCGGGCGTCGAGGTGGTGTTTCCATTTGAACGAGCGGCTAATGGACGC
Source organism: Novipirellula galeiformis (assembly GCF_007860095.1). Lineage (NCBI taxonomy): Bacteria > Pseudomonadati > Planctomycetota > Planctomycetia > Pirellulales > Pirellulaceae > Novipirellula > Novipirellula galeiformis. The sequence goes on along the minus strand of NZ_SJPT01000003.1, from coordinate 203,837 downwards.
GCAATCGCTGTCGGACGCGATATCGCCGACTACCAGGGAGCCATCTATGCTCGCGGGGTCGACTTCGATTGCGAAGCGATGTTGAAATTCTTGGGACTCACTCAGTGGCGGTTCGATCATCTGTTTCCGTGTGACGGTGCCGTTGCCTCGAAGTGTTGGGTGAATTGGGCGTCACCGCAAATCGATTTGTCGAATGGGGTGGAGGATTACCTGCGTGAACTTTATGCTCGACATAAACGAATCAAACGGACCTTTGTTCAGTCCGAACGTGGACTCCAACGCGATCTGGGGCCGGTTCGGATGGAGTTCGCGTCAAACTGTCCCCATGCCTTTGATCTGCTGCTGGATTGGAAATGTTTTCAGTACGAGGCTTCTAAGCGGTGGCATCCGTTCCGTCAGCAATGGGTGCGTACGTTTCTAGCCGATGCGGTACACCACGATTCACTCCACTTCGCAGGTTGTCTTTCGGTCATGTATGCGGGGACCACTCCGGTGGCGATCAACTATTCGCTGCGCAGCCAGCGCACCATGCACGTGTTGATCTGTGCATACGATCCTCAGTTTGCACGCTACTCTCCAGGTCTGCTATGCTTTTCCAAGATGATCGAGTTGTGTGAAACGGCAGGGGTTGAGATAATCGATCTCGGCAAAGGGGTCGAGTTTTTCAAGCGTCGCTTGATGAACTCCGCTGCCATGTTAGGTGAAGGCCATGTGGATCTGATTGCACCACGCGCTTGGGTGCGTCAATCGCTTGAACAATCTCGCTATCGTTTTCTTCGCTCGCGACTATCGAATCCGATGAGACAGCTTGCGCGATCCTCTGCGATCGCATTTCCTGTGATCCGCCGTATTTTTTCCATGCGATAATTGCGTAAGATGCTTCATGCGAATTCTGTTATGTCACAACTACTATCAACATGCCGGTGGCGAAGACAGTTGTTTCGCAGAAGAAGCCGAGTTGCTGGAAAAGCACGGTCACACCGTTATCCGCTACACGCGTAACAACGATGGGATCGGCGGCCTCAACGCGGTGTTGGTCGCCGGTCAAACGATATGGAACCCCGCGACCACGCGAATCATCCGTGAAAAGATCAAGCGTGAACGCATCGAGTTGGTTCATTGCACCAACACGTTCCCGTTAATCTCGCCCTCGATCTATTACGCGTGTAATCGCCAACGAGTACCGGTGGTGCAAAGTTTGCACAATTACCGCTTGCTCTGCGCGAACTCGTATTTTTTGCGAGACGGGAAAGTATGCGAAGCGTGTCTGGGCAAGCGAATTGCATTGCCCGCGATCAAGCACCGATGTTATCGAGGAAATTTGCTCGCCACCACGGCCGTCGTCGCGATGCAGGCGGTGCACCACGGGATCGGCAGTTGGCGCAATCATGTGGACAAATTCATCGCCTTGACGGACTTTGCAAAATCCAAGTTTATCGAAGCGGGATTGGACGAAGAACGAATCGCGGTGAAGCCGAACTTTGTCGATCCCGCGCCCGAGATCGGACGCGGCGATGGCGACTATGCCTTGTTCGTGGGACGACTCTCTTCGGAAAAAGGGATCGAGGTGCTGCTCCGAGCATGGCAAGATGAGCGTTGTCACTTGCCCTTAAGGATTGTCGGCGACGGGCCCATGAAGGAGCGAGTCGTCCAGGCAGCAGCCAACAATCCAAGAATCCATTTCGTCGGCTTTCAGTCTGCGGACGAAGTGTTCCAGCAGATGCGTGCGGCGAGGTTCCTGGTCGTGCCATCGCTTTGGTACGAAGGACTTCCGCGAACGATCGTCGAAGCGTTTGCCGTGGGCACTCCGGTGATCGCTTCGGATATCGGTCCTCTGAAAAAACTTGTCCGTCCCGAGGGCGGTGGACTGCGATTTGAACTTGGAAATGCCCAAGCGTTATCGGATGTCGCGGCCAAGTTGTGCCAAAGTCGCGAGACCGCCGATCAGCTCCGGGGGCTAGCCAGAGCCGAATTTGAAGCCGAGTTTTCCGCCCAAGCGAATTACGAAACCTTGATGCAAATCTACGCATCCGCCGCCGATCATTGTCGGACCCGCTAGCTTGGTTCGACCGCCTCTTGAGCATGGACATTGTTTTGCAGCAAGGCGTCAACCCGCTCGCGAACCTGTTTTCGCGTCACTCCCTTTTCGGGTTCTTCCGAAGAGAAACCGAGGTCGTCGAACATAAAGCTAAAGGTGGGATGACGCTGGGCTCGTTCGAATCCAATGTCCGCGAGGGCGACTCCGTGAATCAAGGCAATCGTTGCCATGGCGACGTCACCAATTTGAGTGGTTTGTTTTTCACCGCGTGCAAAACCACGTTCGCTAACCACGCGTGTGTCGTCGAGTCGCTCTGCGACGAGAGCCGCATCGGCTCGGTCGCCAAAACGCGAGATCATTTGCAGGGCAATCGCGATCGTTTCTACCGAGGTGGCATCGACAATCGTGCGCCGCGCCAGTGGTAGTGATTGACTCAGATCCCAACTCATGGCAAAGAACAAGATCTCCGCACGATTATTCAAGCTGCTGCGGTTGATCCATCCGCTGACTAACGCATCAACAGGGCCGCCCAGTTGGACATCGCGATGCAAGTTGTTCGCCGCTTCCTTGCGCAGCAGCGAGATCATCAAGCTTTCAAAGTCTTGATTGACCGGAACGTTGGGATCGTTGGCTGGAAGCAGCATCGCGATGACATCCGCGCGACTCGGAACTTCGAGTCGAACGAACATTTTGTTTTGCACGCGCCCCATGCCGGCGGCCATCGCCACGAAGCGTTCCCGTGAGGAACCCGCCAGCGACTTGGTGATTTCAGGATGTTCAAGCATCAGTTCGACAAACATCTCGCGAACGCCCGAGGAATCGCCCATAAAGCCTTGGGTTTGCATCCAACCATCGAACTCCACGTCTTCGCCGGACAGGAATGCGTCGATGCGAATTTGCAGGTCCCCCGCGGTCATCCGCTGAACCAATTGGTCGGTGCGAAGGCGAATTTCAGGATCGGAGGTTTGTAAGGACGCTTGACGTAGTGGAGCCAGGATCTCTGGCCCTTTTTCCATCAATTGGTTCGCGGCTCGTTCTCGCACGGCAAACGAATTGGCACCGAGATCCTCGATCAAGCGATTGAGTTCCGGATCCAACGTCGCGGTTTCCGAACTTCCCGAGGTCACGATCGCAGTGTCTTGATCGTCTTGTGCGGATGCTTCCTCTTGAGCGGAAGCAACGCCATGCCAGGGACTGATAACCAGTCCGATCATGACGGCCGTCAAAGCCTCGGCGAGCGGAGGAGTGCGGAAATGCATTTCTTTCTCAAGACAGTGATAGGAGGTGGGGGCAGTCGATGATTCGGGGTAACCCCGTTTGTCCATAATAGGTCACGATCGCTGCGTCCAAGCGAGGGCGAACGGGGCTGCGTTGGAAAGAGCCCCGTTGGGGGTGGGGCCGCGGCATTGTTAGGTCTCGCTGGTCGACGTTTCATTGTAGCGGAAGAGGATGGGGGTGACCGCCCCGAAAAACAGCTGGATTTATCGGTGTTTTTGTGAAATGTAGCGGATCGCAAGTGAGCCCGATGGCGATCCTCCGCTTCCCGCAAACGGCAATCGCTTGACACCTCGTCAGCTCGCGATAGGTTTGGTGCTGGAGAGGTTCTCATGAAAAGCAAGAAAACATCGCGAATCGCGGCCACCCAATCCGCCACCGCTGAAGCGGCGGCGTCTCGGACCACGCCCCCTCGATTGATGACGAATCGCAGGGGAGCTGCAAAAAACAACGCGGGGACATCGGCATTTACAGAAGCGGCGGAGTGTTTGAAGATCATCGCGCATCCGGTTCGTTTGCGGATGATCCAATTGTTGCTCGCGGGACGCTACACCGTGGGAGAATTGGCCGCCGATTGTGAGATCCCCGACAACGTCGCTTCGGAGCATCTGCGGTTGATGCAGCGATGCGGGTTCTTTACCAGCGAGCGTGAAGGGCGGCGGGTTTACTACGAAGTTGCCGAGCCACACTTGAAGCAGTTAATGGCGTGTATCGAGGGGCGATTTTTGCAGCCGCAAGGTCCCGCGGAATCAGGCTCGCAGGGCTAACCGAGGCGAGGGGGCTAACCGAGGCGAGGGGGCTAGCCGAGGCGGGTTTGGCCGCTGAAACGTGACGGGTTTAAAACGTGTACCACCAAATGCCCAGGAAGTGACAGGTCGCTGCGAGCATGACGAAGAGGTGCCAACCCGCGTGAAGGTATCTGATTTTGGAGTCGTTGATCAACAGCACGACTCCGATCGAATACAGCACCCCGCCCGCGATCATGGATGTCACCAGAGCGGATGGGACATAACCCGCCAAGGGAATCGCAGGCAACCATCCGAGTAACAAATACGATACCGTTCCAATTGAATTGACGCGGTGTCGGAGTAGGACTTTGCCGAAAAAACCGATCGCTGCGGCAACCCAAATCGCAATCAATAACGGTTGGCGAACTCCGTCGGGGGCATACGCATAGACGATCGGCGTGTAGGTTCCCGAAATCATGGTGTAAATCATCGCCTGGTCCCACGCTCGCAAATGGTCGAGCATCGGTTGGCGTAAAATCATGTGTGACAACGTGGATGAGACAAACGTCCCAATCACCGATGCCATGTAAGCGGTACAGGCGATCGCGGCCCCTTGGCTGACGTTGATGGTTTCTCGCACTAAGAACACTGCCGCGATCGCCGAGATCACCGCGGCGATCCCATGGGTCAGCGCGTTCGCCCACTCCTGGTCCAATTTGATTGGAGCGTCACCAAGGTCGAGCGTGGTGGTTTCCTTAAAATTCACTTGATCCATTCCAGGTCACGCATCCAAAGAGTAAGAAGTTCGGGCCATGCATCGGTTTCTTGGTCATTTCGGCGCGAACCAAAACCATGACCACCACTTCCGAAAATATGCAACGCGCTATTGATTCCGCGTCTTTGAAGTTCACTGAACAACGTTACGCTTCCCAAACAGGTAATGCCGTCGTTGCGTGCGTGAGCAAAAAACATGGGCGGTGTGTGGTCGGTGACTTTAATGTCGTCGATCAATTTTGAAGGGTTGTCCTTTTCCACAATCCAAGCGGGGTACACTAGGACCGCGAAATCGGGGACAAAGTCTTGCTGGTCATTCACGTCCATCGCTTCGTACATGCGTTGGCTGGCTGTGGCTGCTCGGGCCGATGCGTTTCCGCCTGCGGAAAATCCGAGCACGCCGACTCGCGTATTCGGAACGCCTTGGACTGCACCAGCCCGAATCATGCTGATCGATCGCTGGATGTCTTGGACGGGGGCTTTCCAACGTTCGTCTTCGCCGCCCGTTGGAACACGGTACTTCAACACGACGGCGGTGACCCCGATGTCTTGCAGCCGTTGGGCGATCTCGGTCCCTTCGAGATCCCAGGCCAAAATCGAATAACCGCCGCCAGGACACACCACGATCGTGGTATCGGATTTCAGCTCCGCTTTGGCGTGGAAAACGTGAAGTTGGGGCTGGGCGACATTGCCGATACGGATCACGGGTCTGCCAGCAACGTTGCGGCTCTTCGCATTGCTGGTATTCCCCTCGGCTTGTGTAGGAGGAGTCCAGGCCGGCGGATTGTTGGGCCATATGTTCACGATCGCATCGGTCGTGGGAGTCAACGCGGGATCGTTGGCACTCAGTGGGCCTGTGAACAGACCGAAAGCAAAGGCAATCAGGGAGTAAAGAATGGCTTTCATAGGGTGCTCGGAATAATTCAGGGGGCAAAGGGAAACGAACTCAGGATTCGAACGTTGTGAATCGTGTCGCTAGCAAATCCTAAAGACTCGGAAAATCGATTCAACCGGCAAAGTGGGAACGCATGCATTTTTGGGGGGGGGCAGAGACGCTGCGACTCACCAAGGGGGCGATGGTCGCGAGGCATCGCTGTGAACCGATTGTCCCCGCCCGACCTGGGATGGAGCAACCCTGGGCGGCCAAGGATCCATTAAGATTACGTTTGTATTACAAGCTCGTCGTTTGAATTTTGCGAATCGTGCCCGAGGTCGTGGCGACGTGGTCGACGAATTACCCCCGTTTTTTGAGCAGCGACTGCATCGGCTTGAGCTGTGCGCGGGAATCTCGCCTGCGTCGCTGACCATTTCAAATCCGCAAATGCTTTCCCACGCGACCTCTTTGGTCGCGATCACGTCCAGCCGGCTCGGTCGCGATCCCCAATTGCACCTGTGCGTCTGTCGACTTCTCTCACGTCGGATGCTTGAACTTCGTCATCGTCAGGCGAATGTGTTGGTTGCGGCTGGCTCGGCGATCGAACCGCTTGTCACTCGCGCTGCGGAGCTTTTCCACGTGCCGGTCACCACGTTATGCGTCAACAGGAAACAGGGACGCGGCGCAGTCACGCAAACACTCCACCGCGAGCCCTGTATTATCGAGTCATCGGATTCGCTCTCACGCGACGCGGTGACGATTGCGATCGCGGATCAAGTGGATGGAGTTTACGTTCGACGTGGCGGGACGATTGATGCCTGTTTAAGAGCTCGGATTCAAACACTACACGATACCTCGACACGCGTCGCGGTGATCCCTGGGCAACCTTCCGCAGCAATGGAGTTGATTGCCGCCGGGGCGATCGGTTGGTATGTATCGCGATTGAAATGCGTACAGGAGGCTGTTCCCGAACCTGTCGTCCCGACGACGCTGATCCATCATGACCAAGATTGGATTCGCTCCGATGGGGAATGGTTGACGCACACGACACGCCGCTGTGTTGGTTCGTGGCCCGGACAGAGCGAACATCAATATCAGGATGATTTATTGTTAAGTGGACCTGCCGCAGGGATTGATTGCGAGTGGAATCGTGGTCCACTCGAGTCGCTGGCGCGGATCGTTCGTAGTGGCGTGATCGTCGCCAGTGCGATCACGAGTGCGAAGCAGTATCCGGTCGTTTGTTTTTCGGAGGTGCCCTTGGTGGACCGTTTGCGGCGTCGCAAATTTCGTGCGCACCTTGGTCGCTGGGACGACGAGCCGTATGGGATCGCCATTCGGCTCTCAGCCGCCAAGCGGATCGGGATCAAGCCAGTGATCTACGGTGACCCTAAGGATCGTCAGCAGCTTGCGTCGGAAGATCGATATCGTTTTCAAGCCAAAGGAACCACGTATGATTGGACTCAAGAGCGTGAATGGCGGTGCGCCGCGTCGCTCGATCTACAACAGCTTGATCAAAATGACGTGCGAATCTTTGTGCCCGATGCCGCGCAGGCGAGGCGGTTGAATCCGGTCGCGGATTGGGCAATCACCGTGTTGGGCGATACGCTAGGAGCAATGCCCTGAGTGGATTTGAAAAATGCGGTGGCGTTTCATTACGGCCGCGATTGGTCTACGCTGTCAGACCAATTTCAACTTCGCGTTGACGAAAACGTAAATTTGTTACCGATGAATCCTTCAACAGAGACGAGAAACGAATCATGCTTCATGCTGTGATCATGGCGGGTGGTAGCGGAACACGTTTTTGGCCAGCCAGTCGGACGCTGCGTCCCAAACAGTTGCTCTCGTTGCACGGTGATCGGACGATGTTGCAATCCACCGTCGATCGGCTGGGCGATCTCGTTCCTGCGTCACGCCAAATGATTGTCACCAACAAGATTTTGGTCGATGCCATCGCGGAGCAGTTGCCCGCCTTGCCGGCCAAAAACATCGTCGGTGAACCGTGCAAACGTGATACCGCCCCCTGTGTTGGGTTGGCGGCCGCGCTTGTTTATCACGAAGACAATGATGCGATTATGGTGGTCATGCCATCGGACCATGTGATCGCGTCCGAGCAGGCGTTCCAGCAGGCGATTACCGCTGGCGAAGCCTTGATCAAGCAAGATCCGACGCGGATCGTGACCTACGGCATTCGCCCCACCTATGCGGCGGAGTCGTTCGGCTATGTGCAACGCGGTGACGCCATCGAGTCACCCGGAGCATCCGCTTTCGCGGTCGAGCAGTTCCGCGAAAAACCCGATGCGGAAACGGCACAACGCTACCTCGATGCAGGATCGTTTTATTGGAACAGTGGCATTTTCCTCTGGCGGGCATCCACCATTCTTGAGGCGTTGCAGAAAAACGAACCTGAGATGTATGCGCACATCGCGGCAATCGCGGAGCGAATCGGAAAAGACGATTACGCCGAGACCTTGGAACATGAATTTGCGGCGATCCAAGGGAAATCAATCGACTATGCCGTGATGGAACAGTACCCCAACGTGGTGGTGATCGAGGCGGAGTTTCCTTGGGATGATGTCGGCAGTTGGCAAGCCTTGACTCGCTTGCACTCACCGGATGCCGATGGCAATACCGTCGTTGGTTCGCACGTTGGGATCGACACTCAAGGCTGTATCGTGCACACCCACGAAGGCCACACGGTGGTGACCATCGACGTCGATGACTTGATTGTCGTGCAAACCCCCGATGCGACCTTGGTTGCACCGAAACATGCCGAAGAACGGGTGCGTGAGGTCGCGAAAGCACTGAGAGAACGCGGGCTCGACGGCTTGTTGTAACGGTTTGTGGTAACGCAGCGCATGCTGGCGTCGCGTGGTCCGTTCACGACCCCCGCGCGCCGCGGGAGTACGGTGGGTCTCGGAACTCAACGGCAAGACGGGCTCAACGGCAGGACAGGCTCAACCGCAAGGCGGGCTCAGTGCAATCGGCGACTGAGTCTTACGAATCTCTCCGCCCCGATGACGCCGATGATCAGCCCAATCGCAATCAAAGACCAGCCGATGATTTGATAGTACAGCATCTCGGAAAAGAACTTTAAGACCGAGACTCCGGTTCCCGCCACCATCAGTGCGGTTCGGCCGTAAGCCAACAAGGTTCGCTCATTGGCGAGGTCGGTGCGAATTAAATTCAGGTCTTCGCTGCTCGTTTGCTTGTCCACACAGATCACTTCTTCGGTTGGGTCACGCGGTCAAGCTTCGCCTCAAGTTTGGCTTCGAGTTCCGCTTTGGCTTTGAGTTCTTCTTCGCTTGGAGCCTCTTGTTCCGCTTTACGCGCGGCGTCGGCCTCGATCGCCTGTAGCCGCTTCTTGGCGTCCGCTAGCAGGGTGAGCCCTTCATTGAAACAAACAATGCCGATGACCACGATGGCAATCGCGGCAACGTAGCGAAGGGACCACGTGGTGAAAAAGACCATCGCGGCGGCACAAATCAATGCGACACCCATTTGAGCGAACTTGGACATCGCTTTGAGCTGAGTGTCACGCGTTTGCACACGCGTGCTTTGCGAGATGGCATTGCGAGCCGACTGGTTCGCTAATTCACGCATCGCAGATAGGTTGCTGGTTCGTTCCGGGGCCTGGGAACGGGGGACCATGGGTTCGTCGGCATCCATGAAATCGGGCTGTTCCGGTTCCGTGGCCGTCGCTAATGCCGTTGCGGTCGTTGTCGCTAGAGTCGTCGTTGGGTTGGGGGAAAGCGTGGATGGCGTTGCATTAGCAGGGCTCGCGGAGAGGTTTGCCGAGCTCGATTCTCGCGGTTGATTTGATTCGCCGTGGACCCGCTTCAACAATCGATTCATGTACGCTTCGATTGAATCTTCGTCTTCCTCGGGGTCGGACGAGGAGGCTTGGGGCGCGTTGTCGCTAGTCGACGAGGTTGAATCATGGGTCAAGACCACCGCGTCATCCGCTTGGTGGTTCTCGGCATGCGCTTCGTCGATCGCGGCAGCCGAGTCCGCTTGGTCCATCGATTCAACGTCATCGTCGTCGCGGGTCAAATCGTCCGAGTAAGTCCATGCACGGGTGTGCTCGATCGATTCTGCAACCGCTTCCATGTCGCGGGCCTGCGGGTCGAGGTCGTCTCGTTCCGCTTCGCCATCGAGTTCCGCTTCACCATCGAGTGCTTCTTCTTCGGCAACTCCGTTCATCATCGCAGTGGCGTCAATCGGCATCCGTTCTTCGTCGGACGCTTCCGGTGACCCGTCGGTGTCGTGATGACCGAATGGGGCCTCACCAAGCTTTTCCGCTTCGATATCTTGGATCAATTGGCTTGCCAACGAGCCCATCTCGCCGTAGGAGAGAGGTTCGTCGAAAGGAGCTTGCTCAGAGACCACTTCTTCGTGGACGGCTACTTCGTCAACTTGGACTTCGTCGACTTGGACTTCGTCTTCGAAACGATGTGAAGGAGTTGACCAGCTGCTGGCTGTGACGTGTGACTCGTCTGCAGCGTCGACGAGGGAGTCATCGATGCTACCGATCGCGGGCTCGTCGGTGAAGGATTGTGGCGCAGAATCGTCGAGCAATTGCGATGGAGCAGCCCATTGATTTTCCGATGGTGAATCGTAGGGATCCGCCGTCGATACGGCGTTCGGATCCACGGGATCATACGATTCCGAAGGAGTGCCCCAGTGGGTCGCCGAATCGCCCTCGTCGTGCGTGAGTTCTTCGCGTGAAGCAGCGGTGATCGAGGCATCTGCTCTCAACGCATCTTCTGCCCTCCGATCATCCTCGTGCGAATGTTCCTGCGAATGTTCGACGTCGGAATCATCTTGTGCAGCGATTGAATCATCGCGGATCGGTTGGTCTACGTTGTCGACTTGGGCATCGTCGACTTGAGCATCGTCGTCAACGGCTTCGTCGTCGACGGCATCGAGCGAGGACGCACTCGCGTCGAGGTTCGAAGTGGGCTCGTTGTCGAGTGATTCCTCGATCAACCATTGCGCTTGCTCACCGGGTGCAGCAGGTTGGCTGTGGTCGCTAACCCGTGTTGATTCCGTTGTTTCGTAGGTCGGCCAAGCTTCATGATCGCCTTCGATGTCGGTGAGCGATGGCGGTGTTTCAACGTGATGTGCGCGAACGTTCCCTTCGTCGCTGGCGTGGAACGCTTCTCGGACATCCGCCGACGGGCTCTCGACGAGTTGCTCCTCGGCGAGTGGCATGTCGTGTGAATCAAGTGAAGATTCCGGAGCCAGCGAAGATTCAGGAGCACGAGGCTCTCCCGCGACGCAATCATCGTCGGTTCGTGATGGGGATCGCAACGAAGCTTCAGCGGGGTCGGAAGCCGAAGCGAGGTCGACGACGTCCGGAGCGTTGAACGAGTTTTGAAGCTCAGCGATCGCTTCTTCGTATTGGGTTCGCATGCGGCTGAGTTGGTCGGTGGTGACACCGAGTTCGGCGGACACCAAATCGAACGCTTCGGAGGTAGGACGCACTTGGACTTCGGCCAGGGCGTGGTCCCGTTGCGTTTGCAATTCGTCGATACGATCGCTTAGATCATTGTTGACGTCTCGCAACTCCGCCAATTCGCGATGGGCGTTGGCAAGCTCGATCGCCAAGGCTTCGACCGATTGATTGAGTTGGTCTGCTTCGGCGTTCCAACTGCCGCGATCGGATTCGTGTCGCGATCCGCTTTCGGCAACGAATGATTCGAGACGCTCGATGGTTTGGCGAGCTTCGCTATAGTTGTTGCGTAGTTCCGTTGATTCTTCGCTGGCGCGGAACACGGCTTGTTGCAATTCTTCGATTTGGTCACGCAGTTGTTGCGCGAGCACTTCGCTCTCTGCTACGGCCTGTTGCTCTGCTTCGCGTTGGCTGCGGATCGCTTCGAGCTCGTGGGTGACTTCGGCCAGTCGCGATTCGGCTGCAGCGCGACGCTGTTCGCTTTTTGCGTGTTCTTGGAGTGCATCGTTGCGTGATTCTTCGAGCTCGCGTTGAATCCGTTGATGCGCTTCGCGATTTTGAATTTCTTCGCGAGTCAGGATTTCTTGGTTGGCCGATAGCGTCTCAAGCTGGTCGTTGAGTGTGTTGAATTGCTCACGCATGCGATGAATCGCATCGGTCGCCGCTTTGGCCTGCTCTTGAGACTGAGTTAGTTGTCGCGAAGCCTCTTCGACTTGACGACGATAGTTCGCTTCGAGGCTTTGAAATTCGAGCTCACGTTTAGCGAAATTACGTTGATGCGTTTCGTTCTCTTCGACAAGCCGAGCGACTTCGGCTTGCTTTTGCTCATACTTGGATTGAATCGATCGCGCACTGGTTTCTTCGGTAAGCAGTCGTGCTTCACGTTTGTAAAGGTCTTCGGCACGAGACCAAAGTTCCGTCTCACGGCCGCGAAGTTGATGCTCACGTTCGGAGCAATGGGATTCGCGTCGCTCACAATCCTCCTGCCGTTTTCGCCATTGTTGAACTTCACGACGCAGTTGTTCACGCCATGCCGTATCCTCGGCGATCGGCGCGTTCGAAGGAAGATCACGGCCCGCATGCGTTGGGCTCGAGGGTGGATAGACCCCCGCGGCAATCGTGCTGTTGAGTTGCCCAAGAGGATGCGCGTCGCGTTTAGCAAACGGTGTGTCCGTCACCGATTTGTCGCTAAACGAATCGATCGAAGTGGTGACACTGCGGTTTTGAAAACGATCTGATGAGATCGAGGGGACGCTTGTTTTCGTTGACGCGAGCAATTCGAATTGATAATTGCCCATGCGCATCACGTCACCAACGAGCAAAGTGGCCTCGGTGGTTCGCACTTGGTTGACTTCGATCGGAGTCGAATAGGCGCGCACGAGAATGCGATTGGCGTCACGGATCAATACCGCGTGCATCGGCCGCAACGTGCGATCGCCGAGTTGAATCGAGCAACCGTGGGCACTTCCAAACGTGTAGCGATTTCCCGTCAATCGCAAACGACGAACGGGCGAACCTGCGGTGATGACGCGAAACTCCATCGCATCGGTTTCGATCGGCTTGCTCAACAAGCTAGTGCCCGAGGCGGAAAGCGATGAGACCTGCCCCACGCTGACATCAAGCGAGCTGTATTGGCCCTCGAGTGAATCGTCACGGAAGGATTGTGAACCGAACAACGACGACGCGTCGGGCGTCGTCGGCGCATCCTCGTGGGGCGCAATGTAGGATTCTTCGCGTAACGAACCAAAGGCGTAGTGGTCGTCTGGTACGTGGGCTGTATCGCTCGTGTGGTCCGAATTCACCGTCCATGTCCCTTTGCATCGTGTTGGTAGCGGGTGGTTGCGTTGACAAGTGCCCCCCCCGCCAGTAAACGGCCCCACGGCGTTAGAACCATTGGGGGGCAGTTAGCGGGATTCGTGATTGCTGGCAAAAGTCGCGCGTTGATCCATCCGTGTCGCACTAGGTTTGCACATGATCTAGTTCGGACTTGAGGAGTTGTTACGGTTAATCTAATTGGGTGGGTGATGCCAAATTTATCGATTCAATGGTCAAAATTTAGCCAGAATGGCAGTTTGAAGCCGTTCGCCGCGTTTCCGCCTCGACTCGATCGCGAAGCGAGATTTCAAATGTCCCCTTCACATACCAATTCTTATGGGGGGTGTGTTATTCGGTGGGACCGCTATATTCACGTGCTTCGGCAGGGCAAATCGATTTCAATGCGAGGAAAGAGGGCTCGTTGAGGAGGACATCTTCAGGCGACTTCCTATGATTGGGGCGAGCTGACCGCAAATTGGATTTGATTTGCCGTTGAGAACTTTTGGAACAGTATGTGCGTAAAGGCGGGGGAAGCGACACCATCCGTGAATTTTGTGCGTGAGGGCGTCGTTATCCGTTAGCGTGCGGAGTATCCTGTGCCGCTAATGGGGTGGCATGGCCGGCAAGTGAGTTTGAGTTCACAACGAGGTTCACGTTCACAAAGAAGTGGGAAGTGCCCTGAGAACCGCCCGGTGATTATTGAAAAGCCGAGGCGAGGGAAAGCGGACGACCATGCAGTTACCAACATCATGGTCAGGCAGAGCGGAAGGAAACCGCAAATGGCACGAAGGTTCGATTAACGACGTTCGTGCATTGGTGTGTTGAGTGAGCAAGCGGTTTTTGGCAAGCGGTTTTTGGCAAGCACGGTGCCTCCCCTTTTGGGAGCATCGATCCTTATAGAGCGAGGTTACCAAGATGTCACGAAAAGAAGCAATTTTAAATCTCCGAGAGAATTTGGTTCGTCGACGCGACGCACTGGCGCGCGCCTTGGCGGGTGACCTGAGTTTGCTGCAAGAGTTACATCAGCAGAAAACGGGTGACATGCTCGATGCCGCAGCCGATACGATGCAGGACGAGTTGAACAGCCAGTTGCTTGAAGTGGAGAGCCGCGAGTTGTCGGCGATCGAAGAAGCGATTGCCCGCATGGAGCAGGGACTCTATGGCGACTGCATCGATTGTGGAAAACCCATTCCGTTGACCCGATTGCGCGCGATTCCTTACGCAACCGATTGTATCAATTGTCGCCGTAAATCCGAAATGTCCAGCGGAGGCAGCGGAACGGGAAACTGGAATCGTATCTTTGAGGACGCGGAAGTGGACCCCGTCTAGAGCGCGCCGATATGGCCGTCATGTCCGGATTGGCTCGGGACGTAGCGGTTACACCAATTAAAAAACTGGTTATACGGTTTGTAACTAAAAGCGGCCGGACGAATGTTCGGCCGTTTTTTAATGCGCCGAGAGTACTAATTCTGACGCATGAAGCGCACAGGGATGCCAGCAAAGTAACGAACAAAGCTCGCCGCCCCCCATGGTCGATGCATACAATCACGTCACCTCCTCTCCATGCGATGACGTTCACTAACTTTGCCTCTTTGCAATCCATGACGACGCTATGGTTCTACCTTCAAAAAAATATGCGGAGTCGGTCCGTCACCAGACCGTCTCGTACCGTCGTTCCCGGCTCGCGGCGATGTGCGGTCGGATGGCTTCGCGGCGGTCGTCGTGGATAGCGAGTGTGGCATGCGCATTGGCGTTGAGCGTGTCGCCCAACGTGATCGCACAAGGCCCCACCATCATCAAACGTGCGGTTGAGTTCGAGACAACGTCGCCTCCTTCGGCCGCCAATTATGGATTGGACGACAAGGGACGCTCGGCAGCAGAATCCGCTGTCCAAGAGGGACGTTCGGTGAGCGTTCGTCGGCCTTCGCTCGAAGACACCACGCAGCCCTTGTTGGAAGATCAACGCGAACGTTTGTTTAACGAATTGGCTGAAGAATTCAGCATGTTCGATCGCTTGGGGAATCTCGTTCGACGCGTCTCGACCTTGGTCAAGCCAAGCGTGATTCACATTGAAGCCCACAAGACGGAGAAGAATGAATCGTACGACGAGGCGGGCGCGGGCGTGGTATTGCGGATCCACGACGAGATTTGGGTGATGACCAACCGCCATGTGATTGTCGGTGCGAGTCCGAAGCAAATTTTGCTGCGCACCAACGATGGTCGTGAATTTCATCCTGTGAAGGTGCTGTCGGATCCGAGCACCGATGTGGCGGTGATGAAGATTGCCGGTATCGATTTGCCAGCCGCGCGACTCGGCAACAGCGATGCGACGGAAATTGGCGATTTCGTGATCGCGATCGGTAGCCCGTTTGGACTGAGTCACTCGGTGACCTTCGGCATTCTGAGTGCCAAGGGACGTCGTGATTTGTCGCTTGGCGAGCAACGGATCGATTTGCAAGACTTCTTTCAGACCGATGCCGCGATCAACCCTGGCAATAGCGGGGGGCCGTTGTTGAATCTTCGGGGCGAGGTCGTGGCCCTGAACACCGCGATTGCCAGCAGCAGCGGTGGCAGCGAAGGGATCGGCTTCGCGATTCCGATGAACATGGCGGTCAAAGTCGCAGATCAATTGGTCCGCAACGGTGCACTCCGGCGTGGCTACTTGGGCGTGACATTGGATCCCGATTTTACGGTCGCCGACCTTGCTGCAGCCGGCTACAACGAAAAGGGGGGAGCATTGGTCAAAAATGTGCGTCCCGGATCGCCCGCCGAAGTGGCTCATTTGCAACGCGGTGACATTATTGTCGAGTTCGATGGATTGGAGATCGAAAACGATGACCATCTTGTCGCACGCGTTGGTTTGACCTCGATCGGAGCCAACATCCCTATGATTATCTACCGAGACGGCAAGCGGTACCGAACCTCGGTCACGTTGACGGATATCAACTAGGTTGCAGCGGGAACCGCCGAGTAAGTTCGGGCGGCGACGGGGGCGATCGCGAGCGCGTCGAGCCCACAGAAAGGGCGAGTAAAAGAAGCGTCACGCCAAATAAAAAACGCGTCGCAAAAACGTTTCGCGACGCGTTTTAGATGAATCATGTCCGGTGCAAACATGCCCGGTGCAAACGCGACGTTTAACGCTTTTTCTTGAGGTCGGGGCGACGGCGTTTGTTCGGTCGCTCGACGGGTTCCTCGGGTTTGTTGACCTGGTTGCGAATGCGATCGGCGATCGTGAGTGGCTTGTCTTTTTTCACGGTCGGAACCGCAGTTCCCTCGACTACGCCGAGGTCAAAGTGTTGTTTGGCCGGCAACGTCTTTTTGACCAGCACTCGCTCACAAATGCCCCACAAACTACTGGTGATAAAGTAGATACAGAGGCCGGCAGGAACGCGAAAGAAAAACAGTCCCATCATCAACGTCATGATGTTCATCATCTTTTGCGTCATCGCGGTTTGTTCATCGGTTGCCGGTGGCATGAACAATTTTTGTTGCAGCAGGAACAATCCGACGACGAAGACCGGCAGGATATTGAAATAAGGGCCTAGCCAACCGGTACCGCGACCGGCCAAGTAGTCCCACATCCAATCGCCCCAATACGCTGCCATGTCGGGGCCAGCCAAGTTCGAGGCCCAGCTGGTCGCGGAGGAAACCGCTTTCTGACGAAGTTCGATGTCGACCGACAAGGCACGGTACAACCCGATGAAGATGGGCAATTGCAGAAACATCGGTAAACAACCCGCCATCGGATTGAAACCAACGCGCGTTTGCAATTCCCGTTGCGCCTTCAAACGGCCTTCCATGTCGTCTTTGTATTTTTCGGCAATCTTCTTCAGCTCAGGAGCAAGTTCTTGCATCCGTTGAGCGTTGATGGCCGCTTTGCGACTGAGCGGAAACATCAATCCGCGGACCAGCACGGTCAACAAGATGATGGCGATCGCATAGTTTCCGATGCTGCCGCCGATGACATGCAACAGGCTCGCTAACAGGACCGCGAAGGGAGCAAACCAGCCGTAGTAGATCGTATCGCCTAAGCCATACTTTTCTACCAAGTCAGGCTCTTTCGGCCCGGCAAAAAATCGAAGGTTATGTTTCAGCGACTCTCCGGGTTTGACCGTGCGAACGTTGCTGGTCAAGTAGAAGGAGGTGTTTACCGCACGTTCCTTGTGGCGTTCGATTCTATCGGCGTCAGCAACGATGCCCGCCGACACGCGTTGGAGGTCGGTAAAGGCGGTCTGGCCAGCTTCGGGAAGGTAGGCTGCGACAAAGTATTGCGCGTCCACCGCCACGTACTTCAACGCCTGAGTCTTCTCGTCCAAGTCGGGCGAAAAGAGCGATTGATCCGGGTCCTCGGGTTGCTTCTTCGCCAGCTTCAGCAAGTCGTAACCGCTGACTAATTCGTGGCGATTCGCTGCATTGGTGTAAACAATGTCGCGCGCTGCGGCGCCGCTAAAATTGGGGCTGATCTTGGTGCTGTACCACCAACCTTCGAGCGTGAGCCCGTTGGGCCCGGCAAGACGATAGGCCAAGTCATGGGGCTGGTCCCCTTGATTCTCCACTTCGATTCCCATGTCGATGACATAGCTCTCTTTGGGCAATCGATAGGTGCGTACCAATTGCAGTGCTTCCCCCTTCGCTTTTTCCAGCTCATTTGCCGTCAATGCGAGGCGGAACGTGAGGGCGTCGATCGCTGGCAACGCGTCGTCATCGGTCGTTGCGGAGGGCGAGTCAATGGACCAAACCAAATTGGCTGGGTCTGAAATGCCTTGGATCGCTTCGTCGCCAACAATGATCCCTTTGCGGTTAACCTGAGCCAATGTCATCAAGCAGGACAATTCGGAATCGTTGCCTTTGACTTGATCGGCGCCGCCGTCGCGAGCGAGTCGAATCAAATCGAGCGGGTGTTCACTTAGCTTCACGGTGAGCGAAGTGGACGTGAGCGAGCTCGTGTCCGATGGAGCCGCGGGATCGTCCGCGTCGGTATCGGCGGTTGACGCTGTGCTACGCAGCACGGCAACCTTGACCGATTCGCCCGGTTTGGTTTTCGTCAGTGCGCTATCGATGTCATCGCGTCGGACGATCGATTTGCCGTTGATCTCGGTGATGATGTCGCCGACTTCGATGCCCGCCATTTGTGCCGGGGTTCCGGGGCCAACGACATTGACAACCACTCCATCGGCAGCATCCGCCGGGGTGGCCGCAAAGTAGCCCATGTATCCGCTGCGCACATCGACTCGGCGGTACTTCAGGTTGCCTTTTCCTGGCTCACGCTCGACCAATTCGATCCGCTCGATCGCTCCGCCAAGGCTGTTCAATGTGACCAGCATGACATAACCGGAGTTGGGGTCCATCGACCCAAGCGTCACCCACTGGGGCTTCGAAGGGCGACGCGGCGCACCCGGCTCGGTGGCTTCGGTCGTTTCCTTGACGGGATCGCTTGCTAAGGCGTCGCTTTCGGATTGGGGGTCGCGGAGATCGGCGTCGGCAATGTCCTTGGGCTCGTCCTCCAGCGGTGCGGCGATTTGCTGCTCATCCTTGGCAATCGGCTTGGGAGGAGGCATCACCCAGTGTCGTAACGACACATAAATGGCTAAGAATGCTGTGGAGTAAATGATAAAAGTGAGTAGACGCCGTTCCACAGTGTTTGCCAGCCAAAGAGGAGATAGGAGGGGGGGAGAGGTGCGTTAGAGCTTTGAGCGTAAACCTTTTATTCTGGCAGTGTTTTTTAATCTTGGGAAGGCGAACGAAAAGGTTTTGAAGGAAGAAGGAGTGGGCCGATCGCTTCGCCAATTCGTTTTCGAGCTCCGGTGTCGCTTCGCATCGCCCCTTCCGCAGCCGGGCGACTCGCTTTTAAGTCGTTTTATGGTTGAAGGTTATGACAATGGCACCCGTATGGGGACTTCAGTCGGCCCTCCGCTGAAGTCTCCGCGAGTTTCGCGTGATGGTACTAGCGGTGCAACGGGAACGACACGGGCGATCGCGACCCTGGGCTGAGTGTTTTAACGCCGTTGGCGTTAATGGAAGCGAGCCGATGGCATGACCGCCGTGCAAGCAAAACCGGCGTCAATCCAGAGTTTTTAGCAGCCCCGTCATGGCCTGTTTGATCGATCCCCCCGGCGTTTTTGGCCGCTCGCGTCGTGCCGCCACCGCTTGTTTCTGATGTGGATTCCGGGCTGCATGTTTGTTGTGCGTCGTCCCGGTTGCAGCGAAACGACGAGAGATGCGACATTTTTTGCCGAAAAATGGCCGTCCTTTATAAACTTGGAACGAATTTGACGCGTTTCTCGTCCTATTCCATTAGATGGACCGCACGAGACCGACCGTGTTAGGCAAACCAGGCTTTCGCAGCCGATTGGGTAAACCTTGCGGGTTGTAGCGAATTTCTTCGTCTTAACGACTGTGATTGGTCGACGACTTACTGATGAATGGGCCATGTGTATTCGGGGGCGAAATCCCGGTGAACGTGATTGGCCCTGTTTTTTTTGCACTTGCCGCTTGAGAGAACTGATGCGACGCAACTCCGAGATCCACTCGAATCACTCCGAGAGCCGCTCGAATGGCGTAACCGAATCGAAAACGGGTCGTCGCGGGATTTTGCGTGACTTGATGACCCATTTTCGCTCTGGTAACGGAGCCCCGGTATCGGCAAAGCGGGGTCGTTTGTTGCTCGAATCGCTCGAACAGCGTCAATTGATGGCTGGCGACGTGCAGATGATGTATACCGATGGTTCATCCACCGCGTCATCTGACAGCGTTGCAGCACAGACGGCGGCAAGCCAAACCGCCGCGGCCGATACCGGGCTGTCGCGAGCGGCTGAAGGGGAATCGACTGCCGATCTGGTTCAGTTCGCGAAAGACTTGAAAGACGCTGGGGTGATTTTCTACGGCGCCCATTGGTGTCCGGCGTGTACCGAACAGAAGCAGATGTTCGAGGACGGGGCCAAGGAGTTGCCATTCATCGAGGTCACTCAGGCTGATCGCACCCCTTCTCAGTTGGCGATCACCGAAGGCATCGAGAGCTATCCGACTTGGGAGTTTCCCGATGGCTCTCGCTTGGTGGGAACGCAATCGTTGGAGACACTCAGTACGAAGAGTGGCGTCGCGATCCCGCAAGGGGAAACGCCGTCGTTTCAATCGGTCGGCAACAAGACGGTCCAGATCGGGGCTCCGTTACATGTGCCGATCAACGCCTACGATCCTGATGGAGGTCCGTTGACGGTGACCGTCAGCGTCGAGAACCCCGCCTTGCTCGAAGCCGTGGTGCTGAGCGGGAACCGTTCGATTCGCTTCGATATGGAAGGCTATGGCGACATGGTGTTCGAGTTATTCGAAGATCGTGCCCCCACAGCGACCGGCCGCGTGATCGAGCTTGCCAATCAAGGGTTCTATGATGGCCTCATTTTTCATCGCGTGATCGACCAATTCATGATTCAAGGGGGAGATCCCACCGGTACTGGTACTGGAGGCTCGACGCTGGGCGATTTTGATGACGATTTCCACCCCGACCTAGTCCATACCGGTTCGGGCGTTTTGTCCTTTGCCAAATCGGGTGACGACACTAACGATTCCCAATTCTTTATTACCGAGGTGCCCACCCGTCACCTCGATTTCAATCACAGTGTGTTTGGGCAACTGGTCGAGGGCGAGGATGTTCGTGAAGCGATTAGCAATCACGCCACGGGCACCAACGACAAACCGACGTCGACCATTCGCATCTCGAGTATCGATGTTTTTAACGACATCGAAAATTCGGTGGTGATGCTGAAAGCCAAAGCGACTGGCACAACCAACGTGACTTATACGGTCACCGATGCGCAAGGACGCAGCTATTCGGAAACGAGCACGGTCAGCGTGGTTGCCGACAGTGCGAACAGCCAACCCTTTTTGAACGAGATTACCGATCCCGCGAGTGTTCCGAGCGGAACGGCCGCCACGCTGCAACTTTCGAGTGTGGATGTGGAAGGGGATGCGGTCACGTACTTTGCCACCTCGCAAAACGCGAATGCCGCGACCGCGACGGTCAACCCGACCACGGGCGTGGTCACGGTGACACCGAATGCCGGTTTTGTGGGCACCGTCCCGGTTCTCGTGGGGGTGCGTGCGGGGGCCGGCGTTACCGGCAACGCGTCGACGGATCGTGACGAGCAACTGGTGATCTTCACGTTTGGCAGTGGCGACACATTGGCAACGCCGACAGGGGTGGATTTGGCGGCGGTGAGTGACGTCGGAATCAGCAATTCCGATAACATCACCAGCGCCGGGACCATGTCGTTCATCGTATCCGGAGTGACTTCGGGGGCGACGGTTGAGCTCGTCAACACGGCGACCAACACCGTCATCGGCGTGGGCGCGGCGACGGGATCGACGGTCACCATCACGACAAACAATATCGCCGCACTCGGTGATGGCACCTACAACATCGCGGCGCGTCAACATCGCGATGGAGTGACTAGCGCTCGCTCTGCGGCGCTAAGCGTCGTTTACGATACGAGCGCGCCGGCATCGGTGATCCACACGGCGGCCACCCAAGCGAATGTCGGTCGCGTATTCCGTACCGACTTGATCAGCAGCGAAGAAGGCGCCGGGCTGGTCTACAAGCTGACCACGGCGCCGGCCGGTGCGACGATCAATGCTGCCACCGGCGAAATCGTTTGGACGCCGACGACGGCGCAAACCGGCGGCAATACGTTTACGCTCGAATTGACCGACGCGGCGGGCAATACACGTACGGAATCCTTCTCCGTCGACGTCTTGGGAGAACCGCTCGCGGAAATCAAATTGACCCTCACCGACTTGCAGGGCCAACCGATCACCGCGGTCCAAATTGGGCAAGAGTTCAATCTGAACATGATCGGCGTCGATGCTCGTACAGGCGACGATCTCGATGGGATTTTTGCCGCCTTTGCTGACATCTTATACAACAGCAACTTAATTCGGCCGGTGCCGGGAACGTCGATCCAGTTCAGTGAGCGATTCTCAACGGTTCGCAAGGGCGCGTTGGCCGACGGATTGATCGATGAACTCGGTGCGGCCACGGATCGATTGACCCCCAGTCAATTGGTCGACAGCTTGATCGCAACAATTCGGATGGAAGCGATTGCCAGCGGTTCGGTGAATATTCGCTCCGAACCGGCCGATGCGGCCGATAGCGAAGTCTTGTTGTACGGCAACGACAATCAAATTCCAGCCGAAGCGGTAGCCTACGGCAGCGTCCAACTTGCCATCGGCCAAAACTTTACCGTCGCCGATGACACCATCACCGTTGCGGAAGATTCCGGTGTGTCGTTTGTCGATGTGTTGGCCAACGACAATGTGCTGGTCAACGGAGGAACGCTCAGTTTGGTCTCGGTGACTCAGCCGACTCGAGGTGCAGCCGTTAGCATCCAAAGTGGCAAGGTCGCCTTATTGTTAGACGACAACTTCAACGGTGACTTTGAATTCACCTACCGTGTCCGCGATTCACAGGGCATTCAAGAAGATGCCACGGTGACGGTGACGGTCACTCCAGTAAACGATCCACCCTCGGCAGCGGATGACACGTTCAACGTGGATCAAGGGTCGTCGGCTACTCCGCTCGACGTTCTGTTAAACGATTCGATTGCTCCCGATACCGGTGAATCGCTACGCGTCTCGGCCGTCGGAACGTCCGCTAACGGGGCAACGATTACGATTTCGCAAAATGGCCAATCGGTCCTCTACACTCCGCCAGCGAATTTTGTCGGTAGTGACACCTTCACCTACACCGTCACCGATGGTTCGTTGACCGATCAAGCGACCGTGTCGATCGTCGTTGCACCGGCGGATCCACCGCCCACGGCCGTCGCGGATAGCTTCACCGTCGTCGAGGACGCCGCCGAAGCCTTGTTCGATGTGCTGGTCAATGACACGCGGGATGCATCGAACGAAGAATTCACGATCATTGCAGTCGGAACGCCTGATCAGGGTGGCGCGGTGCGAGCGAACAGCGATGGAAGTCAGATTTACTATAAGCCAGCCGCTAATTTCAACGGCACCGAGAAGGTCACCTACACGATTCGCGATTCCGGCGGCGGGATTGCGGTCGGCACCGTGACGTTTACGGTGACCTCCGTGAACGACGCTCCGCCGATCGCCAATCCCACCTTCCATTCGAGTCGCGGTGCGGGCGAGAAAGCGGTTTTCACGCTCAGCGATTTGCCTGCTAACGTGGACAGTGGGGAAACGTTGACCTTCTCGAATCTGGGAACACCGACGGCGGGAGGCAGCGTTCGGATCAATGCAGCCACCGGCACCATCTTCTACACGCCTCCGTCGGACACCTTCTCGGGAACCGACACCTTTACTTACACCGTCAACGATGGCACCGGATTGACCCGCAGCGGAACGATCACCATCGAGGTTTCCGAATTCACCGAACGGGATTTGTACCTGAACTTTTTGGCTGCGGATATCAGTCCCGACCAGATCAACGGGATCGTGCTAAAGGGAACCGACGCGACGAACAACACGGTCGAAGTGCCGTTGTCGTTCACAGGATCCAAGCCATCGTTCCAGAATATTATGCCAGGCAATTACGTTGTCGAGATTCCGGCGATTCCGTTCTTTGGCAATGGCAGCACCGCTCAGCAACTTTCGGTGACGAGCGCAGCGGAGGATGGCGACACGACGATCGATGTCTCGATCGGACAACTCTTGCCCCAATTCATTTCCATCCGCGATTGGCTGGGGTCGACGCCAAAGAAATCCTTGTTAGTGGCGGTCCAACCGGGGCAACCCAGTGCGTTGTTGGTGCCCACTGCGGCTGCGACCAACATCACCAATCCCGTCGTGACGCTCGATGCGACCAGCGAGAGCATCAAGGTCAGCGGTACAAAAACGACCACCGATGCGTCCACCGGCGCCGTCAGCACTTCGGCCGTGGAAGCTTCGCTGCCGACGAACTCCGATCCACGCGTGCAAATGCGTGGCGAAAGTGGCGGCATGCGGTTGTACCGAATTAGCATCGAAGAAGCGGACGTCACCTTCACCCCAGCGAGCACCACGGCCAACGGATCCTCTAGTGCGGCCGCTCAAGGTGAGTTCATTGAAACTAGCCCCGCGGCGTCAACGGTGGGGGCGGTGCAAGCCGACGCAGGGACGATGGCGGTCAATTCCGTCTCCCAAACCGATGTCTTTGTTCCAGTTGCCGAAGGGGAGGCGACGCGAAGTGATGCCACGGTGATGCCGTTAAGCGGAGGAGACGTTTGGGTGGGCGAAAGTCTAGGGCGTTCGCGATTGGCAAGTTCCGCTTCCACCCCTTCCAACGAGAGTGTCGTGGACAACGCGATGACTCAAGTCGCCACGGAACTGACGCGAAGCTCCCAGTCGGGTGAGACGATTGCTGAAGAAGGGCTAGGGGCCAATCTGCTAAGCGACCACGCGATCGACGCCGCCCTCACAGGCGAATTGTAGCGCGGCGAAGGGGCGTGATTGGGAGCGGTTTTGGGAGCGATTGGGCACTGGAAATGGTGCCTACGAGGGAGCCTTTTGAGCTCGCCAAGACGTTGGTGATCGGCGCAAAGAGCCCGTTTTCGGGCTCTCATCGAGGTCGGATCGAAGCAAAATGCGGATTTTAGGGAAAAAAAACGATCCCCATTGACAGATTACGGGGCGATGCTAGTCCCCCCTTACGCTCTCGATCCGGCACTGATTTACGGCTCTCAAGGGGGTATGATGCAAAAAACACTGAAAAACGTGGGGTTTTCTAGGCAAAGCCGGGTTGCGTCAGCCGTGTGACCGACATAACACTTTGCCGTTAAGAAAACTGCGAGCATTGAAGCTCAACTCTGATTACTCTCACCCTGTCATAAGAAGGTTGTTGCACATGGCTAAAGCCGCACCCAAGGCAGCCCCGCAAAAGGCTCCGACCAAGACCCAGATTTTGGCTAATATCTCTGAGTCGACCGAACTGACGAAGAAGGACGTTGCTGCCGTCTTCGATGCGTTGACCGTTGAAATCGAAAAGGCGCTCAGCAAAGGCGGCCCCGGCCAATTCGCAATCCCCGGTCTTTGCAAGATCATCCTCAAGGATGTTCCTGCGAAGCCAAAGCGTAAGGGCCGTAACCCTGCGGACGGTAGCGAAATCTGGTTGAATCCAAAACCAGCGAGCAAGAAGCTCTCGATCCGACCTTTGAAGGGTCTGAAGGAAATGATCTAAGCAAATCCCATGCGGATTTCTTAGCTCATTTGTCCCCTCGGGGCCAATGTATCCAAGCAGCTGGCAAGCCAACGTTTTAATCGGGTTGCCAGCTCTTTTCGTTTCGAGACCGCTGGATGGAGAAAACGGCCTCGTCGCTTCACCGCTGCATTCGCCCCCCGTCTGCAGTGTGTCGCCGTCTGCAGTGTGTCGCCTCTGGATCGCTTCGCCGCGTGGGAATTCACGCCGCCTGGATTCAACCCCGCAATGATGGCGTGAGGCACCGCTACGGGGCACCACTACGGGGCACCGCGTTTCTCGCTGCTACCGAAAAACACCGAACCGGCTTCCGTGACTCGCTACCGTGACTCAACGGCTTCTGTGACCCCAAGGCGTTTTTGACCCGCTGCGAAAAGCCCTGCTGCGAAAATAAAATTAGCTCATTGCTATTCCGGAAATTTTCGGATTTTTGTTAAAGGTCGAAGTCAGAACCAATTTCCTTCGATTCTTTCGGTGTTCGACATGCGACGACTTTGCCTCGGAACCTGCATGCTTGCGTTGGCTTTGACCAACGTGGGCTGTCGGCAAACGACTGGGCCCACCGCGGGCGGACCGCTCACCCCCGTGGGACCAATGTCCCCGGTGGGGCTTTCGCCTGTACCGACGGGAGCCGCTCGCACGACTTCCGCCATCAGTCCTTTGGGCGCTCCTACGCGGGTCCCACCGCCACCGAACAATTCGTTTCAAGGTCAAGGCGCCGCACCCGCCAGCTTTGTGCCTTACGGCCAAGCCAACGTTGCACCCTATCATCCCAGCAACGCCAACGCGCCTTACGATTCGTTCTCGACCGTTCCAAACCCAGCCGCTGCGGCGAACGCCTTGGCCGCTGGCAATGCGAGCTACGGCAACGCCGCGATCGGTTCGTCCGTGGTCACCAGCGGTTGGAATGAAACCGGGGCCCAAGTCAGCACGGTGTCGGGAACCGAGCCGATTCCGAGGGATGCCGGTGGGGCACCTCAGTTCCAACAACCTCCATTCCAACAACCTCAATCGCAGCAACCCAGTGCGTCACCCCGGGTTCGCTTCAATGGAATGCAAGTCAACGATTTGACCGGGGCGCCCAGTACGGCGTATAACAGCAACGCTTCGGTCGTTCCTTACGCTGCACCGCAGACCGCAGCCACGCTCAGTCGCGGCTACTATCCCCCCGCGGTGGATCCCCGCAACCCGATCAGTTTGATGCCCACGCGTGCGGCAGGCGAACATCCGTCGTACCCGCAATACGATCCGCAACCCATGCCCAATCCTGCGGTACCGCAAAGCCTCGCGGCCATGGTTCCGGCAGAGCGAGTGACGGGAGCCGGCGCCAATGAACTACGACCGATGGTGTCGGGACAAAATATCGCAACCGAGGGGAGTGCAAATGCTTCGCTGGCTGCGACGTCGCCGGTGAACGCGTTTGAATCGCGAAGTAATCTCGCGGCTGAGCATGGTCCCTACTCGCCGACGGCGCCTGCGTTCCAAGGAGCACAGCGATTCAATTCATCGCTGCCAAGCACCGAACCGATTGGCGAGTCTGCTACCCAAACCGCGACCAATGACAATCTTCGCTGGGGACGTCCTCGGACATCGTTCTAGCCCGGAATATCGATAACGCGACGCGTCCCGTTTTTACGCGATGGACTCGTTGCCTCGTCGCTGACGCTCGACCCGAATTTCTAGCGGTAACGCCGTTCTAACACGTGGGCGTCATCACGCTACGGGTATCATCGCGCCACGGGCATCATCGCGTCACGGTCATCGAACGTGGTGAACCCAAACTCGGGGGCCAGCATCGGTTCGTTGACATTCCTCGCCAACAGGTGCTCAAGCTCTTCAATGGGTGCTGGTTTGCTATACAGATATCCTTGACCAAAATCGCAACGGAGATTTCTAAGTTGTTGCAACTGACGTGTCGTTTCGATTCCTTCGGCAATGACTTTGGTGTTTAAGTTGTGAGCTAAGGTGATGATCGCGTGAATGATCGATTCATAGTCATCGCCCACTTCCATGGTCGAGACAAACGAGCGATCGATCTTCAATACATCAATGGGGAAGCGATGCAGACAGCTCAGCGATGAGTGCCCGGTGCCAAAGTCATCCATGTGCAAACGGATCCCGAGTTTACGAATCTGGCTCAGTCGATCGGCGACTTGCTCGGGACTGTCCATGATCATCGATTCGGTGATTTCGAGATTCAATTGACTAGGCAAAACTCGTTGTTTGGTAAGGACGTCTTGCAGGATCGTGACAAAATCAGGATCCGTCAGTTGCCGCTTGGAAACGTTCACGCTGATCGAAATCGGCGGTCCATCGATGCGGGACGCGTTGAGTTGGTGGATCGTTCGGCACGCTTCTTCGAGAATCCAGCGTCCAATCGGAACGATCAATCCGATCTCTTCGGCCACCGGAATGAACTCGCTTGGGTTGATCAGTCCCTTGGTGCTATGGATCCACCGCACGAGCGATTCGAGGCCGACGATTTGTCCCGAGGCGACATCAAAAATGGGTTGATAGACGAGTCGCAGTCCTCCGTCCGTCAACACGGTGCGAATGGCTTCTTCGAGTTCCAGGCGTTTGAGCACCGAGGCGTGCATGGCATGGTCAAACACGGCCAAGCATTGCTTGCCACTGAATTTGGCCCGATACATCGCGAGATCGGCATTCCGCATTAACTCTTCGGGAGTGGTTGCCGAATCGTTTGAGAAGGCAATCCCGAGACTCGTTCCCAGTGTCCATTCATGACCCGAGACCGTGTAGCGGCCGATCAAGTCCCTGCGGATTTGTTCGGCGAATTGAGTTCCCACTTGTTCGTTGGCAACGTTGCCTAAGAAAATGACGAATTCATCGCCGCCGAGTCGCGCCACCAAGGGCTGGACTTGTGTTTCGGATTGCTGCGTGACGGCAGCCACGGCGGACTGTAATCGCTCGCCAATCGCCATCAGCAATTCGTCACCGGCAGCGTGACCGAGACTGTCGTTGATGATCTTGAAGTTATCAAGATCTAAGAAAATCAATGCATCGCAACACTGCGGGCGGAGGTCGCGATTTTCAAAGCGAGCCTCAAGCACTTGTTTCAAATGAGTGCGGTTGGGGAGTTGGGTGAGTGAGTCGTGAGTCGCGGCATGTTGCAGTTCCGACTCGGCGGATTTGCGATGGCTTATCTCAATATGCAATTGTTGATTCGAGCTTGATAATTGCCTTAAGCGGGCAACCATCATGTCAATATTCGTTGCCAAGTCTCCGAACTCATCATCGCGATTGATTTCCGAGCGTGCAGAGAAATTGCCCTCGGGGCCCATCCGGTTTGCATGGTCCGAGAGTTGATGGAGCGGGGTGATGACAATCTTTTGAAGTAGCAATAACAGGATCGACAACACGACAAATGCCGCCACCACCAACGATCCGATGGCATAGTGCATCGCAATTTGGCCCTCTTGCGAGATGTCGCGACGAACTCGAGCATGCGTGATGAGGATCGGGGTTCCTTCGAAATCAGTGAACACGCTTTGCGCGACAAGGAAGTTGTCGTTCAATTCACGAGTTTCGACCGGGGCGGCACTTCGATGATCCAAGCGATTGAGATAATGTTTTAACTCGCTGCCCAACAGATCGCGTTCGGCTGGCATGAGCTGTGCTAGGGGCCGGATGCGAAAGGCGACGTCGGCTTGCTCGGCGGTATCCAAGACCGCCTTCATGTCAAAGAAACGCCCCATCACGATCACTCCGTCGGCGTGGGGCACCCGATCAGCGTGTTCCGTTTGGGCATGGAAAAGGGGGCGTGCGAGAACGAACATGGGGCCGTGATCGGTCATCATCAGACCGCGGATGCCCGTCGCCGCATCGGCCGGGGTGAGCGACAGCGAGCGTGCTACGAGCGGATGGGTGAACGACAAAGGCTCCGAAGCAAACGTCTCGGTTTCGGGGGGAGTGACCAATTCGGGAGGGTAGGTCGATTGCTGGATGATGCGGCCCGTGTTATCGAGCACCACCAACAGATCGAGAGGCAGGGCTAAGTTGCGCGCACGCTTGTCGCGAAGCCGATCGAACCGCGTAAACGCTTGCCCGGCATAGTCGGGTAGGTCGTTCCACTTGGTGGGCAATTCAAGGGCGAGGTGGAGGTTGTTGATTTCATGCTCGATGCTCTTGTGAGCACGTTGCAGATCGCGAGTGGCTTGGAATCTCTCTAACGCGACGAACCGGGGGATCACGACGTATTGATGAATCGCTGCATCCGTGACCACGTACGTGATGAAGACGGCGATTAACGTCAGCAAAATTTTGAGTCGTAGATTCATTCGGCGTTGTTCACCTCGCGTTCACGCCGTTGCGCAAACGTCCATGGACCATGGCTTGCAAGTCGAATCCGACTCATCGGCTTGGATGAGAAGAAGGACGTAGCGGTGGCTTGGGCCGCTACCGATGTCATGTCATCTCCGCAATAACTCTACGTCACTCAGTGGCATGACCACGGTGTGGCCAGCAAAAAAAACGGCAAGCCGGGGCGAGCTCGATTGCACAGTCGTTAGAAAGGAAACAAGCGGTTGCCAAACACCCACCGCTGCGCTCGCAACTGCTGCGTTCGCAATCGGTGTGCGTCAAGCGGCTTCGTCATAGTAGCCCGGTTCGTCACGACCATCACCGTCCCAGTCGCCGACGACCGGTTGGCTATCGGCGTTGGGGCGCGGCACTTGGATATGGAGATCGTTTTCGGTGATTTTGCGGTCGCCATCGATATCGATGATCCACACGTCGCCTCGAATGACCCCGATTTCGTCGATGCCGTCGCCGTTAAAGTCGCCCACAATAGGCTCGTCTCCTAGGCGTCCGAATTGCGCTTTTTCGTCGTTTTGGGTCCAACGTCCATCGCCATCGGTATCGAGCATCCAATTGCCACCGCGGAACACTGCGACTTGGTCGATTCCATCGCCGTTCCAATCGCCTGCGACAGGCGTATCCACTTGTTCTCCATATTGGAACACATGATCGACTGCATCGGCACGCAGGTCGCCTTGGTTACCGCGACGAAGGAATCGCTCGCGGTCTTCGCCACGATCATCAACGTGTTTGGCAAGCTCTTCGGCCGATAATTCCCGACGTCGCTTGTTATCGGGGTCGGGAAGTCCTGGATCCTTAATGATCCGTTGCGGGTCGCGATGCCATTGGCGGCCAAAGATCCCGATGTCGTCTTTGCCGTCGCCGTCCCAATCCCCTACGACCGGACGGTCGAGTTCCGTGCCGAGCTTCATCCACATGTCGCCCTTGTCCCAGCGGCCGTTGCCATTGAGATCCACGAACCAATGCCCATTGATAAACAAGACCGCTTCGTCTTTACCGTCCCCGTCAAAGTCGCCCGTCAGGGCGATCGCGTCTTTATCACCCATGGTCAAGCGATTCGCGATCTCCATCAATTCACCATCGGAATTGATGATCACCCAACGACCGGAATCATGCTCACCTTCACTCCAATTCTCTTGCATCGATGTCGCGCCGACGGTTTTGATCGTCCCTGAGTTGTCTTCGCCTGCTCCCCCAGGAAAGCCACCGTTGATCACGCTCAAGTGCCACGAAACGGCCCATTCATCGTCGGCAATTACGGGGCGACGAATGGCATCGATGTCACCAAAACTGACCAACCGAATCCGTTCCGGGAACGTTTCGATCGGCGTCTCGACGAGGATGTTTTCGATGGGCTTGTCAATCAACTGAGGGATCGCGGGTTCGGTAATCGCGATCTCACTAAAGTTGTTGCTGAGGCTCGATCCACCTGCGGCAAGGTTGATGAACAAAATCGCGTCATCGCGTGGATCGGTCGCTTCACTTAGCGCCAAGGTTTGGATGCGAATGGCATCACTTTCGTCGAGCGTGTCAGCCGGATTGACCGCAACGCCTCCGCTTGATCCGGCGGTATCTAAACCGTCGATGTAGTTGTCGGGCTGCACCTGATAGACGCTATAGGTACCGGGCCGTAATCCCTTGAATTCATAGAACCCAAATTCATCCGTCGTGACACGGATCACGCCGTCAGCATAAATGCCGGCGAGCGCCCGGTCCGATGTGAAGGCTTCGCCCAGTACGTTTCTCAGCTCCAGCGTCACGCCCCCAATCAACGTGTCGTCGTCAGTCAACAAACCGTCTTTGAAATTACGCAAATCCTCGGCACTCGGTGGTGTGTTCGCCGGAATCGCCGAACCGTCTTGGAACACGTAGCCCGAGATCGTTGCGGGTGGCACCTCGGGGAAATCGTAGTCCACCGCGTTCGTTCCACCGGTCAGCGTGATTCCGCTGATCCGATCGTTGCCGGTAACGGTGCCCCCAGCCGATCCCGGCAGCGCTCCGCCGTCAAACAGATCCGCGGGCTGATGCTCGTAAACCGAGTAGACACCGGGGGCAAGGTTCGCAAATTCGTAGTTGCCCAAACCATCGGTGCGCGTTTGAGCAATCCGGTTGCCGGTTTCGTCAATCAAATCGATCAGGATATTACCCAGTGGAATATCGCCCGAGTTGAATACGCGATCGAGGTCGTTCTCTTTCCAAACTGAACCGGAAATCGTCGAGGGCTCAAGTTCACAAAAGTCGTAGTGAACCACGTTGGCGCCGGCGACCAAGTCGAGAGCCAAATGATCTTCGCCGATCACTTCGCCTCCGCCGCTACCGATGTGCTGGTTCCCTTGGAAATAGCCCTCTGGTTGGATTTCAATGATGTGGTAACGGCCCGGCGGTAAATTGCCAAACCGATACAACCCGCTGGCATCGGTTGTCGTTTCAGCGATCCGGTTGCCGTCTTCGTCACGCAACTCGACGCGAACACCGGCGATTGGCTTTTCACCGTCATCGTAGGTGCAGTTGCCGTTGCTATCGACATGAACGTAACCGCTGATCGATCCAGGCAACAATTCTCCAAAGTCATAATCCACGACGTCGCGACCGGTGGCAAGTTTCAGCCCCGTCAAATCGGCGCCGAGAATGTTACCACCGCCGCTACCGATGTGTTGTCCGCCTTGGTAGTAGCCGGTGGGTTGATGTTCAAAGATTTGATAGTCACCGGGGGCGAGTCCTGCGAATTGGTAGCGACCGTTTGCATCGGTCACGGTGCTGGCTACCACGTTGCCGTTACCGTCTCGCAAATCGACTTTCACGCCTGCGATTGTCGCTTCATTGGAATCCCGCTGGAAATCCGCGTCCGCGTCAATGTAGACGACCCCGCTAATCGATCCGGGTGGCAGTTCACCAAAGTTGTAATCAACAACGTTGTGTCCTGGGGATAGTTTCAGCCCAGTCAAGTCTTGGCTGATAATCGTGCCGCCGCCGCTGCCGATATGCTGAGCCCCTTGGAAGTAGCCCGTCGGTTGTTGTTCAAAGATTTGATAATGACCGGGGGCAAGCCCCTCGAACAAGTAGCGACCATTGGCATCGGTGACGGTGGTCGCCACGATGACGCCCTCGTCATTTCGCAATTCGATCGTCACGCCGCGGATCGGACTTTCGCCGGTGTCACGTCGGAAGTTGCCATCGGCATCGATGTAAACGACCCCGCTAATCGATCCCGGTGGCAGTTCACAAAAGTCATAATTGACAATGTTTGCTCCGGCCATCAAGGTCGTTCCGAGCAAGTCTTGGTCCAGCACAACACCGCCGCCGCTGCCGACCTTTTGCCCGCCTTGGAAGAAGCCGTCGGGCTGTTCTTCAAAGATCTGGTATTCGCCGGGACGCAACCCTTCGAAATTGTATTGACCGTTTGCGTCGGTGGTCGTGCGTGCCAAGACGCGACCGTCCCCGTCTCGCAGTTCGATCTTGACGCCCGCGATGGGAGCCTCGTCGGGATCGTGCACGCAATCGCCGTTGCCGTCCACGTACACCACGCCGCTGATCGAACCGGGCATCAGTTCGCCAAAGTTGTACTGGGTCAAACGATCGCCCCAGCCAATCGGGATGGCGGAAATGACGTCGTCGACTGAGTCATCGCCTCCGTTGCTGCCGGCTTGTTGTCCCCCTTGCAACCATCCGGTGGGCTGCATTTCGCGAACCGTATAGGATCCCGCCGGCAGATACGTGAATCGGTACGCCCCGTTGGCATCGGTGCGGGTCGAGGCAACCTTTTCGCCTGCGCTGTTGAACAATTCGACCAGCACGTTGTCGATGCCGGCTTCACCCGCATCTCGGCTGTTGTCGTTATTGCGGTCGTCATAGACGACGCCGCTAATTTCCGCAGGCGGACGCTCACAGAAATCGTAGTCCACCGCGACTTCGGCCGACGACAACGTAATCTTGCTGATCCGGTTCGGCGGATCCGCGACACCGCCCGCCGATCCCGCGTGCGAGGTACCTTCGAAATAACCGTCAACAACGCCTTCGATCACCGTGTATTCGCCGGGCGCGATGTTGGTGAACGAGTACTTGCCTTCAGTATTGGTTGTGGTCCGCGCGACCTCATTTCCGTCCGAATCAATCAAACGGATCACGACTCCCGATGGCGTCACTTCGCCTTCATCGTAATGACAATCCCCATCCGTATCGACATGCACGCGGCCCGCAAGCGTGGCCCCAACAAGTTCGCCAAAGTTGTACTCAACCCCGGCTTGGCCTTGCTTGAGCTCGATACCGACCAACGAGTCGCCGTCATCGCCCGTTCGCCCTACTCGTGTACCCGAGATCGTCCCGGCGGTGTCTTTACCGTCATAGAAATCATCGGGTTGAGTTTCAACCAAACGATAAACACCGGGAACAATCCCCTTAAACTCGTAACGACCATTTGCATTGGTGACTGCGGTGGCGACCGTCTTGCCACTCGCGTCAATCAACGAAACGGTGGTCCCTGGGATGCCTTCTTCGCCACCGTCCCGTTTGCCATCATCGGACCGGTCGTGGTACACAAATCCGCTAATCGTGGCCGGAGCAATTTCGCAGAAATTGTATTCGACACCGCGACCGTTGGCGGTCATCGTGATTTCTTGGATCAAGCCGCCGCCGACCGAAGTCCCCGAGGCGGAACCGTCCACACGCCCCACATGCGCACCGCCATCGAGCAATCCAACCGGGGTGTATTCCACAATCCGGTAGTTTCCGATCGGCAATTCATCGAACTCGTAGCTGCCATCGGCCGCAGTCGTGGTTTCGGCGATGATGGTGCCGAAGGAATCCTGTAACACCACACGAACGCCCTCGAGCGGCTTGTTTCCTGGCGCATCGTGGGGGCCTTCGCAATCTTCACCCGGCGCGACCAAGTAGACGAAACCCGTGATCGAACCAAACGGGGTTTCACCAAAGTTGTAATTTATCCCGTCGCTCGCACCGGCCAACACGATGTCATGGATCGCATCACCGGGGTTCTCGGCGCGTCCCACGACGCGGCCGTTGATGGTTCCGGGCGCATCAAGTCCGTCATTCAAATAGGCGGGCTGGTCGACTTCGATGACTTTGTAGGTCCCTGGTGCCAAACCATTAAACGAATACGAACCATCAGCCGCTGTGGTCACGGTGATGGAGGATTGCGCCGAGAGGGTGTTGATGGGAACGAGTTGCACGCGAACGCCTGCGATCCCCGTTTCGTTGGTTCCCTTTTGCCCATCGTTGTTATCGTCGCGATAGACATACCCCGACACCGATGCCGCGTTGGCTTCGGCAAAGTCGTAGCGAACCGCGTCGGTGTCACCGAGCGGAATATCGATGTCGGCGAGAACATCGATCGATTCGACGCGTCCGCTCGCGGTGCCATCGACGGAACCTGGGATCGCGCCAACGCTGAACAAACCAGCGGGCTGGGTTTCGACGATACGGTAGCGTCCGGGGCTCAGCCCGAGCGCTCGCGAGAAGACGTATTGCCCATCGCCGTCGGTCGTAGTGTGATGCCCGGTGTCGACGTAACGGTTGGAGCTTTCATCCCATTTGAACAGCGTTATCTCAACACCGGAGACCGGTCTTTCCCCCGCCTCACGCACCTTGTTCAGATTGTTGTCGAGCCAGACTTGACCCGCGACCGAGATCGGTTTGGCAATTTGTCCCGTCGTCGCCACAGCGGCAGCCGAGCGGTTTGGACGGCTGTCGACTCCGCTGCCTTCGTCCGGCGGCAAGTTCAAATTGTGATCCTTCGCAGGATCGCCGTAGTCGTTCAAAAAGACCGCGTCCGCGTGCGACGTCTCGTAATGCGGCGCGTTAAAGGTCGCTTCGAGAATCGAGTCCTGGAACTCTTGTCCCGACGCGATCACGTCCAAACGACTGTTGAACTCATCCAAATCCGGCAAGTTACGAAGCACTTCATCAACATCGAGCGTGAATTCCAAACGGTCACCCGCGCGGAATCCCGACAACTTCAACACTAATTCTTGGCCGCCATCTTCGACTTCGGCGGTCGCTTGGACCGTATGCCCGTCGGCGGTCAAGATGCGAACGATTTGGAAGTTATGAGCGCCGTTTTTGCCACGCCCTCCCAATTCGGTATCAAAGATCAGATCGCCAACCGAGATGCCATCTTGATCTTTGTCGGTGCTGATCCGGAGTTCGTTCAGCTCGGTGCCCGCCGCACCACCGGTGAACGAGAGGATGAAGCGGTCGCCATGCGAGTCGCTGCCGACGTCTTGGTCGGATTCCAAGTAATCCGTCTCGATATAGACGACGCCGACGTGAATGGGGTCGGCGGCGAGAAGTTGCCGATCCTCGAGCTTCTCGGGCGTCAGCACGCGTCGCTTGATGTTCTTAGCACGCGAGTTGATATCGTTGATTCGGCTGCGTTTAGTTTTCCACATCACCCGAGGCACCTCCGTGTGCACTTGATTTGGGGGCATCGTCTTTCACACCGTGAAAGAAGCGATTGAGCGGGCTTTCCGGGATGTGAAAGGCGGCTCTGGATTGGATTGACTTGGTCTAGGAGCGGCACGGGGTTAGCCGCCATGGTTCATCACCCGAGGCGTAAGCGAGGGGATCTCGATTTTGACTCGGTCTCTCGCTTACGCGTCGGGTTATGATTTTGATTGCGTCCATCTTTTCAAATGCGTAACGCGCTGTTGAGTCATCGGTGTTTATCGTTCGATGCGAATTTCGCCTTCTGCAATTCGGCTTTCCGCGCGGTGCAGTTCCTCGAGGCTCCAACGTCGCAGCGTTGCATCGAAGCCACCGGAGAATAACTGACCGTTCGTGGCGGCCAGCGTCGAAACCGAACCGACATGTCCTTCGAGCTTGTAACGCACCGTGCCGTCATCAGTATTGACGATGTGGATCACATTGTCGGATCCCGCCACCGCGATGTGTTGGCTATCGACAATGGCGATTGCGAATAGGCGGCCCGAGGTCACTTTGATCTGATGACGCCGTTTCTGGTTTTCGGTGTCATAGACCGCGACGTGTCCGTCTTCGGCGACGGTGATCACATGATTGCTGTGCGGGGGGAACACGATGTCTCGAATTCGTCCGTTGTGCAAATGGGGGTCGGCGATAAGGCCTCCGTTTTGGGGATCAAACAGATGCAAATCACCGCTGCGGCCTCCAACGGCTAAAATCTGCATGTCATCGCGGTAGGCGACGCTGCGAAGGTCATTGCAGTCGCAACGGAATTGGGGAGTATTGCTGCCCGTTTGACCCATGATGAACACTTTGGCGTCGAAGCCAACCGCGGCCATTTCGCCTCCATTGGGCGAAAATCGAACGCACGCCAAGGCCGGGGTGCCCTGCATTTGTTGACCCATTTCGAACCTGCGTTTGCGATCCCAAACGATCAATTGGCCGTCGTTGCCTGCGGAGACCAGTGAGTCGCCGCGGGGATCGAACGACAAAGTGCGGATCAGATCGCGATGGCCTTTGAGGGTGTAGAGGACCTGCAGCGTCGAGACTTCGAGGATGCGAATTCCGAAATCGTCCCCCGCCGCAGCTAAGAATTCGCCGCGTGGATCGGCTGCAATGGCTGTGACCACCGGCGAACTCGTGCGATCCCCGATCGGCTCTAATCGAATCGTTCGCGTTGGAAATGAGTCGCGAGCAAACGCTTTGGCGATCGTTGGCGTTTGTGCCATGCTCGGATCCGATGAACCGATTGCGATCAAGGCCGTGGTAGCGGTTGTGAACCAAGAGCGACGCGAAAGGTAACGCGACATGTCTGTTTCCCCCAAACAAACGAGTAATCAATGGTCGTGCGCCGCGGGAGATCTGAATCTCCTGGGTGACACCCGAAGATGTCGCCTTCAAAAACAGACGTCATCGCGCACAGACCCTGCTGTGGTCTAGATCGACCATCCGCAAAACCGGCATGACAGGAATACCCGGAATAATCGGAAAAGTCGCCATCCGACGGGGTAACGCGGCGGAGGTAGGCTGGCTGGGGCGAGTCGGCCGCTGACGAAACCGCTCGAGCGGCTCCCGCCGCGTCTCGGACGACAGCGGGATAAACCACTTCAAAATCACGCCGCAAAGCACCTGTGTCCCTCAGGTTGCCTGCGTTTCCTGTGTTGGCGTGTTCGGTGTCCACTGTCTTCGCGGTTCCCCTTCGCCGCCCAAGGAGACGCCATTCGGCGTTGGCCTGGGCGGGTTCCGCTGCATCGCGGCTAAACGGCTGGCGGCTAGGCGACTCCCGTGGTGAACCGACTGCTGCCTAGTGCTCCGCCGGGTCTAAAAATGGGGGTGAGACCGGGCGGCTGGCGCCGTTCCGGTACTCTTTTCGCGGCAGGACGCAAGGCCTGCCGGATTTGGTTGACCCCAAGAATAAGGGGATGGAGGATGCACTAGCCGCATTACGGCACATGGACGCCTCGATCCACTAGGCCTCGATCCACTAGGCCTCGATCTACTCTTCCAAGCGGAACATGACCGTTGCCAACGGTGGCAGGTTGATCGAGATGCTATCAGGCCGGTCATGGTGGCCGCTGCCGATCGATTTACGGCCGGGGTAATTGCCCACGTTGGATCCGCCGTACGCTTCGCTATCGCTGTTGAAAATCTCTTTCCAGAAACCGCCTTGGGGAACCCCGACGCGGTAATCGTTGCGAACGACTGGCGTAAAGTTACTGCACACCAAAATTGGGGGTGTCCCGTTCATTCCCTTGCGCAGATAGACCAACGTACTCGCTTCGGCATTCATGCAATCGACCCATTCGAAACCTTCTCCGCTGAAGTCCAATTGGTGCAATGCGGGATTTTCGATCACGGTTTTGTTCAAATCCGCAACCAATTGTTGCACTCCACGATGCGTGGCGAAGTCGAGCAACATCCAATCGGGGCCGTCATCATGATTCCACTCGTTCCACTGTGCGAACTCGCCCCCCATGAACAACAACTTCTTGCCTGGGTGCGTCCACATGTACGAGTACAGCAGTCGCAAGTTCGCAAATTTTTGCCACATGTCGCCTGGCATCTGGCTGATCAACGATCCTTTGCCGTGAACCACTTCATCGTGCGAGAGTGGCAACATGAAGTTTTCGGTGAAGGCGTAAATCAGACTAAAGGTCAGCGCGTTTTGATGGTGGCTGCGATGGATCGGATCGTTTTGCATGTACGCCAAGGTGTCGTTCATCCAGCCCATGTTCCACTTGTAAGTGAAACCGAGTCCGCCGTCGTCCACCGCACGTGAAACCCCCGGCCATGCCGTCGATTCCTCCGCCGCCGTGACGACCCCTGGGTACTTGTCGTGAATCGCAGTGTTGACTTCCCGCAAGAAATCGATCGCTTCGAGATTCTCTCGTCCCCCGTACTGGTTCGGAATCCACTCGCCATCTTCGCGGCTGTAGTCCAAGTACAACATCGAAGCGACCGCGTCGACGCGAAGTCCATCAATGTGATACTTATCCAACCAAAACAAGGCATTGGCGACCAAGAAGTTGCGGACTTCATTGCGGCCAAAGTTGAAGATCATCGTGCCCCAATCGGGATGTTCGCCTTGGCGTGGATCGGCATGCTCGTAGAGCGGCGAGCCATCGAAACGACGAAGTCCGTGAGCATCTTTGGGGAAGTGGGCGGGAACCCAATCGATCAACACCCCGATGCCTTGTTGGTGCATGTAGTCCACGAAGAACATGAAATCTTCGGGGCTGCCGTGTCGGCTGGTAGGAGCAAAGTATCCGACCGTT
The DNA here is from genome assembly GCF_007860095.1 of Novipirellula galeiformis. Taxonomy (NCBI): domain Bacteria; kingdom Pseudomonadati; phylum Planctomycetota; class Planctomycetia; order Pirellulales; family Pirellulaceae; genus Novipirellula; species Novipirellula galeiformis. The sequence goes on along the minus strand of NZ_SJPT01000003.1, from coordinate 164,643 downwards.
TGGTAACCCCACGAACCGCTGTAGGGATGCTCGCTGACGGGCATCAATTCCACGTGCGTGAAATTCATGCGATGGCAATACTCAGCCAAACGTCGAGCCAAATCGCGATAGTCAAGCCAACCGTGCTTGCGGCCGGGCCCTTTCTGCCAACTACCTAGATGGACTTCGTACACATTCATCGGCTCGTGCATCGGGTTCCATTCGCTGCGTTGATCGAGCCACTTGCTGTCCGACCACTGGAACGTGTTCAGGTTCGACACGATCGAGGCGGTCAACGGGGGCAATTCCGCAGCCAAACCGTACGGATCGCTCTTGTCGACCCACGAACCATCGCTGCAATGCACGCGGAATTTGTAGCGATCGCCTGCTTTGGCAGCGGGAATGAACAATTCCCAAATGCCCAAGTTGGGATGCATTCGCGCGACGTGTTTACGGCCATCCCAACCATTGAAGTCACCGACGACTTGGACCGAACGGGCATTGGGCGCCCAGACCGCAAAGTTCACCCCCGGAGTCCCGTCGACCGTGCGGAGTTGAGCTCCGAGACGTTCGTAGAGCTGGTAGTGTTTGCCTTCGCCGATCAAGTAATTGTCAAAATCGGTCAGGATGGAGGGAACGGCATACGGGTCTTGCATTTCGATTGTTTCCCCGGATTGGTTGGTCATCTGGATGCGATACTTCGAGTTGGCAATGGTGTGAAGACGTGATTGGTGCTCCCTAGCATCTTGCCCCTTTGCCATGGTCACGTCGACCATAGGTTCGCAGATCGCTTCGAAGAATCCCGCAGGATGGATACGACGCATCGCGCGCCGTTGGCCATTGACGGGATCCACAATCCAAGCCGCTTGCGCCTCGGGCAGAAAACTGCGCACGGCTGTGGCCGCACTTCCGCGGTAATCGATCGGATGGGGGCCCAACAAACAGGAGGGGTTCTCATGCGTTCCGTTGATCAATTTCGAGATCGACGATAGCGAAACTTGTGTGTGCATTTGGGATACCGAAATACAAAAAAATGCGTGCTAATGGGGTAGATTTATGGATTGGGAACGCCTCTCGCACGAAACGAGAGACCGCGAGGGAGGGGGGATTGAGCTGCCCGATTTCCGTCGCCGCGCAATGAAAGGCGCCGGCCAACGAACAATCGGGCAGCTAAAATGGTTCCCTCGTTTGCTCGCTACGATTCGAGCAAATCAGCGCTGCGGATTCGGCGTCGCGCCGGCGCACTTCCCGATGAGGCTCCCCCGCCAAGAAGCCATTGACGAAGTCGATCGTTTGGCTGTTTGTTGGCGTGGGGGGCGGCTACGGAGGAGTGTGCCGAGTCCACTCGAATATGGGCAGCATTTGGATCTTGGGCGACCTCCGAGCGACGACGCTCCGGACTCACCAATCGTGATGAAACTAAGCACGCCTCGACGCGATGGATCTGCAGCGCACGATCCACTCGACGCCAAAGGTCGGCATGTTGAACATCGATGCGACGTCCAAAGTGTTCCCAGACAAAATTGTTTTCGCGCCATCGCGGCAGCGAATCGGCTAGCGACCGAATCAAGTATCGATTGTTGCTGATCAACGTTACCGTTGACGCACCCTCGATGGCTTCGAGTCCACGGACTGCGGCGAGCAACGTCAGTCGGTTCAAGTCACCCACTTCGTTGTCATACGCCGAGAGCACAGACTCACCGTCTGCGGTCTCAAGCGAAAATTGCCAAAAGCCATCGACAAGCGTCGTCGAACGAGCTTCGCATACGAGCAAATACTCCGAGACAATGTTGTCACTTGGAAGGTCGACTTTGTCACCGCTGGGAGACAGGTCTTGGGCGACATCACCGCTTGTGCCGGGCACAACGGGGGGCGATGTCGCATCGATTGATTGAAGCATCACGACTGAAATTTCCAACAGGATGGGTCATAGGGTTGGGGGCGATCATGCCTTGATCTTGCCAAACCCGACGTATTGGGAGGTTCGATCCATCAAGCGCACCGACGTCATCGAATCGACATTGCTACGAATCAATGTCAGCCCATGACGGGTGATAGATGTGGCTTCGACAAACTCGACCTATTCGCCAAACCTTGACTGGGTGAAAAAGTCAACCTGGTTTCACTCGCCCCGCTAGGACAGATGCGACCGCGATAACCGGTAGCGGAAAGGGGGGAGTGGGAGGGGGACAAGGAGACAAGGAGACAAGGAGACAAGGGGACAAGGAGACAAGGAGACAAGGAGAGAAGGAGAGGAGGAGAGAAGGAGAGGAGGAGAGAAGGGCGGCAGGGGGCGTTTGAGATGTCGAGAATGACAGCCCTGCGATCATCCAACGCCCAGACGGCACCGCTTGATGGAAATGCCGCTTGGGGGGCCAGCGAAAATGCCCAACGATGCACCCGCTCGGTAGACCATCACACTGAGCCAAGGTGAAAGATGCCCAAGGTGAAAGATGCCCAAGGTGAAAGATGCCCAAGGTGAAAGATGGGCGAACGCTGATAATGGCGAGCGCCCAGACGATGGCGAGCGTCGGGGCAACACGGCGGATAAAGACAAATCCGGACGGCTCCCCTAGGATCGGCTTGCCGTTAGTCGAGTGATGCCAAAGGACTGCTCCGCCAGCGGTAGAGCACAGGCCAGCGGTTTAGAGCACGGGACAGACGTCGAACCATTCGCGATGCTGGTTCTGCATCCACGATTTCGCTTCGTCCGGTCCCCACAGCCCTGGCTCGTAGGTGAACAAATCAGGCGCCGCGGGACTTCGCCAAGCTGCGATGATCGGGTCAATGATTCCCCACGCCAATTCGACTTCATCGCTTCGAGCAAACAGACTCGCGTCTCCGGTTAATGAATCCACCAGCAAGCGTTGGTAAGCATCTGGCATCGAATTGCCACCCGGGGCATGGCGGAAACTAAAGTCCATCGTGCTCGTCCGCGTCTTCATTTCCGAATCAGGCACCTTGGTTTCAAAGTGCAATTGGATGCCTTCGGCCGGTTGGACCTGAATCACCAAACGATTGCCCAAAGGCTCTCGCGTTTTTTCGCCAAACAAAATGTGCGGCACATTCTTGAACTGGATCACAATCTGTGTCGTGCGACAGGACATGCCTTTGCCACTTCGCAGGTAGAACGGAACTCCCTTCCAACGCCAATTGTCACAATACAGCTTGATCGCGGCAAAGGTTTCGGTTTGGCTTCCTTTGGGCACACCCTCTTCGTTCAAATAGCCATCGTATTGGCCACGCACCGTGTTCGCGGCAAAGTCGCCGCCGGTCATCCGCCGAATACTGTGCAACACTTTGACTTTCTCGTCACGCACCATCGCGGCATCGTAACGCGCCGGCGGTTCCATCGCGGTGATCATCATCAACTGTAGAATGTGATTCTGGAACATGTCACGCAAAATGCCTGACGTGTCATAATAACCCGCTCGGCGACCAATCATGACCTCTTCGGCTGCCGTGATTTGGATGTTGTCGACGTACCGGCGATTCCAAATTGGCTCGAAAATACTGTTGGCAAACCGCAACGCAAAGATGTTCTGGACCGTCTCCTTGCCGAGATAATGATCGATGCGATAGATCTGGTCTTCACGAAAGACGGTGTGGATCGAACGGTTCAAGTTTTGAGCCGTTTGCAAATCGGTGCCGAACGGCTTTTCAATGATCACCCGGCGGAAGCCATCCGTGTCGTCGGCTAATCCCGCAGCACCGAGTTGTTTGATCGCTTCTTCGTACAATTGCGGCATGGTCGACAAGTAGTAGACCCGGCCAGAGTTCTCTTGCGGTTCGATCGTTTCAAGGAAGGATGCGAGACTTCGGAAGTCATCGGGATCCTTGATGTCCCCCGCCTGATAGAACACGTTCTCACTGAAGCGATTCCAGGTCTCGGCATTAAACGCCTCGCCAGCGAATTGCTCCGTGGTCGATCGCAACAATTCACGCCACTGCTCGTGCTCAAAATGGCTGCGAGAAACCCCCACGATCCGAGAGCCCTCGGGCAATCGCTTTTTGGTAAACATGACATACAACGCCGGAATCAGTTTCCGGCTGGTCAAGTCGCCTGAGGCGCCAAAAATTACGATGGTATGTGCCATATTGCTGTCTTCTCTCGTGCGGTGCGCTTGCGTTCAACGGTGGACCCCCTGGGGGCAACGTGATTGACACAGCTTAAGGCACTTGCGGATCTTCAGGAAGATCCAACAGCGTTGTCGTGGCCGTAGTGAAGATCTCAGCGACTTACAGCCATGTCGAGGGCCAGCATCGCTCCCTCGGGCAACGGACCGGCCCAATCGACAGCTGGTTGGGCCAGCTTCGATAGCCCAGCTCGATAGGCCAGCTTCAATAGCCCAGCTTCACAGGCTAGCTCAACAGGCCAGCTCGATGAGCACGCCGCGCGTCGGGCATGCGAATCGCCGCAAGTGGCGATTAGGCCGCTTGGCGGAGGGGGGACGCGCTCGCACCGATCGTAGCGTGAGCGATGCTCAGACTCTGCTGGATCGGCAACTCGTTGTCCGCGATCACTTGGCATCCCAACCGGTGGAGCAAGTTCAACAAGATGGGGGCGCGAAGGTTGGTCGTCATATTTCCTTCGCGTCCTGAGACGGTCGTCATCACGTACATTTCCGAGTCGCTGCGCAAATGAAGACCGCTCAGCTCACGTCGCCGGAGGTGGATTCGATAATCGGGAAAGAACGCACGAGGGCTGACCAACGGAATCGCACGGTCGCTGCGCGAGACGCTTTGCAGCCATGCCACCGACGGACTCTCGGGGTCCGGCAGCAACGCCCACTGGCGAAGCGTTTCCATGCCAATCAACCCCTGAGGGAAGAGAAACAACTCGTCTGCGTTGATCTGCAACGTTCCAAAACGATTCGTGTCGATTCTCATGTCCATTCGTTCCCGATAACCGTGGGGCTTTTTGACAGAAAGGCCTGTGTATGACAGAAAGGTCTCTGCAAAAACCTTCCACTCTCTTTATCGGCGGCGCCACCATCAAAATGAAACGAATCGTTAAAATCGTTACAAGTAGTTCAGCACCGTCGTTTGTGAAGCTTGGCCAATGATCCGCATCGATGCGTCAATCGAGAGTTGTCGTTGGCTCAATTCGCTGATCAAGGTCGCCAAATCGGCGTCAACCTCGTTGGACAATTGATCCTTTAACTGAATCACCGTCGTTTCCGATGCGTCTTTCAAATCTTGCAAGTTCCGCGTCCAGACGCCGATCCGACCCCGTGTCCGACTGGCTCGGTCGAGGTCGGCATCCACGCGCGCTTGTAAACGTTCGATCTCAGGGATATCCCCGTCGCGAATCGCCGTTTCGAGTCGCAGCAGTGTGTCGAGTGCCCCCCCCGCGTCGCGAGGCATATAGTCCTCACCGGCAATCTGGTTCACGCTACCGACCGTTTCTCCAAACGCTTCGCTTTGCCCCTCGGGGATCAACCCCAATCGCGTGCCAGCGTTACTCCATTGCGGTTGGCGAATCGACATCGGTTCGGCCCCCGGCGGTGCTTGCAATTCAATCCCGTTGCCGATCGTGTTCAAACCGACCAGGATCCGCGAGGTATCTTGGTTGTTCGGATGGTTGCGAATTAATTGAATGACATCATCAATCGTCTCGGCACCCTCGAGGTCCAAACTGAGGACGACGCCATCAGGACGGGTGATGACGAGATCTTCGCTATTGGGGTTGAGCACGACGCCGCGTCCGCGTCCGAGTTCCTTCAGCGTGGTGTTTTCGGTTGCCGAGCGAATCCCCAATTCCTGCGCCGCCGATTGACCATTTTCGCCCACCGAATAATCGACACCGCTGCGCAACGCACGCAATTGAATGCTGCCATCGGTATCATTTAGTTCGGCGTGCACATCGGCACCGCTGCGGTTGATCGCAATCAACACATCGCCCATCGTTTTGGCTTCCGAAAAATCGATCGCAAAACTCTGGTTGCCTTGTTTGATCGTGATGCCCCCGCTCAAATCGATCCCGGCACCGAACGCCAAGTCTTCAATCTTGGTGTTGGTGGTCAAGCGTGGGGTCAATCGATCCCCGATGATGGGTGGCGCGGTCAAACCGCCTGGATTCAAAATCGATAGATCCCGTGCGAGCGTGCTGCCCTTGGTGTCTTGGATCGCCAACGTGCCCGGCAAATCATCGGCGTAAGCGATCTTTAGCGAATCGTCGCCGATCGTCACCGACAAGGGGCGTCCATCCAATTGGACTTTTGAAAGCACGTCGGCAACGTCACCAATCGTCGCCGCGTTACTCAAATCGACCTGGACCGAACCCTCGCCGCCGGACAATTCAATCACCCCTGGGGCGACGCCGATACCGCCTCGCATATCGACCAAGCGGGTGTTGTAGTCGAGTGCCGCGCCGAGCGGTTCGCCCTTCAAAAAGACGTTGTTGGTCCCCAGTGATTCAGCGGCCGTGGCGTTCAATGCCGATAACTCTCCCGAGCCGAGCATCGTCTGGCCGATCGCGTCTCGGCCCGAGTAAACGATGTCACCGTCAACGAAATTGTAGGCATTCCCATCGTTCAAAATTCCGCCCAACAATTGTTGGTCGCGGAACATCGCGTTACCCGCCGCAAAGACGTTATTGATCGTTTCGCGAATCGTTAATGCCATCGCGTCGCGTTCGTCTTGCGAATTGATCGTCTCCACACCTTGAACCGCCGTTGCCCGAGCGGTAATCAACGCGTTGTCGACGCTGGCTAACGAACGATCGGCCGTATCGTAGTAGCCGATCGTCGAATTCGCATTGCGCACCATTTGGTTGCCATGGTCGATGCCGCGGTTGAGCCCCAACGCGCGGTTCGCGGCAGCCGGATTGTCCGAAATCTTCAACACGCTGCGTCCCGACGATAGTTGATCGTACTGGTGTTGTAGCGCAAGCTGATCTGCGTTGAGCTGGAACAACATCCGCTGATTCATCAACGGAGTGTTCGTTCGATTTGCCGAGACGGGAAGAATGGACATGGTGCGTTACGTTGCGGCGTCGATCGCGGGGCGAACGACGCCTAAAGTGGGCGAGCGAACTTAAAATGAAAGAGAAAGCTTCACTTGTTATCGCTCTTATTCGGAACTTCGCCTGATTTGCCCCCAATCAATCCGTCGTGATCCGTCCAATCACGCTAATCCGTCCCGTCATAGACCCAACTAACCGTTAAACACTTGGTAAACTACCCATTCTGAATCTTGTGGCGTCTCCCCTCTCCGATTCCTCATTTCCCCGTTCTCAATATGATCCTCATTGGCACGATGAATTTGACGCGGACGCGTGATCGTGGCAATTTTTACTGCCCGGCCTGTCGGACACCGCAATCGTTTCGTTTGCGTGCCCGACGCCCCTTTTTAACGCTTTATTTCGTCCCCACCGTGCCGATCGGTGCGGCCGAAGAGTTCGTGCAATGCGACAGTTGCCGCAGCACGTGGGACCAGAGCGTGTTGAGCATGGATCGTGAAACCCACGAAGCGACCGTCGAATCGCAATTTCTTGATGAAGCGATTCGCTCGGCGGTGCTCGTCGTGCTGGCGGATGGCGAAATCAGCGAAAATGAGATTGATGCCTTGCAAACGATCGCCAATCATCTGCTAGAGCAGCCCATCGATCGCGAAGAATTGGGACGTTTGTGCAGTATTGCTAGGGAAAACAAAATCCTCGCCAAAAACTACGTGTTAACGACCTCGCGAGGCTGGACCCAAGATCAGCGGATGCGTGCCTTGCAAGCGATGTTCTTAGCCGCATCGGCCGAGGGGAAACTCGAACCGAAACAGCTCGAAATCTTGGCGGAAATGCGAGAAATCCTCGAACTGACCGACTTGGAATACGAGGCCGCGATCGAAGAAGCGTTGCTCTGGGATGCATAGCGAGACCGCTTTGGGGTCGCGATCGAAGCAAATTCGATCATGCTCATTTTACGATCACGCTCATTTTCAATGCCAAGGCGCGACGTGTTGCCTTACCCGCCGCGCAATGGCAACCACGCTGCCTCACTCGACCCACTCCACAGGGGATCTCCCTCCGAGCCGAATTCCTCCCATCTTGGCGAAAAGCCAACGATCCCTAAAATCGGCGGTGAAGCATTGAGCTGTTCCCCACCACTTAACTCCTTACCAACAAACGAAATCGCTCCATGGCCAATCAACAAATTGTGGATATCAAACGCGTTGCCATCTTGTTCGCAGGCGGTCCCGCACCGGCGGCCAATGCAGTGATTTCGACCGCCGCCTTTTCGTTTCTCGAAGAAGGGGCTCAGGTCTTCGGAATCAAGCATGGTTACAGCCGACTCGCGGAATACACCGCCGCAGGCCCGCTGCAAGAAGGCGCCGACTACATCCGTTTCACTCACGATTCGCTGACCAATGCACGCTCGAGTCGCGGGATCATGATCGGCACGGCCCGCACCAACCCCGGCAAACACGTCAGCTCGCCAGCACATCTGAAAGACCCCGAGCTCGTCGCCCCGCTGCGACGCGTGTACGAAGGTCTCTGCTCGCTCGAAGTCGACGCCCTGATCTCGATCGGTGGCGATGACACGCTCAAGACCGCCAACAAACTGAAGTTGTTCCAAGACAACTTGCCCGTTGACGCGCGACGTTTCCCGATTGTGCATCTGCCCAAAACCATCGACAACGATTACTCGGGGATCGACTTTACGTTCGGCTTCTTCACCGCCGTGGAAACCTTGGCCGAAGAAATTCGCAACCTGAACTTTGACGCTGCCGCCGGTCGGTCGTATTTCCTCTGCGAAGCGATGGGACGCAGCGCCGGATGGCTCGCTTACGGCGCCGCGATCGCCGGCGAAGCCAGCATGGTGTTGAGTGTCGAAGATATTTGTGGCGCGTTGGCTGACGAAGAAATCGTCAACCAAGAAACCGGCGAATCTCGCAAGGTGATGGCGCTTGACCGAGTCATCGATCGAATGGTCGACATGATGCTCGCTCGCGAACGCGAAGGTCGCCAATACGGAACCATCGTGATCGCCGAAGGCATGGCCGAGTACCTGCCGACGAAGTACCTCGAAGGCGTCAGCCGCGATGACCATGGACACATCAACATCTCGTCGATCAATTTGTCGTCAATGATGTCCGCGATGATCAGCGAGCGATACAACGAACGCACCGGAAAGACACGCAAGGTCAACGGATTGCAACTGGGTTACGAAGCTCGTTGTGCACCTCCGCAAGCCTACGACGTCATGCTCGGCTCGCAACTCGGTGTCGGTGCCTACCGCGCCCTGGTCGAAGAGCGACTCAACGGCGTCATGGTTTCGGTCAGCGGACAGTTCGATTTGCACTTCGTTCCGTTCGAAAAACTTGTCGATCCCGAAACCTTGGTCACCAAGGTTCGCTTTATCGAGCAAGGCAGCGACTTCCACCGTCTCGCCCGTTTCTTGGAAACCTGTATCGATAACTAAGCCTGCGATCAAAAGCGATTTCCCACGCAAGTCGCCAAGAGCATCGCAAGCTTAAAATCATGCGACAAGCCTCGCTTGTTGCGAAGCCCCACGATTGAAAGCCAACCTCGACTGCGAGGTTGGCTTTTTTCGTTCGTCAGGGCTACGTCTGATTTTTGGGCACCCCCGCAGCCTGCTGGCAACCCGACCGCCTAACGGGGGAAGCTGGAACGCCGATTGGCAGACGCCTTCGTTAGCAAAACGTTGACGCCTATTAGCAAGTCGATCAGCAAAGCGTTGCCGTCGGCTTAGCGACCTTGGGGGGCGGGGGCCCTGCGGGCCGCTGCCTTGTCGTTCTGGTGCTTCGCCGCAGGGAAATCGAATGGGGCGTTCCCAACCGGGACGAAGGAACGGGAGCGTAGGCGATTTCAATCCACGGCTTCAATCCACGGCGCTTTGCTAAAACCCCCAAATCGATCACTTTCTCTAGAAACTTCTCTGTTTCGGAGGGGTTAAAGCTACTGCTGAGTTCCGCGTGAAGGCCTGCATAATCGGTCACCCCATCGCAAATGCCCGTTTCTTGCCCCCAGGTCGATGGCTCGCAGCGAGGAATTCAGGTGAAAGTGATTAAGATAATCGGGTGACGAAGCGGCCGAGATGGCCTGTTCTAATTCGCTGCTTCGGCGTCCAAGTGGCTTCCTCTTCCACGGATTTGTTTTTTCGAGCATGAAATATTCGCTCTTTTTTATCGTCGTCGCAATCCTGACCTCCCCGCTTCCCTCGATTGCGGTGGCGGCTCCTCAGTCCGATGCGTCTCAACAAACTCCCGAGACGCCCGTTCCGGCCGAGATATCAGCCCCAGCGGAGACGCCCGCGGAGGCCAGTTCGACCGCAGACGTCCCCGCGGTTGCGGCTGCGGATTCGAACGCCGCTCCGTCGCCGTCCGCCCAACCCGCTGCTGCGGAAACCCAACCCGCTGCTGCGGAAACCCAGCCCGCTGCTGCGGAAACCCAGCCCGCTGCTGCGGAAACCCAGCCCGTTGCTGTGGAAACCCAGCCTGCTGCCGCGGAAAACCAGCCCGCTGCTGCGATGCAAGCCGTTCCTGTGCAAGCTTCGCCGGCGGAGTCCACCGCGATCGACAACACGGTGAAGTCGGAGGAGGGCTTCGTCTTCAACTTTTCCGGAGCCAGTTGGAAGGACGTTTTGGAGTGGTTTTCCGAGCAAGCCGATCTGTCGCTGCAAATCGATCGCTTTCCCGCTGGCACGGTGAACTATGTGGACCCGAGTCGCACTTACAACGCAGCGGAGAGCCTCGATATTTTGAACCGCTTGCTGCTCGATCGTGGTTATGCCCTGGTCCGTCGCGGCCGGATGTTGTTGTTGATCGATTTGGAAGTTGAAAACGCCGCTAACCTGATTAGCGAAGTGGCCGAGTTGGTGACGCTTGATGAACTTGACGGCCGCAGTCGCAGCGACATCGTCAGCTGTGTGTTCCCGCTCGGCAGCCTCACTCCTGACGCGGCTCGTCAAGAAATCGCACAACTGGTCGGTCCCTGGGGACGCACGATCGTGTTGGACTCGGCGCGGCAGGTCAAGGTGACCGAGACGGTTGCCAAACTGCTTGCGATTCGCCAATTGCTTGAAAATGCACGCCAAGCCGATTCGACCGTCGTTGAAATTGTGTTGCAACATCGCGGCAGTGACGAAATGCTCGAGATCGCTCGCCCCTTGATCGGACTCGACCCCGGACAAAACGCAAACGACGAAATTCGACTTTCGGTGGGGCTGTATGGCGAACGCATTTACGCCACCGGATTGCCTGGCAAAGTTGCCTTATTGGAAAGCATTCTGTTAAAAGCCGACAAGCCGTTGGTCACCGCCGACCCCAATACGCAAGCCGACGTTGCGATTCCCGTCTTCGAGACGCATCGGGTCAAGACAGCGGATTCCGCGACGGTCTTCGACGTGCTGCAAACCTTGTTGGCGGGGACGCCGGAGACTCGGATTGCGATCGACCCGAAAACCAACGCGATTGTGGCCTACGCGCGTCCCGAAACTCAGTCGATGATTGCCGCGACCATCGCCAAACTCGAAGGCAGCGGTCAGGACTTTAAAGTCATCACGCTTCGGCGGCTTGACCCGGCACAGGCCCTTTTGACCATCAATAAATTCTTTGGAGTGACCGCCGAAAACACTGGCGGGCCGATCGTGGACGGGGATCCGTTGACCGGACGATTGTGGATTCGCGGCAAACCAGATGACATCGCGATGATTGAAAAATTGATCGGCGAACTCGAAGGCGAAGATGTGCTCGGGAACATGAGCGACAAAGTTCGCGTGTTGCCTTACACCGGCCAGGCTGCGGAGGACGCGCTTCGCCAAGTCCAGAGCGTTTGGTCCACGCTCGGTCGCAAGAACGATATCCGTACGATTCGCACCGCCGGTACACCCGCCTCATCCGGTAGCGAAATGCCTGAGCGACGTGTCCATCCCGAGAAAACACCCGAGGGTGCCGGGGCGAGTCAAAGAGAAATGCCGTTTGAAACGAACCGCTCCAAGGAAGCGGCTCCTGCCTTGCCCATCGACAGTCGCACCGGAGTGAGGCGTTCCGCCCAGCCAACGGTCGTTGCTGGCGGACCGGATCGCAGTGCGGGTTACCAATTGGTCGCGACGCCGTTACAAGAAGAAGCGACGGCGTCGGATGCATCCACCGGTAATCCAGAGATACGTTTTGATTTCCAAGGATCCGATATCGTCATCCAATTCTCGCCCGCGGGCATGATTGTCGCTTCCGAGGACACCGAGGCGCTCGATGCCTTCGAAGCATTGATGGGATCGTTTGCATCGTCCAGTAACGTGCAAGCAAGTTTACCCACGATTTTTTGGCTTAAGTACGCCAAGGCCGATACGACGGCGGAATTGATCGCCAGCATCCTGGGAGGCGGAGACAGCTCGATGGCGTCGGTGACCGATTCGCTCGGCAGCAGCCTAGGGGGCCTTGGCGGCGGCATGATGGGGTTGCTCGGAATGGGCGGCGGTGGAGGAGGGGGCGATAGCGAATCGTCGGCGAAATCGATCCTGACCAGCTCGGGATCGGTCAGCATCGTTCCCGACGCACGACTGAATGCCTTAATCGTGCAAGCTAACCCCATCGATCTTGAAACCATTGAAATCATTTTGCGCAAACTCGACATCCAAGAGAGCCCCGAGGATGTCGAAGTCGTCGCCAAACCCGCCTTGATTCCCGTCATTTACCAAGACGCCAAAAGTGTCGCCGAAGTGGTCAAAAGTGTGTTTGCCGATCGCATGAAATCAGCCTCCGAAGCAAACCGTGGGGGCGGACAACCCAATCCGCAAGAGATCATTGCGGCGCTTCGCGGTGGGGGCCGTGGCGGAAGCGGTGGCGGAGGAGCGAAAGCCCAAAGTGAACCTGCTAAAATCATCGTCTCCGTCGACGAACGAAGCAATTCGTTGGTCGTGATCGCGACCCCCCAAGATTTTAACGAAGTGCGGCAATTGGTGATCGCGCTGGACGAAGGCGGAATGCAGAGTGAGGAACGCGTCGAAGTCGTTACACTCAAAGGGGACATCAAAGCCGATGTCGTCAAACAAGCGCTCGAATCCATCCTCGGAGCGAGTGTGAAAACATCGTCCTCCTCCACGACCTCCGATGGAAAAACCAACACCGGGTCTCCCGCAACCAATGCGACCACACCGAGTTCTGACGACATCCAACGCCGAATCGAGATGTTTCGGGCGATGCGTGGTGGCGGAGAGAACGGGGCCGGAAGAGGCGGAGGCGGTGCTCGCGGAGGCGGTAACCGAGCCGGCGGGCCCGCTGCAGCGGGCGGCGGGGGTGGCCAACGCGGCGCTGGTGGCGGCGGCGGTGGCCGAGGACGCTAAGCTTCACCCCATGAAGGGAGCGTTGCGTGAACCACGCAACGTGGTCGCTGATACCGATTCCAAACGATCACAACCCGATGCGTCAACGAGGGATCAAATCAAGATCGATTCTCCCTCGCGGACGTGACGGGTGATGAAAAGCCAACGCTGTGGGTAATGAACAACCCCGCAACTTCAAAGCGTGTCCGCGATGGCCGTTTGCCTCAAAAATTTGACCGAAAGTTCAAAACGATGATCATGCATGCTGGTGAGATCCTGAAGCGACGTGGCTTGCTCACCCCAGAACAACTCGAGCAAAGTCGCCAAAGCGATTCACCCAGCGTGGTCCAAGCGGCGATCGAATTGGGCTTTGTCGCCGAACGCGATGCGCTCGAAGCGCTTGCCGAAGAGGTGGGGCTCGATTACATCGACCTCCGCGAAGCTGAGATCGATCTGAAGGCGCTGGAGGGATTTCCGCAAAAATTGATCTATCGTCAATCGCTGTTTCCGATTGCGTTCCAAGATGGTTCGATCGTCGTAGCGACGTCGGATCCCTTGGATCTCTACCCGCTCGATGAAGCCAGTGCCGCGACGGGAAAGAACATTATCCCGGTCGTGGCCGAACGCGCCGAAATTGCGAGATTGGTGAAACAACACCTCGGCGTCGGTAGCGAAACGGTCGAAGGATTGATGGCGGCCGTGGTGGACGATGACGTCGAATTGCTCGATGCGTTTGAATCCGACGGCAGCGAATTGAGCGAGATGGCTCAAGAAGCGTCGGTCGTTCGTTTGGTCAACGAGATTCTGCTCGAAGCGATCGAGACGCGTGCCAGTGACATTCACATCGAAACGCAATCCGATGGGATCCAAATTCGCTATCGCATCGATGGGATCTTGCATCCGCAACCGGCGCCTCCAGAAATCAATCGTTTTCAAGCAGCCATCATTAGCCGCTTGAAAATCATGGCGCGGATGAACATTGCCGAGAAACGGTTGCCGCAAGACGGACGCATCAAATTACGCGTGCACGGACGCGAAGTCGATATTCGGCTGAGCGTGATCCCGATGATCCATGGCGAAGGTCTCGTCATGCGGGTGTTGGACAAGTCGTCGATGGTGTTCAATCTCGAAGGGTTGGGAATGAACCCCGAGATCTACCGCGTGTTCAGCAAAATCATCGAATACCCGCACGGCATCGTGCTGGTCACCGGGCCCACCGGTTCCGGGAAAACGACGACGTTGTACAGCAGCTTGTTACAAATCCGTAGTCCTGAAACCAAGATCATCACGACCGAAGATCCCGTGGAGTATCAGCTCGACGGGATCAATCAAATTCAAGTGCACTCCAAAATCGGGCTAACCTTCGCGGCTTCGTTGAGAAGTATTCTGCGGCATGACCCCGACGTCGTGCTGGTCGGAGAAATTCGCGACCTTGAAACCGCCGAAAACGCGATCCAAGCATCGCTGACCGGGCACTTGGTCTTTAGCACGTTGCATACCAACGATGCCGCCGGAGCGTTCACGCGAATGGGCGATATGGGGGTCGAGCCATTCCTGGTCGCCGGGACCGTCGAAGCGGTCTTGGCCCAACGCTTGGTGCGACGCTTGTGCAAACATTGCAAAACACCGAGCACCGCAGCTAAATCGGAATTCCCCAGCGACTTTCCTTGGGATCGAGCTGGCGATGCGGTGATTTACCAAAACGTTGGCTGTCGCGAATGCCGCCAAGTTGGTTACGCAGGCCGAATGGGGATTTATGAGTTGTTGGTCACCTCGGATACCATTCGCCAACTCGCTCAAGATCGAGCCAGTAGTTGGGACATTCGACGCGAAGCGGTCAAGAATGGGATGCGAACGTTGCGAATGGACGCCTGGGACAAAGTAATCGCAGGCCAAACGAGTGTCGACGAAGTGCTCCGCGTCACCAAGGGCGAAGCGATCGCTTAACCCCTCTCCCCATCTCCCCATCTCCCTGTCTCCTTGTCTCCCTGTCTCCCTGTCTCCCTGTCTCCTTGTCTCCTTGTCTCCTTGTCTTTCCCCTTTCCCCTTTCCCCTTTCCCCTTTCCCCTTTCCACTCGCTTCCTCCATGCCAACCTTTGCTTACACCGCCCGCGACTTGACCGGAAAACAGGTCAACGGAACCGTCGAAGCGAGCACGGAGCGCGAGGTCACCTCGATTCTGGCCGAACGGTCTTTGTTTCCAGTCAAAGTCAGCGATGTTGCCAAAAGTAAATCGCCGACACTGGCCAGTTTGTTCAATCGTCGTCAAAAGGTGAATGGACAAACGATGGCGATCTTTTACGGGCAACTCGCTTCGCTATTGCGCAGCGGCGTGCCGATGATTCGCTCGCTCAATATCCTCGGCACACAAACCTCCAACGCGGTCTTGAAGGAAGTCGTGGCGGATGTCCGTGCCCGCGTCGAAGAGGGGGAAACACTTGGACAAACAATGGCCCGCTATCCGGGAGTGTTCAGCGACATGGGGACCAACATGGTGCGCGCTGGAACCGAAGGTGGATTCCTCGAAGATGCACTCGATCGCGTTGGCACGTTCACCGAATTGCAGGAGGATTTGAAAGGACGAACCGTCAGCGCGATGGCTTATCCGGTGTTCTTGTTTTCGGTCGGTTCGGTTGTGATCGTGACCTTGCTGGTCTTCTTCGTGCCGAAATTTGAGATGTTGTTCACACGTCTGCGTCGCAAAGGCGAGATGCCGTGGGCCACCGAAGCGCTGCTCAGCTTTAGCCAATTTCTCCAAAACTGGGGGTGGCTGTTCTTACTGTTGATGGTCGCCAGTTTGGTTTTGTTGAAAGTCAAGCTCAGTAGCGAAGCCGGTCAGGAATGGGCCGATCGGATCAAGTTAAAAATCCCGGTGCTGGGCGACATTTTGATGAACTTGGCGGTCGCGCGGTTCTGTCGCGTGCTGGGGACTTTGCTTGGCAACGGGGTGCCGATCCTAAGATCGCTGGAGATCAGCCGCAGTGCGACGGGCAATCGCTTGTTGAGTAAATCGATCGCCAACGCGACCGAGAATATTCGCAGCGGCGAAAGTCTGGCGTCTCCACTGAGATCGTCCGGTTACATGCCGGTGAGTGTCACGGAAATGATCAGCGTCGGTGAGGAGAGTAACTCGCTCGATCGGGTGTTGCCGGAGATCGCAGACTCGCTGGAAAAACGCACGTTTCGCCGCCTTGATCTGTTCGTTCGCTTGCTCGAACCGATCATGTTGTTAATCATGGCCGTGTTGGTGCTGGCGGTCGTCATGGCGCTGTTGGTCCCCGTGCTCAAGAGCAGTACCACGCTCTAGACCTTAAACAAGCGGTGATTTTGGCGCAGCAGGACTCGGTGCCGATGACTCACCTCGCGTGGGCGAGGATGCAGCACCGTGCAACGGACGGTCGCATGGCGTTGTCCCCCTTTAAGCAGGCAGGCAGGAATGATTGGGTGAGATCCCTTTAGCCATTGGGCGTTAGCCCCGCTTGAACCGCTTGAACCGTAGCTAACGCCAAAACGGCTAATCTAACGAAAGGCTCCTGCCTACCTGCTTAACTCTTAATCCTGATCGGTTTCGGTCGGTGATGGTCCATCGCGGTTGCGCTGCCGGGATTGAGATGAAGAGTAGGATGAAGAGGAGGCGTTGCGGGTTTGAAATCGAGTGCGACGTCGGGCTGTGGTCTTGAGATAGTGGATCTTGCAAAAGATCCTTCCACCCCCAACAACAGGGGGCGTCTTCGCAAGCTCCACTACTGCGTAAGGCATCCCAACGTTTAAACTTAACAAAACACTTGTGGATTCTATCCGTACCGATTTGGGGCCAATCTTGTTGGATCCCCAGCTCCCTCTAAATTCCCCGACTCGCTTGGTGTGGTTGATGATGAATCGAAAGCTTTTTATGAATCAAAGTAACCTGGGTCGATGTTTCGCGGTGGTCTTCCTGCTCTCCGGGGGATCCCTGTTCGCCTCCGATGCGACGCCCTTGGGATCGTCGGGCATTGACGCAACGCGTTTCGAAGCGATTGATGCGTTGGTGAACGACGCGATCGACGAAGGCAAGTTGCCCGGTGCCGTGGTCACGATCGGGTTTCAAAACCACGTCGTGTTCCAGCGCGCTTATGGTCATCGACAACTGCAACCGACTCCCCTGCGGATGACAAAGGACACGGTCTTTGACCTTGCCTCGTTGACCAAGCCGATTGCGACGGCGACCAGTGTGATGATCCTGGTTGATCGAGGGGAGATCACGCTCGCAGACCCCGTTTCGAAACACTTGCCCGAATTTGCCAATCACGGCAAAGAGGAGATCACGATCAAACAATTGTTGTTGCACACCAGCGGTTTGATCCCCGACAACGCCATGGCGGACTACGTCGATAACGCTGAAAAGGCGATGGAAAACGTGATGAACCTGGGGCTCAATTACACCCCGGAGGAACGGTTCCGTTACTCCGATGTCGGCTTCATTGTGTTGGCCGAAGTGGTACAGCGGAAGACGGGCCAGGATGTGCATGCGTTCTCACAGAAAAACATCTTTGTTCCGCTGGGGATGCGGGAAACG
The DNA here is from genome assembly GCF_007860095.1 of Novipirellula galeiformis. Taxonomy (NCBI): domain Bacteria; kingdom Pseudomonadati; phylum Planctomycetota; class Planctomycetia; order Pirellulales; family Pirellulaceae; genus Novipirellula; species Novipirellula galeiformis. The sequence continues at coordinate 146,829 of NZ_SJPT01000003.1, read as the reverse complement.
GGTTACCTGCCCGATGCCTCGTTACACGACCGCGCCGCGGCCACGGAACGTCGCAAGGGGCAATGGATGCGAGGCGAAGTGCATGATCCGAGAGCTTACGCATTGGGTGGAGTCGCTGGACACGCGGGATTGTTTAGCACCGCAGCGGATCTTACGCGTTATGCCAACGTGATGACGAATCATGGCAGCAGCGGTGAGACCACGATCCTATCACGCACAGCCTTTGACGCGATGACTGCGGCGTATGCCGTTCCTGGCGATGGCATCCGCGGTCTCGGTTGGGACAAGCAATCGGGGTACTCATCCAATCGCGGCAAGACGATGACCTCGTCTGCGTTTGGGCATGGTGGGTTCACCGGGACGGCGTTGTGGATCGATCCGGAATTGGGGCTTTATGTAATCTTCTTGAGCAACCGAGTGCACCCTGATGGCAAGGGCAGCGTTAATGCGTTGGCCGGACAAATCGGAACGATTGCCGCCGACGCCGCGATCGCCGCCAGCCAAGAACCATCAGCCCGCTAAAACTAGCTCTCCTCGCCCCGCTTTTTCGAGGAGAGGGTTGGGGGTGAGGGGCCGACCAAACAAATCGCTGGCCGTGAAACCGTAGCGTCCACGCGGATGGCTACGCCGCCCCCGGTCCTCGCGCTGGCGAAACTCCCACCCTGGCGATAAGAAATCCGGACAATTCACTTGCAACTCCCCAGCGGATTGCCAATAATCTGCTTCCGAGATCCTTGCAGTGGGTATCAATTGGGTCGCCACCCAAGGGACCGGAGGTCCACTCAAGCGTCAGGCAGTGCAGCTAAAATCGGCTTTCCGGCGGTCTTCAAATGGCGTCGGCATGCAATCGATCCAGCGGGCTGACGACCACGGGCCCAACACGATTGTCCACATGGGTATAGATTTCAGTCGTCTTGATGTCGGCGTGCCCCAACAGATTCTGGATCTGGCGAATGTCCGTTCCGTTCCACAGCAAATGAGTGGCGAAGCAGTGCCGGAAAGTGTGGCTGGTCACATGTTTGAGCAATCCCGCAGCCTCTACCGCTTGTCTCAGGTGCGGCGGGAA